>NZ_OY763932.1:300000-517690 GCF_963667685.1 Maridesulfovibrio sp. | reverse complement strand
AATTCCAGAAAGGATGTAGAGGGCCGAACGAATATAAGATTGCTTCCCCTTGGCAAATTTTTTACGCGCAGTGAACAGAAGTTGAGCTAAAGGCGGTAAAACCGTCAAAGCTACAATGATGGAGGACAGTAACGCGAAAGTTTTCGTATAAGCTAATGGTTTGAATAGTTTTCCTTCGGCTCCGTCCATGGCAAATACAGGCATAAAGCTGACGATTGTAGTGGCAACAGCAGTCATTACTGCGCTGCCGACTTCTGTTGTTCCATCGTAAATAAGCTTAAGGCGGCTGACTCCCTCTTCTGCCGTTTCGAGCTTTTTCAGTATGTTTTCACAGATGATAATCCCCATGTCGACCATGGTTCCGATTGCAATTGCAATTCCTGATAGAGCTACAATGTTTGCATCAACTTTGAAGACTCTCATACCCATAAAGCTCATGAGTACGGCAAGAGGCAATAATGAAGAAATAAGTAATGAACTTTTAAGGTGCATGACCGCAATAAGGACTACAATGATAGTAATCAGTATTTCTTCAGTCAGGGCTGTGTTAAGCGTGCCGAGGGTCTCATGAATCAAGTTTGAGCGGTCATAAAAAGGAACAATCGTCAGTTTACTTTTTGTCCCGTCCGGCAGAATCTTTGAGGGTAATCCCGGTGAAATAGCTTTTATCTTGCTTTTGATATTATCAATTACCTGCAGTGGATTTTCGCCATAGCGGACAACTGCAACTCCGCCGACAACTTCTGCACCGCCTTTATCCAGAACTCCACGACGCAGGGCCGGACCTTCAGCCACCCGCGCGACATCGCGAACATGAATAGGGATGTCATTTACAACTTTAACAACTGAGCTTTCAATATCAGATATCTTTTTGATGAACCCGATACCTCTGATGACATATTCAGCGTTGTTAATTTCGATAGTACGTGCGCCAACATCAAGGTTGGAATTTTTTACAGCGCGATATACTTCGCTAAGAGTTACATTCGCAGCTCTCATTGCATCGGGATCGACATCAATCTGATACTCTTTTACAAAGCCTCCGACAGAAGCCACTTCGCTTACTCCTTCAGCAGAGAGCAGCGCGTAGCGGACATACCAATCCTGTGTTGAGCGCAATTCATCAAGGTCCCACCCTCCGGTGGGATTGCCGTCAGGGTCGCGTCCTTCAATTGTGTACCAATATACCTGACCTAAGGCCGTTGCATCAGGCCCCAGAGATGGTTTTATACCCGCTGGGAGAGTTCCAGCCGGAAGACTGTTAAGCTTTTCGAGCAACCGTGAACGGGACCAGTAAAAGTCTACATCTTCTTTAAAAATGACGTAAATTGTTGAGAAACCGAACATGGAGTAACTGCGAACGGTCTTTACTCCGGGCACACCGAGCAGGGCCACGGTCAGCGGATAACTTATCTGATCTTCCACATCCTGAGGGGAACGACCAAGCCATTTGGTGAAAATAATCTGCTGATTCTCACCGATATCAGGAATTGCATCAACGGGGACGGGGGATCTGTCTATTCCGTCAATTTTCCAGTTGAAAGGCGCAGTATATATTCCCCCGCAAATGACCATAATCAAGAGGATGGCAACAATCAGTTTCTGCTCAAGGCAAAACAGTATGACCTTTTCTGTTAAGGTGCGGGGTACAGGGCGTTTTGGTTCAGGTTTTAAATTATCACTCATAGCTGTTACGCTCTATTCCTTATCTTTGAGCTGACGCTTAATTTCACCGCACTGGAGCATGGTTTCTCCAAAGTAGGGATTTCGAATGTTTTCGTCGCTTTGCAGCCACATGGCTCCTTTAAAATCAAAAGCCATAGGGCAGAATATTTCGTAGACAGGTTGAGATGATTTGATGCCGAGTTTGTCCACAACGTCGATCATGCCGTATGAAAGAGGCTCCAGTCCGGCGCGCACTCCCACGATATCCTTTGCACTGCGTATGGAATCAATCCCGTCATTGATATTTTTGAAGGCGTCCATCCAGATTTTATGAGCTTCACTGCTGAGAGATCCATGATCTATTTTCTTTAGCTCTGCAGCCATCAGCTCTGCGTGTGTTTGCGCCAAGAGCATATTATCTGCCGCAAGATCTTCTGTGAAAGCTGAGTATGAAGCATATACTTTCCCCATTTGAATTTTGAAAGTTTCAGGGGTTTCAACTTTGCTTCCAGTGTTTTTGGCAAGGTTTGATATGTTAAAAGCATTATCAAGTCGTTTAAAATGTTTTGCCGTTTCATCTGTAATTGATTTCAGCCTAAGAGCATTCTTTGCATCGCGACCAATTACAGCGTCATTAGTAAGAAGCATGGATAACTCTTTCCAGACAAGTGAGTTGTCTCCTTTGAGTCCTGCACTGTCTATAGCTTTAAGGCTGTCATAAAACTTGGAATAGAGCATGCGGGTTTTGTCGATAGAGTCAGCCTTGGCTGAATTAATCAGAATATCAAAACTTTTTTTCAGGTGTATTAATTTAGAAACGAAGATAGGAGGCAGCGAGTGTTCAGATCCTTTGTTGTCTAGGACTGTTTTTACGCCGCTTTCCTGATTCATCATGCTTGGCTTAGCTATAATCTGCAGGGCACTGTCTATTTTGAAATTTCCATTTGTAACAACTTGCTCACCATCTACCAGACCATATTTTACCACGTAGAAGTCCCCGGCTTTGGGGCCGAGTACTATTTCCCGTCCTTCGTAAACTCCTTCTTTGCCGGGTACAGCAATATAGACTACAGCACGTTTTCCGGTAATGAGCGGAGCTGATGCCGGGATAACAAGCTGAGATACTGCATTTTTATCAACCTGACTGACAGCGCGCACAAACATGCCGGGTTTAAGTTTCAATTCCTTGTTCGGAACTTCAAGACGGATTCTGATCGTTCTGGTTTTTTCATTAACAACCGGATCTATGTAAGTGACTTTTCCTTGAAATGATTTGCCGGGGTATGCTTCGGTCGTGAAATCAACCTGCATTCCCATTTTAATCCATGGCAGGTCTGATTCATACGCTTCAAGAAAGACCCAGACTCTTGAGAGGTCGGCAATGGTGTAAATGGGAGTTCCTGTCTTAACATAAACTCCTTCAACTACGTCTTTTTTCAGAACAATGCCGCTCATTGGAGAATAAAGTATAATGTGTTCGTCCGCTTTGCCGTTTTTTATGATATCTGCAATTTGAGATTTGGAAAGACCGAGTAGGCGGAGTTTTTCACGGGAAGCTTTTTCAGTGCGCGCAGCAGTGTCTTTTACGATCTGCATAGAACTTCCGCGTAATGCTTCTTTTGCTTTTACAGACTGGATAAGTTCAACTTGCGCGGTAAGAAGTTCGGGACTGTATATGGAAGCCATGGCTTGTCCTTTACGGACTGAACTTCCAGTGTAATCTATGTAAAGTTTATCTATCCGTCCTCCGGTCCATGCCGTAATGGTTCCCATGCGGGTTTCATCATAATCAACCTTTCCCACCATGCGGGTTTCAACACTGACATTTCTTTTTTGAACAGCACTGGTCTCGATTCCGGCAAGTTTACGTGCCTGAGCTGTCAAACTTATCTGTCTAAGGCTGATTGCTTCGTCTCCTGATTTGCCGCCTTTTTCAAGCGGGATCAGATCCATAAAACAAATCGGACATTTGCCCGGTTTCGGCAACTGAATCTGCGGATGCATGGAACAGGTCCAGACCACTTCGCCTGTTTCAGTTACTTCGGCATCAAGTCCATGTCCGGCGTGCTCATCTACAAGTTGTTTTTCAGCGGTTGTACTGTCATTTCCGGAAAACCAGTATCCGGCCACGAATGCGATCAGTACGATAGCGATGACCGGTATAATTGATGATTTTATGTCTTTAAATTTTTTCATGATATATTTGCTTGATATATATGGTTATTTTACAGGTGGGGATATCGCTGTATGGGGCAGCATAGAGCCATGAATTGTGCATGGTATTTCATGACCGACTAGGTATTCAATGGCGGCAACCCTTTTGGCCTGTTCTGCCAGCGATTGATAATAGACAAGTTGAAATTCGATAAGGGTTCTTTCTGCATCAATCAGGTCGGCGGATGAAGCTGTTCCGGATTGAAAACCTTCAATGGAAACAGCAAGTGACTGTTCTGCTTTGGGAGTAAGCGAGTCTCTGTAAAGGTTCACTTTGCGGATAGCATCTTCGTAACGATAGATTTCCAGCTCAAGGTCGGCAGATAGATTGCGTTCAAGCCCTGTTTTTTCGCGGCTGGCTGACTTAACTTTCTGCTGAGCCTCAACAAGCTGAGCTTCTTGTTTATCGAACCAGATAGGAAGGTTTATAGACATCCCGGCAACAACAGGATCTTTATTTTCGTTGGTAACATTGGGAGATCTGGATTTACCTGTTTGGATATATTCAACTCCGAAGGAAAAGTCAGGAAAGTAGTCTTTTTCAGCCAGTTCTACAGAAAGTTTTTCTTTATTAATTTTATGGGTAAGAGCCATCAGACTAGGATTGGCTTCCTTGAAATCTTTTTTAAGCTGATGTGGGTCGGCTTCTATCTTCATGATCGGGATAAAAGCAGGCAGGGGTAAAGATTGTCCATCCGGCCTGTTCATGGCGGCAAGCAATTTCGCAACTGTAGGTCTTTTGCGTTCTTCCAGAGAGCGGAGTCTATCCTCAAGTTTACCGAGTTCTACTTGGGTTTTTATGAGCCCGTCATACTTACCCGAGCTGGTGGCGTATTTGGAGCTGGCAACGGATTCGAGATATTTCATAAGCTCAATATTTTCACGAGTGATGCGGATTGCCTGTGCAAGGTAGGCGTAGTCGTAGTAATTAGTTTTAACTTTGTAGAATATCTTGAGTTTAAGGGCATCAAATTTTGCTTTTTTAATATCTGCATCACGCAAGGCCTGTTCACCTTTAAGATTCAGTTTGCCGAACCATGGAAGAGTCTGACTTAATCCATATTTAAATTCCTGTGGTCCAGTCCGGGTCTCCACCGGCTGAATAAACCATGCAAAACTGAATCTAGGGTCCGGTAGGCTTGAAACACTTGTTTCGCGTTGTAAGGCGGCTTTCCAGCTGTAGAATGCCGCATAGAGGTCGTCATTATTGCGTGCAGCTTCAATCAGATATTCTGTAAGATCTTTTATTTCAGCGTGTTCGGTTTTGTACTCAGCCATGCCGTTACTTGAGCTGTTCTGGGCACTTCCTGTACTTGGCAATAGGATAAGCACTGCTATGATTAAAAGTGTGGTACATTTAAAAAATTTAGACACTGGATCTCCTGCACGTTTTTATCTGATGATCATTTTGTGTTTGAGCAATTACTATTCCATTCCATATATAAAGCCGTATAATGGTATTTAGTCTGGGTATAACCTATTTCTATCTGCTATAGCCAGACTTTATTAAAATATTCTGTGCAAGTTCTGTCGTATTAGTTTATGTAATTACAGGATATTGCGTTTAGTTGTTGCACTTTTTGCACAAAGTTTTTAAGTGCAACCTATTGTTAATCTATACTAAAATAGTATAGATTTTTTAGTGTGAATAAGAAACATAAATTATTGTGCAATTTTTTACACAATAGTTGATGTGTCGGTTAATTAAATATGTGCTGTGTATTTTAATGTCTTATAATAATTAAATAAATATTATATGGAATGTAAAATGTAATCTCTATGCAAAATTGTTGAGCGTAATACTTAGATATGAGGTATATTGACTCAAACTTTTATCATCTCTTTTTTTAGTGTAGTTGCTCTCCAAAAACAGGAATTTTATGAAGATTAGATTTAAACTGCTTTTACTCTTGTTACTTGTTTCAATTGTACCCCTTGTTGCCGTGCAGACCGGGGTGCTTGAATCGTTGCATTCTCTTTCTGGGGAGATCGGCGGAGAAGTTCGTAGTGAGCTTGTAAACAAAAGCAGTGTTGAATTAAAAAGATTGGTGGAAGATCATGCGAGGGTTCTCTCAAAAGAACGTAAAATTGTTGAGTTGAGGTTGCAACAGCTCTCTGCCGAACTGACCGCATGGATTGAAGAAGGGGACATGTTTGTTCTGCCAGAGATACTTGTAGATTCTACAGATCATGACACCGAGAGTGACTATGAGCGGCTTCAGCAAAAATATGGGCAGCATAATTTTGTTATGCACGGGAGACGGGAGATCGACTTCAATTATGTCGGTTATGGTTCCGGATATCTTGGAACAGCGGATAGAATTATACAGCAGAGATCAACTGATGCGATATTTCCTCTTTTTAAAACAATTGAACAAAGAAATCCTAACCTGACTTTATGGATTAAAGCAGATTTTATTTCAGGAGAATCACTTACCTATCCGGCACGTTCAACAGGTATGTCTATGGGGCAGATGATGAATGAATCACAGCCTCAGACGGCTTCTATTCTTCAGGAAAATTTGCTCCCAACTTGGTCACTTCCTAAAAAAGATCCCCTGACAGGAAGAACAGTCCTTACTGCTTCTTTGGCAATAGTCGTACAGGGAGAGACTGTGGGATCTGTCTCTATTGATGTGCCACTTGATACTCTTTTATCCGGCAATAATCATCTTAATATGTTTTCTCACAATATTGATTCATTGCTAATCAAGCCGCAGCTGAATGATAACGGTACAGGTGTGGTTGAAGTTGTTGCGAAAGAAGTTTCCGGAACTAACCTTAAAACCATGATGCATATGTGGGAGCCTTCAACTGCTGAGGTCATGCTTTCCTCTTCTGATTCTGTATTATTTTCTAAATTTAAAGAGCTTCTTAAAGAAGGAAAGTCCGGTGTTGTAAGCATGCCATATAAAGGGCGTGACAGTATCTGGGCTTTTTCAGCTCCTGATAAACGTGGTATTTCACTGGTTTTAATTCTGCTTTATGATGATGTCGTTAAGCCTGCTGAGAATGCTAAAAAATTCGTAACTTCCGTAATATCACAGCAATATCGTAGTACTTTTTTGGTGCTTGTTGCCGTAGTTCTGCTCGTTTCAATCCTCGCTTTTATGCTGTCTCATCGTTTTACAAAAAACATTTTGATTCTTGCCAAGGGCGTAAAGCGAATTGCATCCGGTGATTTTGCTGCCAAAGTTGAAATTTCAAATGCTGATGAGGTTGGTGAGCTTGCGGATAATTTTAATAAAATGGTTCCCAGTCTTCAGGAGCATATCGAGATTAAAAGCGCTCTTGATGTTGCGATGGAAGTGCAGACAAATCTGTTGCCGCAGAGTTCCCCTCATATTTCAGGATATGATATCTATGGTGAGAGTAAGTATTGCGATGAACTGGGCGGAGATTATTTTGACTACATCAAATCTTATGTAGATCAGGAGAATATCCGTTTTACTGTGGGAGATGTCAGTGGGCACGGGGTTCCAGCGGCAATGCTTATGGGGTCTATCCGGGGTTACGTGCGGGCACGGAGTTTAAGTAGTGGCACTCTCGGGGAGGTTTTAGCAGATGTGAACAAATTGGTGGCGGAGGATACCTGTAAGACAGCTCAATTTATGACCATGGTTATGGTTGAACTTGATCCCTTAAAAAATGAGTTGCGCTGGGTAAGGGCCGGGCATGATCCTGCATTAATATTTGATCATACCCAAGAGGAATTTATTCAACTCGAAGGGAACGGAATTGCTCTTGGAGCTGTAGCAGAGGCCACATATTCCGAGAGTTGCTGTTTTGATTTGAATGCTGGTCAGATTTTAATTCTGGGAACTGACGGGATCTGGGAAGCTTCCAACAGCGATGGAGAATTTTTCGGAAAAGAGCGGCTATGGAAAGTGATAAATTCTGCAAAGGATTTGTCTGCTGAAACTCTTGTAGAAACCATTTTTGATGCTGTGCATGAGTTTACAGGAAGAAATAAACAAGAAGACGATCTCACCGTTGTGGTCGTTAAAAGAAATAATTAAAATTAAACAAAACAGAGGGATTATCAAATGAAAAAGATTTTAAACATCACTATGCTGGTCGCATTTATTGTTGCAATGTCTACGGCTGCTTTTGCTATGGATATGAACATGGATCACAGCTCCATGCAAGGTAATGACAAGGTTACAGGGTCCATGCATGAAGGAATCATGATTATGGAGAAAGGGATTGAAGATATGAAAAATGGAGCGGATATGATGAAAAATCCTGCTACCATGAAAGAAGGCATGGGAATGATGAATAAAGAAATGATGCCTATGCATAATGGAATGAAAATGATTGAAAATGGTGCAGAAGGTAATCCCCACCAATCCATGATAGAAAATTCGATGGGCAATGCTAATAAAGGCATGATGGAAATGATGAAGGGGATGGGAATGATGAAAAAAGGTACAGCCGGTGGTATGCAGATGGTGAATGACGGGCTTCAGAAGATGGAAAAGTCACTTGAAGATGTAAAAGCCATGACAGGTTTGTAGTTTTTAGAACTACAGTAGTGATCTTAACCTTCAGGAGGTTCTTATGTACGGTTGCAGCTGGGGTAGTCTGTTTGGAGCTGGGCATGGATTCATGGGTGTGGGAATGTATGGTATGTTTTGGAATATTTTGATTGTCGTACTTGTCCTCTTTGGGGTCATGAAAATTATTCAATCCTTTAAGTCAAAAGAACCGTCCTGCGCTTATAATCGTGATCCACTTGATATCCTGAAGGAAAAATTTTCCATGGCCAAATAAGTGAAGATGAGTTTCGACGTATGCGGGAAGTTCTATTAAACGGATAAATTTAAATTATATGCTTAGCATTTAAGGCTGCTTTCCAGTATGGAGAGTAGCCTTTTATTTTTTTTAAATTAAAATTGCCTACTATTTTAAATAGGTCAGTTTTTAAACAAAACATTTTTAATTACTTATGTTTAGGAGTAAAATTTATTGAAAATGATAACTGCTTTTATGACTTAAAATATAGTTAGATTGCAAGTCCTTTAACCCCTTAATCCTCCAAAACCTTAACAGCCTTCCTAAGTCCGTCAGGGGCGAGGTGTGCATAGCGTTGAGTCATTTTGAAATTACTATGTCCCATAAGCTCTTTTACAGTGTACAAGTCAGTTCCTAGTTGGACATGCCACGATGCAAATGTATGGCGTAGATTATGAAAGCACATTTTTTGTCTTGAGTCGTCTATGCCCTCGTTGAACATCTCCGCAACGATCCTGCCATATGTTTTAGAAACTCGTGCAAGTTTGCCTCCATCAACTGTATTGAATAGCCTCTCTGAATTTGAATGGGGCTCTAAAGCTCTTCGTTCTAGCATTTCGCGTACAGGCTTAATGAAAAAAGCCTTCCTGTTTACTAGGGTCTTTGGATCTCGGATATAAATATCTTCATTCTCGAAATCGATGTCCTGCCATGTAAGGGAGGCAATTTCTCCGAACCGTAATCCGCAGTATAAAGCTAGAATAGCCATGTCGTGGGTTTCGGGGGATCTTGTTTTTAACTCTTTGAAAAGTCTGATTGCTTCATCTTTCGTCAAAAAGCGGGTACGCCGATTGTCTTTTTTTGGGAGTTTCACTTTTTTAGTGGGGGAGTCTTCTGCAACAAGTCCATCGCGTTTTGCAAGATTCCATACTTGTGAGATCACGGCTAAAGCATAGTTGACAGATGCTACACTTCTACCTTTTGCAAACATAGCGGATGAAACTTTTTCAACATCTTTAGCTTTGATCCTTAAAAGCTGAACCTTGCCGATCTTTGGGAATATCCAGTTTCTATAAAGAGCTGATTCAGCTCCGAGAGATCCGACAGACTTATAGTTTTGTGTTGGCCAGTAGCTTTGTTCCCAGAAATCAGAGAAGATAATAGACTCTTTTTCTTTTGTTTTTATCTCTTCTTGCTCTTGCAGATATTTCTTCTGGTTCTTTTTCCGTTTTTCCGAAAGTGAGAAGTCGCCTTTGCCCGTTTTGTATGCTTCCTTGAGCTTTGAAAGTTCTAGTGCTGCTTTCTTTTCAGACCATCCTTCACTAGCCCATCCGAGGGTTGGCTGAAATCTTCTACCAGCCGCCGCATAGCGCAGGCCAAAGCACTTATCAAATTTAACCCCATGCTTTCGAGTTGCATGCTGATACCAGCGCACGCCAGAAAATTTTGCTGAAGTAATCCACTTTCTTTTATCCTTCGCCATACGTCCCTCCAGAAGTGCGGTACCACTTTGGTACCACTTTTTGTAAAAAACGATCTGAAATATGGTGATAGTAAAATAAGCTTAAAGTCGTCAAGTGTCTTTTAAATAAAGGGATAATGTGAGGTTTTGTGATGTGGAATGAAGGGTGAAATAATTGAATGGCATTCAAGAGGCCGTGGGTTCAATTCCCTCCAGCTCCACCATTAAAATTTTCAAGAATTAAGCCTAGTTATCAGATTTGATAGCTAGGCTTTTTTCGTTGCTGGTGAACATGTCGGTCAACCGGGGGCAACATTTGCTGGGGTGAGCTGGTGGGGGAAGCCCACTAAGATCCGAAGTTGGTGGATAGCGATGTGTGTTTTTGCAAGCCTATGAGGAATAAGCTACTGTTCTAAATATACATATTGATAAATGTTGAAACAAATTTGGTGAGGATATGATGTATAAATTGGGACCTTATGAGAAATGGGAAGAATTCAATCTTTTTAATGAATTATCTGATAGGGCGTTTGCATACTTCAATCAAAAGTTTAATCAAAAACAAGATGATTTGGATACACCGTTTTTACATCTGTTTTATCGATTTAAATATATAGCAGAATCAACCAGTGCTAGTGCTAGAATGATAAATAGTTGGACTTTTGGTGCTCCAGCTTCAGTCCTTTTAAGAAGCCGTTTTGAACAATTGATAGTCTGTTCATATTTAATATATGAAGATGAAAATATTGGCTTGAAGCAATATATTAAGCATGGTCCCATCAATGACTACCGTTTGTTGAAGAAGGCCAGCCAAGATTGTCAGCTAAAAGAAAATTTAGAAAGTTTTGTAGACGTAGATAGGTCATTTGAACGTGCCTTATTTAGTCAGAAGGAAATCAATCCAGATTTTGAACTAGGTAGTAAGTTTCAACCGAAGTGGTCTAAGTTAAATCTAGGGGCTATGTCGCATAAGCGTGATATATTAGCTAAAATTAAATCTAAAATGTACGAAAATCTTGAGCATGACTATTTGACGATATATACAATGCTTAATTCATTTGTTCATTCAGATTTCTCTTCTGTTAACGATACCTATCTAAAGTTGTTTGAATATAAAGGGAAAATGGTTGTCACTGTTGATCCTTACTGGGTAGGTATGATTATGCTGTGTTGCGCAAGATATGACATTATACAGTGCTTTGAAATACTGGATTATTTAGGAATTGATGATGATAGTTTTTATTCTAATTTGATCAAGGAGTGGGAGGAAAAGAAAGTCATTATGGATAAGTCGTGAAAAAAAATACCAACTGCGTGATAAACGATTAGTATTTAAGTGACAAAAAAAGGACGCCATCTCTGACGCCCCTTACCTCAATCAAGCTATTTCTGCCTAACTCGCTACCCAAACTCCGGCAACAACTCCACAGCACGTCCTTCGTCACCGAGCATGACATGCCCATACCGGCAATTCATAGCCAGCAGTGCGGGTGCTCAATTTGCCTTGTGTACTTCTTGTAAAAGTCAATTTTTACGCCATTTTAACGCATTATGAGGCTCTCTTTGTGTAAGCCGAAAAGTGGTTGCGTGCGCAAAATTCATTTCAGGTGCGGTTTGGAAAACTTGGGATGCGTATATTTGGGCAATGTGCGGGGAAATTCTTCTGGGTGATAGGTAGCGTTCTGGAATGATTGGTGTCGGTGCCCACGATAAAGATGTTTCAGCATACTGAGGCTGAAGATTTTTTTGCTGACAATCTGCGATATTTTCAGTCAGGCCATAGTGATTCAATCTAGAGTTAATCTTTCTTTTCCATGTTACTGGATACTTGTCCCTAAGGCTTGCGCAGGGGTACAAAGTGAGAACTCACGGAACTCATTAATGAAATGAGCCTGATCATAATATCCGCTGTCTTGTGCAAGGCTGGCGTACGATAGTTGCTTCTGTCCCCACAGCAACCCTAGGCATCGCTGAAAACGGACGATGCGAGAATACAGTTTCGGCGAGATTCCAACGGCCCTTGAAAATTGGCCGCTAATGTGACGAGTCGAGTAGCCGGTATCCTCCGCCAAGTCGCCGACTTTGATATCTCCGTGAGACTTGTTGATCTTGTTAATCAGGTAGGGGATCAATGTGGATACGCTCGAATTTTCCCGAATCCGTTTTGCATAATATTTTTTAAATAAACAGATACGCTCTTTGAACGAGGTGGCATTACTGATCCGTTCTGCTAATTCGTCCGCCCTGTCATATACATTTTCAAGGAGAACTTCCTGATCGGTAAATAGATTAAGAGGGCACTGTAACAACGCATCCGCGGTTCCGGGAAAGAATCTAATTCCGAAATATTTTACTCCCAGTTCAAATTGGACCTGTCGCCCCTTCTTGACCGAGCCGCACACTTGCGCTCTGGGGTGATTGCCCGAACATTGAATGATGATGTCTATTGTCCCATCCGGAACAGCGATGATGTCGTTGTCTGCATTCAGATTTACAAAACTATAATATTGGGCCACCCCTCTGTCGCACAGAGACAGCTGGGATACATAGTCTGTCGTCGATAGTTGAAAAAAGGGTTGCTCCGGCATGTAGGTTTTTTCCGTAATCACATTTTACCTCCAGTCGTAACGAGGTATGCAACAACAACGCCAAAGAAAATTATCATCCCCCTCCATCGCTATATCCTGACGTAACAGGCCAGAGTCACAGCAGGTTTGCTCTTTTATTCTTTTTAGACCCCACTTTTGTCTTGTAGGCCCATATTAACAAAAATGTTTTTTTAGACATGAGTAATGGCTCATTTTTGTAATATGATAGCAATTTTGTGAAAGATAAATATAATGTCTTTGCCTAAATTCTTTAATAAGTAGCTGAAATATATATTTAAAGTTCGATTTTATGCACTGGGAGCTATATCGCCTTCTTTAACATTGTTCCGTTTTTTCCAATATGCCTGTGTGCTTTTTGTAGATGAATAAATGGACAGTTTAGCACTGCAAAAGGAGAAAGCATTATGCAGCGTATTAATTATTCGTCAGGAGCACCTCTAGAAGATATCGCCGGATACTCTCGAATGGTGAAGGTCGGGGATCATGTCTACATCGGCGGCACTACTGCAGTACAGCCGGACGGGACTGTCGCCGGTGAAAGCGCTGGGGAGCAGGCAGCATACATATTAACTAAATTCATCGATTTGTTGCAGCAGGCCGGAGCCTCTGCCTCAGATGTGATCAAAGTAAAAGCTTATGTCACGGACATGGCTTTCGCTCAGGAAGTAGCCGCAGCTTACAGTGAACGTTTTAAGGACATAAGGCCGTTATTTACAATGGTGGAAACCCCCAAGCTTAATCGTCCGACCCAGTTTGTGGAGATTGAACTTGAAGCTCATATCGGGTGTGAACTCGGCTAACTTTTTTAGACATTAAGGAGATAAGACTATGGCAAATCCTAAAATTGATTTTTTGTATTTGAGCGAAAACGACATGATCGAAGCTGGTGTGACCGATATGTTGGGCTGCGTAGATGCAATGGAAGAGATGTTCCGGCTGCTCAAAATGGGCGACTTTCGTATGGGTGGAGCAGGTAACAACTCTCATGGCATTATGATGGTATTTCCTGAAGAATCACCCTTTCCCAATATGCCGGTAGACGGTCCCGATCGCAGATTCATGGCTATGCCTGCATATCTTGGCGGCCAGTTCGATATGGTGGGCATGAAGTGGTACGGTTCCAACACCGAAAACAAGCAGAAAGAACTGCCGCGCTCCATCCTGATGCTGACCTTGAACGATAAGGATACCGGCGCTCCCATGGCTCATATGTCCGCCAATATTCTTAGTGCCTACCGCACGGGGGCGATACCCGGCGTCGGTGCCCGGTATTACTCTCGTGAAGATTCCAAAACCGTGGGCATCGTCGGTCCGGGAGTCATGAGTAAGACCGCATTTGATTCCTTTATGACCGTTCGGCCCGGTATCAAGCGCGTGCAGATTAAAGGCAGGGGCAAGAAATCAATGCAGAGCTTCATTGATTATGTGAAGGGCAAATATCCCACCGTCAGCGAAATAGTTATCGCTGATGATATTGAAGGTGCAGCAAAGGATGCGGATATCCTCTTTCTGGGGACATCATCTCCCACTGGAGATATTAATGAGTATCCCTATGTAAAGGAAGAGTGGATCAAACCCGGTGCATTTATCTGTTGCCCGGCTGCTGCGCGATTTGATGACGATTTTATCCTCAACCGGGCGCGTAACGTGGCTGATTATGTTCCCCTGTACGAGGCATGGGCTGAAGAAATGCCTTATCCTGCCTACCATACCATACCCATCCCGGCTGTGCACTGCATGGATCTTATTGCCGATGGACGGCTGGCCAAGGAGCAGCTTGAAGATCTCAGCGATGTGCTTACCGGAAAACTTCCAGCCCGTAAAAATGAAGATGAAATCATTGTTTATTCGGTGGGAGGGCTTCCCGTGGAAGACGTGGCCTGGGGTACCATCGTGTATCGGAATGCTTTGGAAAAGGGCATCGGTACAACTCTGAATCTTTGGGATAAACCCTATCTAGCCTAATGACAATTCAATACCTGGGACATCCTGTCTTGGGAGAAACGCTATCATCCAGCCCTGTGATGTCGAGGAAAGACAGGTAGTGATACGGTGCAACGGTCCGTAATTCGGCGGGGATTAGCCTTTGCTGCAATACGGCACAGCGGATGAAGCGCATGGCGCGGTTCAGCCAGAGATGAATTTGTCATAATCAGGTAACCACGTACACCAATGGAGTTTAATATGAAAACGGAACTTCGAAAGACCCTCGGTTTTTATTCCTGCTTTTCCGTAGCGGTGGGGCTAGTCGTCGCTTCCAGCACACTGGTATCACTAGGCCAAGGCATGGGCCTTGCCGGTGGAGGGTTTGTTATTGCCATGGCCTCAGGCTGGATTCTGCAACTCTTTTCAGCTCAAAGTTATGCGGAACTTGCTTGTATGATGCCTCATGCCGGGGGACTCCGCTCTTATACAAAAGTCGCCTTGGGAAGTTTGCCGGCTATGGCTGCGGTCATTCTGGCATATATTATTCCCAATCTGTTCGCAGCACCGGCGGAGTTGGCTGTAGCCGGGTCCGTTATCACGGAGACCTTTACGCCCGGAATTCCCCCTGTTTTATGGGGGGGGCTGCTTCTGGCCATCCTGACCATTACCAATGTCATCGGTGTGGATATTTTTGCCAAGCTGCAAATTGTCTTCACAATGACCATGATGATATCCATGGCTCTGCTCGGAATCATCGGCCTTACCGGTATAGGTACGCTGCCTGCGCCGGTTATACCCGATCAGCCCTTCAACCCCATGGGCATGGGAGTTTTCGGTCTGACAGCTTTGGCGATCTGGCTGTATATCGGTATTGAATTTGTCACCCCCATGGCTCAAGAAGCCAAACAGCCGGAAAAGAACATCCCAAAAGCTATGATTTACGGCTTGCTGGCCATCTTCTTTGTCAACCTCGTCTATGGATACGCCTCACTCAAGTTCGTTCCGGCTGAACAGCTGACAAACTCCAATCATCCCCATGTCGATATGGCATTGGCTATGCTTGGCAGGCCGGGAATGATTTGGATCGCCGTCGTTTCAATCTTCGCCAGCGCAAGTACCATCAATACGGTCATCGGCGTGGTTCCCCGCATGCTCTACGGCATGGCTGTCAGCCGTGAACTTCCTAGAGTCTTTCGGCTTATCCATCCCCGTTTTCAAACGCCATGGGTCGGTATCCTGTTCATGGCTGGAGCTATGAGTGTCACTTATTTCGGTGGCATCAGTGAAGCACCGAACCTGATCATTTATATTCTTGCAGCCTGTTGTTCCTGGCTCTTCTCCTATGTGATCGCGCATATTGATGTACTCATCCTCCGTCGTCGCTATCCGAACCAGAGGCGACCATACAAAACACCGTTCTATCCTATTCCTCAAATTATCGGATCTCTAGGCATGGTCTACGCCATTATCAACATCGCACCAGTTCCGGAAATGGAAAGTATAATCTTCCGTCTGGTCGGCGTCATGATAGCCTGCACACTAGTCTACGTCATTTTCTGGCTCCGGTTTGTTATCAAGGAGCCCATGTTCAAGCCCATGAACATGCAAGAAGCGCAGGAGGAGTGGGGGCTGGTTGAAAAAGAACTCTATAAAAACGGTATTCCGGCCACCTTTGTAATCGCTCCCGGTAGTAGGGCGACCTCCAGCGCAACCACCATTTAAACCGTCGTCGCCTCAGATGACAGATAAATATAACCCAAAGGAGATACCATGTATCTTATTCAGTCCATTATTCGCCCGGAAAAAGTCACTGAAGTGACTGATGCTCTCGCCGAAATCGGTGTGTACGGCATGACTAAATTCCCCGTTATCGGGCGTGGGAACCAGAGCGGTCTCAAAGTCGGTGACATGATTTATAAGGATATTCCTAAAGAAATGATTCAAACCTTCGTGGATGACGATCAGAAAGCAGCAGCTGTTAGAACCATCATGGAGGCGGCTAGAACAGGGGACGGCAACCATGGCGATGGTCGAGTATTCGTCCTTCAGGTAGCCGAAGCATACACCATTCGCTCAGGCGACCAGAACATCTAGGGCAAGCAGGAGATACTATGTTCCGATCAAGACAGAAACGGGTAAACGCAGCCAATGCAGCCATTCTCCAGACTTCACGCCTTTTTTCCCCGCTATGGGGAGAGGCGGAGTTGACCGAAAACGGGGATGTACGTTTCTCGGCCCTTCCGGGCACACTGCAGGGACTGACCGCAATTCAGACCTGGCAGCGCCA
Source organism: Maridesulfovibrio sp. (assembly GCF_963667685.1). Classification (NCBI taxonomy): domain Bacteria; kingdom Pseudomonadati; phylum Thermodesulfobacteriota; class Desulfovibrionia; order Desulfovibrionales; family Desulfovibrionaceae; genus Maridesulfovibrio; species Maridesulfovibrio sp. The sequence goes on along the minus strand of NZ_OY763932.1, from coordinate 500,793 downwards.
GCTTTTGGGAGGAACAATGTCCGTTAACCTTTGCCTGGAGCGGGAGATCCAATTGACTGGATCTTGTTCACTGCGTTTCAGAAGCGGCAGGTTCGGATGCAAAGGCAACTGTCATATAGGTCAACATTTGATAGACCGGTTGCATGCCGACACCATTCTCATGGAAACGCTCCGGGACTTGGATCTGGGAGGGCTTACCATTACGCTTACCAGTGGAAAGGTAACTGTCATGCTTACTCCCTATGGGGGAGGGCTGGCCTTTCTGGGCATGCCGCCCCTTCAGTATCCGGTTGCTTTTCCCAGAGATCAGATCAAAACAACAGCTCAAGCCCTTGAGCGAATTGAGCGGATAATCAGCAGCCACAGCGAAGCCATGAACGTTACCCACTAGTGAAACAAGGACTCAGGCACGGTGTTCGGGATAGTTTTCTCCACCTGCATCCATTAACTTCTATTATTTTATAGTTGGAATAAACAGACGCTATGAGAATTGAACAAAGCATTGTCCGTCAGGCAGCCAGGTCAACCGGTATCAGCGAAGAGGATCTGGTTATCCTGATCGCTGAAGGTGAAGAACGGGTATATCAGCAGGATGAATGGATATTCTATGAATCAAGCCCACGTCGTTGGGCAGGAATCATCCTTGAAGGTGAGCTTGAACTGATGCGTGGTATTCATGGCACTTCTCGCAAGGTTGGAACAATAGTTTCCGGTTCCATGGTCAGCGAAGGTGCTCTTCTCGAGAAGGACTCCCACTCCAATGGCGCGTTTACGCGAACCGGAACCAGAATCTGGCAGATAACTGAGGAAAAGATTGAATCTTTCAAAGAAAATAATCCGGAGTTGTTTTACCGCATAGTTGCTCAGGTTGCGGTTGGGATCAACCGCCGCATGCGTATGCTTGCGGATAGTGTCCACTGCAAGGGTAACAGCGGGGATCTACTGATCAGCGGGTTGCGTCGGGAAAAAGATTCTCTTGGTACAAGAGATGTCTACGGTCATGCCTATTATGGTGTTCAAACCCTGCGGGCCATGGAAAATTTTTCCATCTCAGGAATATATCTTAATAATTTTGAACATATGGTTGAAGCTTTAGCCATGGTGAAAAAGGCTGCGGCCCAGACCAATCATGAATTGGGGGTCCTTGACGACACCAGAATGAATGCCATTTGTCAGGCCTGTGATGAAATTCTGGGCGGCGAGCTGCATGAACATTTTACCGTGGATATGTTTCAGGGCGGTGCAGGGACTTCGACCAACATGAACGCCAATGAGGTGATTGCAAACCGGGGCTTGGAGATCATGGGGTATAACAAAGGGGAGTATCACCACCTGCACCCCAATGATCATGTTAACTGTTCTCAATCCACAAACGATGCGTACCCCACGGCGATAAAGTTGGCGGTACTGCTCTCCTGTCACGATCTTGTCTGCTCCCTGCGGGTTTTTCGGAATGCTCTTGCGAGCAAGGGAGAGAAATTTAAGGATGTACTCAAAATGGGGCGCACTGAAAATCAGGATGCGGTTCCCATGACCCTAGGTCAGGAGTTCAGCGCCTACGCAGTGATGATAGACAGTTCCATTAGTTCCATGGAGCAAACCGCCGAGGCATTTCTTGATATTAACCTGGGAGCTACGGCTATTGGAACCGGTATCAACAGTCCCCGAGGCTATGCCGATCTGGTGGCGAAAAAACTTGCGGCAATCAGCGGTTTCCCTGTCAGGAGAGCAAAAAATCTGGTGGAAGCAACACAGAATGCAGGCGTTTTTGTACGCATGTCAGCCAGCCTGAAACTGGTGGCCGTGCAGATATCCAAAATTTGTAACGACCTGCGCGCACTTTCCTCCGGGCCCAGATGTGGCTTGAACGAGATCAATCTGCCCCCGATGCAGCCCGGTTCATCTATTATGCCGGGCAAGGTTAATCCGGTTCTTCCCGAAGTAATGAACCAGATATGTTATCAGGTCATGGGATATGACACCGTGGTTTCTATGGCTGCAGAGTCCAGTGAACTGGAACTGTGCATGGCAGAGCCGATTATCGCATATGACCTGCTGCATGGGATGATGATTCTTAAAAACGGCTGCATATCTCTGGTGGAACGCTGCATAAGTGGTATCGAAGCCAATAGAGACGTGTGCAGGAGCTATGTTCAGAGCAGTATCGGTCTGGTGACCGCATTGGTCCCTGTCATCGGTTATGAGCAGTCCGCAGCGATCGCCAAGGAAGCTCTTGGGACCGATGCCAGCGTGTACGATATCATACTCGCAAAAGGGGTCCTTACCAAAGAACAACTGGACGAGATCCTCCGCCCGGAAAATATGACTGATCCGCGGGAAATTTAATAAGGAGTTTTAGATGTTGAAAAGGTTGCATGACAATAGGTCCGAAGAAGATCTGGTGACCATTATATTTGAAGGCGGGGAGCTGAAAGTTCCGGCAATGGATACAGTTATAGCCGCAGTTATGGCGGCCGGGGCAGGTTATAACCGGACTTCGCCGATCAGTGGTGAACACCGTTCAGCATACTGCCATATGGGCGTATGCTACGAATGCCTCATGGAAATTGATGGAATCCCCAATCAACAGGCCTGCAAGATTCAGGTGCGGGACGGTATGGTGATCAATCGACAGTACTCCAACAAGGATATCGCAAATGGATAAGCTCTATGATCTGATTATTGTTGGTGCTGGTCCCGGAGGACTTGCGGCTGCGGTCACCGCCGATAAATTGGGCCTTTCGGCTCTGGTTGTAGATGAACAGCCCGAGCCCGGAGGTCAGATATATCGTTCAATTGAAAGGAGTCTCCCGGAAAACGCCCATGTTCTTGGCAAGGATTATTTCGCAGGCAAGCAGTTGGTTGACGAGTTTCGTGCTTCAGGTGCTGTCTATATGCCGAACAACACTGTCTGGAATATCGAAGACTCATTCAATGTTGATACTGTAGTCACAGACACACTGCATCGAGTGCGTGCCCGTCAACTGCTGTTCAGCGTCGGGGCAGTGGAACGACCGGTTCCGATTCCTAACTGGACGCTTCCCGGAGTTATGGGTGCCGCAGCTGCGGACATTCTGTTCAAGTCAGCAGATATGGTGCCTGAAGGTCCTGTTGTTCTGGCAGGCAGCGGACCGCTGTTGCTGCTGGCAGCCTGCCACCTTATTGATAACGGAGTTGAGATTGCCGCAATGGTCGAAACTTCCGGTATGCGAGATTATCTTAAGGCGATCCCCCACCTGCCCGGGGCACTGCGCCGAAGCAGCTACCTTTTTAAAGGTTTACAGATGAAATACGCGGTTAAACGCGCAGGCGTGCCGGTGTACACAGGATGCCGCGATCTCTCTATAATCGGCAAGGAACAGGCAGAAGGTTTGCGTTTCACCTGCCGTGGTAAAAAGCAGGAAGTGGCCGCAGCAACTGTTCTGCTGCACGAAGGGGTAATCCCGAACCTGCGTCTTACCCAGCTGCTCAATTGTGAGCACGAATGGTACGCCCCGCAGCGGTACTGGAGACCTGTGCTTGACCAGTGGGGGCGGACGAGTGTTCCCGGTATTTCTGTAGCTGGCGACGGCGGCGGAATTTTCGGTGGGAAGGTTGCGGAAGTTGCAGGACATATAGCTGCAATCAACATTGCCTATCAACTGGATAAATTTACTGATTCGGAACGTGACCGTTTGGCTCAGCCGTATCTGAACAAGGCCAAATGCGAAAAGTTGATCCGCCCATTTCTCGACCATGTCTTTCCACCCAACCGGCAGGCGCTGGTTCCCCCTGATGATGAAACTGTTGTCTGTCGCTGTGAAGAATTGACAGCAGGACAAATCCGGGAAGCCATAGCGCAGGGAGCCCGCCATCCTTCTCAAATCAAAATACAAACACGAGCCGGGATGGGCCCTTGTCAGGGGCGAATGTGTGCAACAACCATTACCGAAATGATTGCAGATAGTTGCTCGCTTGATATTACAACGATTGGCTTGCATAAGACCAGATCTCCTCAACAGTCCTTGACCATAGAACAGTTTGCAAGTTTGGAATTGGGAGAGAGCAGTTGATGCTTGTTTTTCTCAATTGCGGGAGATTACACGAGAAGCCATTACAAATAATTTGAGAGTACAGATACGCGGGATTTGATTTACCTGCATCTACTCAGGAATAGAGGAAACATGAAAAAGCATGCAGATGTCATCATTATAGGTGGCGGTATTATCGGTTGTTCGACTGCCTATTATCTGGCCAAAAAAGGTAAAACGGTCATCGTTCTGGAGAAAGGAAAGGGTATCGGATATGGCGGTTCAGGGCGTAATGGAGGCGGAGTGCGCCAATCAGGCCGGGACAAAAGAGAGCTGCCTCTGGCCATGTACGGAGTACAGAACCTCTGGCCGAACTTATCCGAAGAGCTTGGGATGGACGTGGAATACTACCAGCACGGAAACCTCAGGCTGGGTAAAAATGATGAGCACCTTAAGATTTTAGGCGGACTTACCGACGTAGCGGTTTCCCTGGGGCTTGATGTGAAGATGATAAGTGGCGATGAGGTCAGGGAAATTTGTCCGCACCTTTCTAATGAGGTAACCGGGGCCAGTTGGTGCAAAAGTGACGGTCACGCAAATCCTCTGCTGACAACATCGGCATTCTATAAAAAAGCTCGTCAGCTTGGAGTCTCATTCCTCTTTGAGCAAAGTGTACTTTCAATCAAGACGGTTGCGGGCCGGGCGAGAAAGGTTGTCACTACAAACGAGGAGTTCGAGGCGGAAAAAATTGTTCTGGCTGCGGGCTATGAGAGCCGTGCTATCTCTAATACCGTAGGAGTGGATGTTCCCATGAAGCGCGTAGCTCTGGACACTCTGGTCACCAATGCACAGCCGCCCATGTTTTATCAGATGCTTGGAACAGCCATGGCTGATTTTTACGGTCATCAAACGACACACGGCTCCTTTGTGTTTGGCGGAGGGTCTCCTCTGGATGACAGCATTAAGAGTGTTGCAAACCATCCTCAGGCAAAAGCGACAGCAGCGACATGCAAAGGGATTCTAAGCTATATACCAGCGTTGAAACATGCAAAGGTGGTTCGGGCGTGGGTCGGTTTCATTGATTGGTGCGAGGATAAAGTTCCGGTCCTTGATCATGTTAAAGGAGTTCCCGGATTGATTCTGGCCTGTGGTTTTTCCGGCCATGGGTTCGGAATCGCTCCTTCCGTTGGTACAGTCCTATCCGAATTGGCCTGCGACGAAATGCCTTCCATCGATATCTGTGACCTTGGTTATGATCGGTTTGCCGACAGGAAGTAGGCAAGTTAAGCCTGTTTTTTATTGTTGTATGAAGTGCTGTTTGCTTAACTAATGTAAAGCAGGTCATTTTGAAATGTATATGCAACTTGTTTTGAATGAATAAGTTATGAGATATGTCCTGCATTATCTGTATGTGGCTAGTTTCAAAATAATATAGTCTGAAGGTTTGCCGTAAAAAATAAAGGCTTGGATAGTTATCCAAGCCTTTTGGTTATTTAAAGGTCATTGCATTGTTATAATTTCATTTGTTCGGCTAGATATTATGGCTTCCATGCCGAGAAATAATCACTAGGTTCTCATTCCTATTTTGCTTGATTGCTTATGTCGTCATAAGAACCATATGCCTGCCCGAGTGGGATTGTCAGATTCTTTTTTCCTGCAAAAGATAGTTTGTTGAAATGGACTACCTTGTAGTTTTGGTCTTCATATGTTCGCACGTACACAGCTTTGCGTGAGGTATCATATACAGTGGTCCACTGAGTATAATCGTATTCAGGCTGACCATTATCAGTTATTCCCTTGGAAATTCCCCGTGTGATGTTCGTTCCTGCGATAAGGTTCATGGCTACGTTGACAGCGCTATCCGCGTTCTCGGGTTGCAATACCGAATTTGCCAGTATAGCTGCGCGAACAAATCTGGACGGAGGGGTAAAGTCTCCAGGTAGTCCAAGTAAACCAGTTCCTTCTCCAAGTGAAAGAACTTTGTATTTTCCAAGTTTTGTTGAAGCTACATTTTCAGGCCTTAAATTAATGTATTGGCTCAGGTTCTTTAAATGCCATTCAAAGGAAGGTGAGTTGGTGAATACGCCGACAGGATTGTCTGTGATAGTGACTTTTCCGTTTATAGATTCAATGGCAGCGATTTTACCTGTGGAATCCATCACAGACCAGTGGCAATAAATAACCTTGTTTATTGACGCAACTTTTAATCCCGCAATCGTTATTTTGGGGAGTGCAGCTTTGAGTTCATCAACAGTAGAAAAATTTGTTAATGCCCAGACTACAAAATGAGTTTGAGCAACAGTCCTGGAATAGTCTTTCTGTTTAACATCAGGAAATTTTGTTTCTCCTTCTTTCATCCAGAATCCGCCAACATACAGACCTTTTTCATTCATACCTTCAAGCGGAACATGAAGATTGAACCCATCTGGTCCAACAAAACCGTATTTTGCTGTCCAATGTAATCCCTTAGCTTCATTAGGTGCTGGAGAGGTCCACTTCATTCCAAGTGGGGAAACCATTAGAGCTGAATCTATATAGCTGCCAAATTCCATTGAACGAGCCCAGACGACTGCTCCATCTTTTGCTTTTACTTGAATGCCAGTGCAGGCCGAAGAGGAGTTTTGTAAAATACATGTAACAACGAAGAAGAAAAAAATAGCTGTTAGATATTTAACTTTTGAGACAGACATTTGTTGCTCCTTAATTTGCAAAAGCACATTGTTATCGAGTAGTAAGGATGTTAAATTCTCATAAAAATATGGATAATTATTATCGCAAATTGTGACTTTTATGCAAGCAGGATATGCTGTCGCCTTGTGCATTCCAAGTAAATTAAAAACTAAATCTTTACGTCAGTGCGTTTTATATTACTCGTCAGTGTAATTTATAATGTCTATTTTGTTATCAGGCATTTCCTGATCTCATCATAATCCGCTTTTATGCTGCCTTCTATCCCAGCTGCTATTGTCTTTGCAGCATATTCGAAAGAATCGCCTTCTCTCAGTTTGGAACATGATTACAGAGTTAGATTCATCAAGACTCTTGAATTCAGGACATCAATGGAGCTCATTCCGCTGGGCAAAAGATCGAATCATTGAATCTCCAACCGGAACTCCTCGTCCAGACTACCCACATAATTGCTCTTAAAATTCAGCTGACCGCTGTTCTCATACAACGAAATTTCATTATTAATGCTCTGAATTCCGTTGTGTAAACGGAAAACCGTTGTTGCCTTTTGGGGGTTTAAAATAAAATCTAATAATATTTTAGGTGGTTATGTAGTTTTCTCTCGTAGGCACAGCTTTTGCCTTATGACTAAAGAAACTAATTTTAGCCAAAAGCCTTCGGGGTATCTCAGAGTAATAACAATAATCGTCTTGTGTTGCTCAAAGTGTCTACCTTAGGTGAAACAGCCATCGAGGAACGCATAAATGGGAAAAGAACACCACGTACACGATCATGATCATAACCATGGGCACCATCATCATAACCATAACGATTTCACTGACTATAAGAATGCGGTCAAAGAATATCGTCAGTCCTTTGCCAGCAAACAGGATGTAATGGATCAGGCTCCTGATCCGGCTGTCCGGGATATGGTTAAATATATGGATGAACAGGGGGTAGAAAACTGTTTTGACCGTTTCGACAAACAGAAACCGCACTGTACATTCGGACTGGCCGGTGTGTGTTGCAAAATCTGCTCGCTGGGTCCCTGTAAGATTACTGAACGTTCTCCGCGAGGAACCTGCGGAGCTGATGCTGATCTTATTGTTGCCCGCAATTTGGTCAGGTCCGCAGCGGGTGGCGTTGCTGCACATGGTGCACGTGCACGGGAAATCATTCTTACGCTGAAGAAAGCAGCGGAAGGAGATGTAAACCTGCCCATTGAAGGCGTGAACAAAGTCAAGGCTGTTGCCGACATGTTCAATCTTGATATTAAGAACAGTACGATTGAAGAACTGGCCGGACAAATTGCTGATATACTACTGGAAGACTTGAGCCGGGCCGTACCCGGAACTCACAAGACACTTGATGCAGTGGCTACGTATGAACGGAAAAGAGTCTGGGAAGATCTCGATTTGCTTCCGGTAGGATCATATCATGAAGTATTTGAAGCTCTGCACCAGACTACAGTAGGCACTCAGGGTGACTGGCGTAAGGCTATGGACCAATTTATGCGTCTTGGTGTCGCATTTTCCATGAACAGCGTGGTTGGTGGTTCTATTGCAAGCGATTGCCTTTACGGTGTTCCTCAGCGAACCACGGTCAAAGCTAATCTGGGAGCTTTGAGAACAGACACAGTAAACATCGCCGTCCATGGGCATGCCCCCCAGATGGCAATGGAAGTGATAAAGACCGCCCGTAGTGAAAAGTTCGTCGAAATGGCGAAAGAAGCGGGAGCAACTGGTATTCAGTTTTACGGTATATGCTGTTCCGGATTGTCGTCCCTGTACAGACTTGGCGGAGTAATTCCCCTTTCTAATGCCAACGGATCGGAACTTGTTCTCGCAACAGGTGCACTTGATCTTTGGCTGGCTGATATTCAAGAAATATTTCCGGGCATTATGGACGTTGCTAATTGCTACAAGACTGTAGTCGTGACTACCAATGAGTCAAACCGTCTCCCCGGAGCAGAGCATATCGGTTATAAACGGGACCTTTCTGATCTGAATAAACTACCTGAGCTGGCAGAGCGTATTGTTACCCGAGCAATTGAAAGCTTTAAGAATAGGCGCGATGTAAAAAGACATATTCCCGGTCATGAGGTTGAGGCTGAAGTTGGATTTAATCTTGAAACACTCAAGGCCCGTTATGGTTCACTTTCAACAATTGCCTCAGCTCTGATTGAAGGGAAGATCAAAGGGATTATCAACCTCGCAGGATGCACAAATACAAGAATCGTATTTGAAAAGGCCATAGTGGATATCGTTGATATTCTCTTAAAAAATAACGTATTGGTTTTTACCAACGGATGTGCGTCCTTTCCTATGGCCAAGTTGGGATACTGTTCCAGCAAAGGACAGGAAAAGTGCGGCGACAAGCTGCTTAAATTCCTTGGTCCCAAGATGCCTCCGGTCTGGCATTTTGGTGAATGTATTGACAATGCCCACGCGGTCTCAGTGTTCAGGGAAATAGCAAAATATACCGGACGCCATTTGAAAGATCTGCCCTTTGCTGAAGTGACCCCGGAATGGTCCAATGAAAAAGGTGTGGGAGCAGCTCTCGCTTATCGCATGCTCGGTTTCAATTCCTATCATTGCGTTCATGCTCCTGTTCAGGGGTCTAGAAAAGTTGAAGAATTTCTTTATAGCGGCACAAAGGAATTGCTCGGCTCCTGCATGAATGTTGATCCCGATCCTGCAAAAGTAGCCGCAATGATCCTCAGGGATTTTGAAGAAGCAAGATCAAATGTCTGCTGGCGGTCATAATTCCATTTGCAACAACGTTTGTTTTTAGTTTGATAGACTGTGCAGTCGATCTTGGTTTTCCGACAATTGATAGCCGGGGTCGGCTGTGCAGCCATAACGTTTCCTGTCGCAGCAATAGTAATGACTTCCTTGGGGTAACAGATGAATTTCAGATCAACTTCGGTACAGTTCAGATTATCCAAACTAAGTCGCGAAGAATTTTCAAAGGAATTATACCGTCCGGGAGTTATTTCCCTGACCCGTATTGTATGGGGCTCATTGGGGGGGGGATTGTTGTTGGGGCTTATCGCAATTCTTTCCAGTCAAACAGGAATTAAAGTTCTTTACCCGCCTCTTGCCGCAACATGTTTTATAAATACGACCTGTGTTTATTTGCGTGTCGCACGCCCAAAGTCAGTGATTATTGGACATACGGTAGCTTCAATCTGCGGACTGGCTGGAGTCTGGATAGGAAATTATATTGACCCGGGAGCCGAATTCATAATCCCCTTGAAACTTGGACTTTCCGTCGTGCTGGCAGCTGTATTCATGCAGATATTTGATGCCGACCACCCACCTGCAGCCGCCACTGCAGCCATACCGGCAATACTCCCGCTCCCCATGCCGTGGTATTTGCTCCCATTGCACATGGCATGGGGAGCAACAATAACCGTGGTTTTCGCGTTTATCTGGAATAGAGTCTGGTTTGAATTTCCCGCCAGAGATATTGATAACTACGTCAAAAATGCTGGTCTATACATGGAAAAGGTCCAAATTGCAGGTGTAGCGATATGTATAGCCAGTTGTGTAATTATGTCTTTTCAACTTGTGTCCCCGGTTTTTAGAATATCCGGTCTATGCGGCATGGCTGCAGGAATCGTAATTCTGGGCACACATCATTTCAAAATATCATCCCAAGTCAGTTAAAAGGAGGGATTGTCATTAGAAATTAATAAAGGGCAGGGCATGGATTATCGGATGTTTGTAACCTGAGATATACCTACCAACCTCAAAAAAAATATCCCCATGTCCTGCCCCAAATTTCATGTGCATTGCTATTTCTATTGTCAGTCGGAATAATTATGTTTAGAATTTCAGGTATGGCTGACGAAAAAATTTTTCACTTCAGGAATGAGAAAATACAATCCCTTTTGCTTGAAATGGGACAACAAAGATCCACTGAATCTCTTTTTTCTCTTATCGTAAATCGACTCGCCCAATTTCCGAATATTTCACTCGCCCGAATCTGGCTGATTAAAAATGGTGACATCTGTACCTCATGCCCTTTACAGGATGAGTGCCTGAATCAAAAAGAGTGCCTGCACTTGGTTGCAAGCGCAGGACAGTCCGTTTTGGACTCTGCTGTAGACTGGACTCGTATTGACGGTGACCACCGGCGTTTCCCTCTGGGAGCCAGAAAGGTCGGACATATCGCAGCTACAGGAACCCCCGTCATAGTGAAGTCAATCTCCAGAGACTCCAAATGGATACTCCATCAGGAATGGGCAAAGCGGGAAGGCATAAATGGATTTGCCGGTCAACCAATGGTTTACCATGGTAAGACGATGGGCGTTCTGGCTGTTTTTACAAAGAGCGAAATAGCCCAGCCTGCCCTTGATATATTGAACATTATCTCTAATCATGCTGCAGCTGCACTTGTTAACGCACGGGCTTTTGAGAAAATAGAAGAACTTCACCGTCGGCTTAAAGCTGAAAACAGCTATTTACGCGAAGAATTATTGAGTTCAACCTCTTTTGGCGGGTTTATTGGCCAAAGTGCACCACTGCAAAGAATTATTCAGCAGATAGATCTAGTTGCTGCCACAGATGCCAGCGTGCTGGTACTTGGAGAATCTGGAACAGGCAAAGAGCTGGTCGCCCGGGAGCTTCACCAGAGAAGCGCGCGGCGAAGCAGTCCCATGATCAAAGTCAACTGCGCCTCCATTCCCAAGGATTTATTCTCAAGTGAATTTTTCGGCCATGTCAAAGGGGCCTTTTCCGGTGCTGTTGAGAACAGGGTCGGTAAATTCGGTGCTGCACACAAGGGGACGCTGTTTCTTGATGAAATAGGGGAAATCCCTCTTGAACAGCAGGCCCATCTCCTCAGAATCTTACAGGAAGGAGAATACGAACGTGTCGGGGAGGAAAAAACACGTAAGGTTGACGTAAGGATTATTGCGGCAACCAACAAGAATCTCAAAACCGAGGTTGAAAACGGTCGGTTCAGGGAAGATCTTTATTTTAGGCTTAATGTCTTTCCTATTGATGTGCCTCCGCTACGAGAGAGAAAAGAAGATATTACGCTCCTGGCAAATCATTTCTTAAAGCAATTTCTTTTAGAAATGAAACGCCCCGTATTTCAATTCACAAATGCGCAACTGCAAAAGTTGGCTCAGTATCCGTGGCCCGGTAATGTTAGAGAGCTTCAAAATATTGTCGAACGTTTTGCAATCACCTCCAGTTCAGACCCCATGAATCTTGATTTCTTCAACAGCCTTAGGTCAGATCCCCCTTCGGCAGAGCAATCCCGCATCAGAGATTCCAATGACCAGATTCTAACCGAACAGGAGATGGTTATGCAGCAGAAAGAAAACATTGAAAGAGCCCTTAAACTGTGTCGAGGTAAGATTTATGGTTCTGATGGAGCTGCGAAATTGCTGGGTTTGAAACCGACAACTCTTGCAACGCGTATAAAGAAGATGAACATTCATTGCAGGTAAAAAATATGGGGAACCATTCACTTTTGCTAATCCCGTAAAAGACCATAAAATGAGTTCCTGTCTGATGAATTAAATTATATTATTTAAATATAGAGGGTGGACAATGGTACATAAGGGAAGTTGTTTATGCGGCAAAGTTGCTTTTGAAGTTGAAGGCGATTTTGAGAATTTCTATCTTTGCCATTGTGAGCGTTGCAGGAAAGATTCAGGATCTGCGCATGCTGCTAATTTATTTTCTTCCTCGGCTGATTTGAGGTGGTTGTCAGGAGAAGAATATGTCCGCGTATTTGATTTGGAAGGACATATTAAAAGTTTTTGCTCCAACTGCGGTTCCGCTCTTCCAAATCTGCAGATGGATCAAACTATGCTTGTCGTTCCGGCCGGAAGCCTTGATAGTGATGTACCGATCAGACCGGATGGGCACATATTTCATGCAAACAGGGCTAATTGGGATGCAGGATTAGAGAACATCCCTTTTTTTGACAGGCTTCCTGAAGAGAGTAATGATTAAAGGATTTAAGTAAAAAGCCTAGTTATCTATTTTGATAACTAGGCTTTTTACGTTGGTGTTAAACCCCCGCTTTTATAGACTGTCCTGCGGTACGGATTGATTATGGGATCTTAGCTGGACGTTACTTGATCAGCAGTTCCGGTTTGACAAATTCGCTTATATCGTTACCAAGGTGCACATACACTTTCTCTACTCCTTTGACTGGAATCCAGTATCCGTCAAGGAATTTGCCGGAGCGCTCATTGAGGGCACCTCTTCGTGTGGCTTTGCCTGATTTAAGCATTTTATTGGCCAGACAGCCGGGACAGGGCCGATCACTTGGATGCATGGAATAGCATTTTATGCCGGTGGGGATACCCACTTCCTCTGCCTTTTGATTGACTGCCAGAATATCTCGGCAGGCGTGTACAAGCAACACTGGCTCAGGGTAGAGTCCCCACATTGTATCAAAGGCTTCCAGAACTGATTTATCAACAGATTTCATTGTTTTCTCCTCGTTAAAAGGTTGCGGTTGAACTTTATTAATATTTACTTGGAATGTCTTATATTAAGCACACCGAAGTTCTCTTTTCAGGATGCCTCCGAATAAAGGGCAAGGAGGGAGGCAAGCGTCATTGCATCAAAATCATAGACAGCCATCTAGGTAGAAATTTTGCTGCGCAGCCCTATAAACTTTCTGAAGGTCAGAATCTGCAGATTAAAATTAATCTAGCAGTTGAGCGGGGTCTTCTAAATGAGGCCAGATCTAAAATTCCAATTACTCTTACCACGCCCCACGTTGATGCCCGATGGCTGGCGGATGTTCTCCGTATGCGCGCATAGTCTTTACATACCGTTTCCAACCGGGACAAAAGGCTGTATGCCAGATCCAAATTCTGCCAAGGAATGACGAAGGCGACTTTTCCGCGACCTTTCTCAATTTGCAGGTGTCGCAAGACATCACCGGTCTATACTTTTCGGTTTTCATAATGACCTCTCTTTAGAAATACTGCGTTCTGTAACGACGTTGAAGATATAATACGCCAGACGTCCAGAAATTCATTTCTGAATTGCAACGTGATGTAACTAATTGTTTCAGGGGGGCAGAAACAATTGGATACAATTAGTTTCAGATGGGAAAAGCCTTGGATGGCTGCCGCTGCTAATAACAGAGTGTAATTAGTAACCGTCCAAGGAGGATTATATGAGAAAGATCTTGATTATAGCGGTATTGTCCAGTGTCGTCATGCTTGGGGCCTGCACTAAATTTGCAGCCATGAAAGGGCCGTTTGATGGAAATGAAGTCAACATTGCTTTCGTGGAGTATCTTGTTGAAAAGACGGATGATCGGCTGGATCTGACCAGTGATCAGCGTGATCATTTCAAGGCGATTGTGGAGAGCATGGCCGCAAAGGCACTTGCACAGCGTCCTGAAACCGAAGGGCTTCGCAAAAGGATGGCTGACACGGTGCGCAAGCCGCAGTTTGATATGGAAAAGATGGAAGAATTGATCAAAGAACGTATGCAGCTTTTTCATAATATCTTTGAAGAAGAGAAGGCCGATTTCGCAGCATTCCACGCAAGCCTGACGGCAAAGCAAAGGGAGGCCCTGGCTCAGTTGATTCTGGATCATGGCAAGAAAGGGTGGCACGGCGGATACTAACATGTTACTGGGTATAAGCCTTGCCAAGCTGGGCTTATACTCATTTTCCATATCAGGCGAAGCAATAATGGCAAATTCTATTTTGGTCATCGAAGATGACGCTGATATCCAGCAACTACTGAGCGAGTATCTCGCTGGATTTGGTTATACAGTTCACTCTGAAGGATCCCCTGAAAAGGGGTTGAGTGCTTTCAAGTCCCTTTCCCCCGACCTGATAATTCTGGATGTCATGCTGCCCGGAATGAACGGCTTCGAGGTCTGTCGTCGTATCCGTCAGGATTCCCAAGTACCGGTCATCATGCTTACCGCACGAGGCGATGTCATGGACCGTGTTGCAGGACTTGAAATCGGTGCAGACGACTATCTTCCAAAACCTTTTGAACCGCGTGAACTGGTCGCCCGTATCCAATCCATTCTTCGGCGCAGTCAGCAAAGTTCAACACACGAAACAGTAAATTTCGGTGAACTTTATATCGACTTTGATGCTCGTGCCGCATTAATTAAAGGGAAAGATATTGGTCTGACCACCAATGAATTCAATGCCCTCGCAGTGCTGGCCAGAAATCCGGGAAAGACATTTAACAGAGACGATCTTATTCAAGAATTGCGGGGTCTTGAAAGCGATTCGTACAACCGTTCAATTGACATCACAATGAGCCGCATTCGGCAGAAACTCGGCGACGACCCAAAGCTCCCCAGATACATCAAAACAGTGTGGGGAACCGGTTATGTGTTTATTGGGTATGGAAAAGATGACTAAAGTATGCCGAAGAATCAGACAGTCCCTGTTTACTAAGCTGGCTTTGGTGCTCTTTCTGGGGGTGGTGGCTATCAACGCTGTTACTATGCACCTTTACGCCAACCAGAAACGTGAACACGATACAACTCTAAATCAGAGTTTGATGCAATATGCCCGTCATCTTGCAAGCCAGGTGGGAACACCGCCAGACAAGGATAAAGCCGAAAAGCTTGCGAGTCAGCGTCCCATGCGCATTACCTACACAGGTGAAACCTCATGGGTAGCAGGAGAAACAGAGCGGTATTTTCCTGAGAGATACCTGCTGCCGCGTTTTCATCAATCCGGGGTAGAGGCCCTCGACCTTCATGAGAATTACAGGTTGCGTGTTTCACTTGCACCAAACGAGTTTCTAACCTTTGATTTGTTTTCCACTACTTCTGAACGTTCTGCGCTGCGGCAATTCGGGATATATTCTCTCGTTGGCTCCTGTCTGATAATGGTGGCGATATATATTGTTTTGAGGGGTATTCTTAGGCCCATTGAATGGCTTACAGAAGGAGCTGAGGCTGTCAGGGACGGCGATTTATCAACCCGTGTACAGACACGTGGATCAGGGCAACTCCGGGCGCTATGTGAAACTTTCAACCAGATGACAGTTCGACTGGAAAACCTTGTAGTAGGACAACGGGATTTGCTACTGGCCGTCAGCCATGAGTTACGCACTCCTCTCACCCGTCTCAAGCTTCGTTTTGAAATGCTGGGAGCAGAGGTAGACACCTCGGCAATCAAGCAAGATGTGCGACAAATGGAATCCATGATTACATCGTTGCTGGAAACAGCAAAAATGCACCACGGAATAGGTGGTATCAAGCCGGAGTTGACAGATATGACCCGGCTTGTAGCCCGGGTTGTAGACGGTTATCGAGCGCAGCCTCCGGGAATTACATCAGATCTCCCTGATCAGCCGCTCATGGCGATAGTCGACAACGCAAAGATGATTATGGCTTTGAGTACCTTGATGGATAACGCAATGAAATATTCATCACCGGACAGTCCGCCTGTTGAAGTCTCGCTGCACAGACTAAATTCCGGGTTCTGTATTACCATAAAAGACCACGGAATAGGCATCCCGGAAGAGTCAGTCAATTTTATCTTTGATCCTTTCTACCGCGTCGACCAATCGCGTACCCGCGAAACCGGCGGGTATGGCTTGGGTCTTTATCTCAGCCATACAATTATTAAAGCCCATAAAGCCCATATTGAAGTTGAGAGCACCTTGGGCGCAGGTACCGAATTTCGTGTGGTTTTTCAATGATGAGCTGCAGGAATTCTGGTTGATCGGCAGTAGGGATGGAGAGGTGCTTATGTGTCGTATCAATCTTCTTTAATAGTTTTTTTAGGGTTATGCTGATTTGAGCATAATTTGTCGTGGATTGTTGGTATGTTTTGGATTATGAATGGGTCAGAAAATAAATATATTAACGATCAACCGTAAAACAGTGAGGACTTGATATGAATTGCGCACAGGATAAACTGGATCTTATTTATATCGGATATCACCCTCGGACAAAAGATGGTAGTTCCCCCAAATCCCGTTCACTCAGTGAATCAATGGAGTTGATGGAAGACTATAATAAGAATCGTGTGGAAGATAGATTTCGGGCTGAGGTTGTTCAGGTAGCCTATACTGATCTTTGTGCTGTTGCTGTTTTGGATACTAACAGGGACAGGGTCTGGCAGTATCTCTAATCAGGTTTATCTCTCTGTAGTCTGACATCCTGCTGAAAAAGCTAAAGCACCGGTCTCAGACAGCTGCGGTCAATGCTTGCTTGTGTCTTTTCCTTTTCAGCAAGGATTCAGAAGAGTGTTGATTTTCTCTTTTTACGCTGTTTTTTCAGTTCAGTATCTATATATAGCTGCTGCAATCATGTCTATTTGCTTGAGGCGTTGTCCGTTCTATCGGAGGGCGCCTTTTCTTTTGCGGTCAACTGTTCGGTGATGGCACAAAAGAATGCGGATGGCCCAGCACTAAATGCGTGGTTGATTCTGGATAGATAGGGCAGGGTTATGCTTTTTTGATCAGGCTTGGTGTTATTATCCTGCGGCCAGAGTTTTATGCGCCCATGCTCCGGCCTTGGTGTATGCTTCGGCTGCATCGGTCTCTGGGATTGAGTATTGCTGAAGTGCCGCTGCCACAGTCGCCCAGTCCGCAGCTTCTACGGCTTTGAGCATATTCAGCAGGCCGCTGAGTGGAGTCTCTTCTCCGCAGAGGGTATTGTTCAGGGTATCGTCTAACGGAAGATGTCCCGTAATTTCAGCCATGGGCAGGCCGAGCAGAGCATCAAGGTTTGAGAAAAGTCCGAGCAGAAAAAGTGAATCACGGTCAAATTTATTTCCGGCAATTGAGTCAGCTATAATTTCCATGAATTTCCCCCTGCACGCTGATTGGTAGATCAGTTCTTGGCTGCGGTCCTCCCGCGAGGTGTCGGACAGCATGGTTATCATCAGCCATTGCTTCAGCGGCCAGAGCCCGAGCATAGCAACAGCGTGACTGAGGGAACGTATCTTCGCGTAATGTGATACGGCAGAAACATATCGAAGCAGTCTATGACTCAGCCCTACATCATGCGATATTGTTTTAGCAACATCATTAACACAATAGTCTGGAGAAGAGAGATCTTTCATGAGCTGGAATCTTGTAAGTGCACAGCTGCTGATCTTGCGGCCTTCAATCAGTTCAGGTTTTGCAAAATAGAATCCTTGGAAATATGAATAATCCAAGGATACTGCCAGATCAAACATTCCTCTGTTTTCGACTTTTTCGGCCAGCAGCTTGCAGTTGTATTTTGTAAGAGTGCGGCTTAGCTTTTCAACCTCGCTGAGCTTCATGCCCAGCATATCAACCTTGACGATATCAGCCAGCTTCAGCATAGGCTCCATTCCGGGCTGGCCGACATAATCGTCTACCGCTATCAAATACCCTGCCTTTTTCAGCCTTTTTACCGCAGATACGATTTCCGGAGTAATGCCCACATCCTCAAGAACTTCGGGGATACAGATTTCCGGGGGTAGCACAGTAGCGGATTCCACTAGAAGCATATGCCGGGAAAAATTTATAAGAATTTTTTTGGAGTCTGTGACTGAGTCCAATGCTAGTGACAGGCCGTCTGAGATAACACGCGATGTGGCGGTGCTGGGTGAGCTTCCGTCCATAGATACGGTGTTGCTTGCCCTGTAGAGCAACTCGTAGCCCCAGACGTCTCCGTTGCGGTCAAATATTGGTTGCCGGGCTACAAAGATAGGGCGATACGCAGTTTTCATTCTTTATAATCCATTGTTCTCGTGAGGTTGTCAGAAGAAACGTGTTTTTTGGGATCAACACATCTAGGTTCTCTATGCGCCAGAGGTAATAGCATATGGATCAGTTATACACTAGCATATTATTTTGACTCTTGGACTGCGGCCATGTGGTTATATTGAAACTAATCATGGTAACTGTTAAGGTAAACTCAGGAGAATATCTTCCTTTCTCCTCGATCATGCTGCATCTGGCAAGATATGCTGAGATATATTGTTTAGTATGCACCAAGCCACGCGGTATCGATAATATTTAAAAAAATTATATTATGATGCTCAGCATTATAGTAGAATTTTTAACATAGATTGTTACTTTTTTATGTCAGTTGATAAACACCGTAAAGCTATCCGGATATACTGGTTTAGCTTACCTAATATCGTGAGTAGAATCAGTATCCATACACTACTCTGATCAATGCTGTGTAAAATAGTGAAGATTAGATTGAACAGCATATAGCTATGTCGTTTTAAGTCCTCAAATTGCCAAGAATAATATTCCATTATCGTCCGGTGAAGCCGTGCAGCAATAGTTAGAATTCTTAAACCTTTTGCAGGCGGGTCTGTGGTTCCATTACTGGGACCTGAAAGACTGCAAAATAATGGTGTCATAGAGGATTGAATGTTAAATTGTATTATGGTGTGGAGAAGATTATCGGTGATTTTAATTGGTATGCTTAAGTGTGAATTCTTATAAAATACAGGAGAAGGAAATGTACGTACTTGCTATTAATGGCAGCCCGCGTAAGGGCGGCAATACTGAAGTTCTGCTGAACAAGGTCCTTGAACCACTCGACAAGGCAGGTTGGGAAACCGAACTTTATCAACTTGGCGGTAAGAATATTCGCGGTTGTATCGCCTGCATGAAATGTTTTGAAAATAAGAATGGAAAATGTGCGGTAGACTCCGATAAATTAAATGAAGTTTACGAGAAAATGGTCCGTGCCGATGCTATTGTAATTGGTTCCCCAACATATTTCACTGATGTCACCGCAGAAATCAAAGCTTTAATAGACCGTTCTGGACTGGTGGCTATCGCTAATGACCGCCAGCTCGCAGGTAAGATTGGCGGAGCGGTTGTAGCCGTACGCCGAGGAGGGGCAACCCACGTATTTGATACCATCAACCATCTTTACCAGATCAGTGGAATGATTATTCCCGGCGCCACTTACTGGAATATGGGGTATGGCTTGGATAAAGGTGAAGTAAAAGAAGATGGAGAAGGTATGGTCAATATGTATAATCTTGGCGAATGTATTGCGTGGCTCGGAAAGGCCATCAAGCCTCATTTGGACAGTTTTCCCAAGGTTGATAATTCGCATGGCTAACCTGGTCTGTAGCCAAACAATTCATGAATAAAGAAGGGTGGCTGAATTTTCAGCCACCCTTTTTATATTGGAGAATTTCAATTTCTTGCAAATTTACTCGTCTTTCTTCAGTTCAATGCATTTTTTATCTTAAATAAAGTATCAGAGTAGTGTACGCTAAGGGTTCTAGTGTCATACTCGGCTATGTTTACTGGCTGGAGAAAAACTGCTTATTGGGGGGAAATATGAAATTATCGGCTAAATTGATGCTCGGGTTCGGTTCTGTTCTGGGCTTACTGCTTTTGTTGGCGGCAATCTCCTTTTGGGCTCTTGGAAATTCCAGTGAGGGGTTCAAAGATTACAGGGGGTTGGCAATAGATACCAATCTCAGTGGAAATCTACAGGCAAATATGCTCATGGTGCGTATGAATGTTAAGGATTTTATCCTTACTGGAAGCGATGCTGATATTAAGCATTATGATGAGTATTTTGCTAAAATGACTGAATTCATTAATGAAGCTCTTGCAGAAATCAAGTCACCTGAACGTGCCAGTCTTATTGCGAAAGTGAATAATGATATAAAATCTTATGGTGAATATTTCGAAAAGATTAAGAAGTTACGCGCAGAGCGGGATGGTTATTTCAAAAATGTGCTCAATGTAGCTGGACCGCTTATGGAAAAGAAGCTGACCCGGATTCTCGAAACAGCTGAACAAGATAATGATATGATTGCGGCGGTAAAAGCCGGACATGCTATGCGTAACCTGCTGTTGGCCCGTTTGTACGTCCTGAAATTTATGGAGAATAATGCCAAAGAGCATATAGAACGGGTTGGAGTCGAAATGGATGAATTGAAAAAGATGCTCGGCGATCTTGACCGCGGTCTGCAAAATCCGGGGCGGCGCAGATTGCTTGCGGAAATAATAGAGCTTGAGGAAAAGTATGCATCAACTTTTGTCAAACTGACGAAAGTCGTCAGCAATCGCAATGATATCACGCAGAATCATCTGGACATACTTGGACCGAATATCGCTAACAATGTCGAGGAAGTTAAACTTTCAGTCATGACGGAGCAGGAAGCCCTTGGTCCGAAACTTCAAGCAGCTAACAGCCAGGCGGTAATGCTGGCGATAGTTATCAGCATTATTGCTATTGCGGTGGGTATTATTACGGCTATTCTGATCATCAGAACCATCAGCAGGCAGCTCGGAAGTGACCCCGCGGACATTGCCCATGTTGCCCAGAGTATTGCAGGCGGTGATCTAGATCTTAAATTTAATGAACCAGCCATAGGTGTTTACGGAAATATGCGTGAAATGGCGGCCCAGCTTACAAGGGTTGTCTCAGACGTGCGCGCAGGGGCAAGCAATGTGGCTTCCGGCAGCACCGAGCTTTCAGCTTCTGCCGAAGGCCTTTCCCAGGGAGCTACAGAACAGGCCGCTTCTATTGAAGAAGTTTCCGCATCCATTGAGGAGATGGCCAGCAACATTAAGCAGAATACTCTTAACGCGCAGACCACTGAGGAGATTGCTCTCAAGTCTGCTGCAGATGCCCAGGAAAGCGGTTCCGCTGTTTCTGAAGCTGTAGCGGCTATGAAGAATATTGCTGAAAAGATTTCCATTATCGAAGAAATTGCCCGCCAGACCAATCTGCTGGCTTTGAACGCAGCAATTGAAGCGGCCCGCGCCGGAGAACATGGTAAGGGATTTGCCGTTGTTGCCGCCGAGGTCCGCAAGTTGGCCGAGCGCAGTGGTAATGCCGCCGGGGAAATCAGTGAGCTTTCTTCCTCAACCGTGACAGTTGCGGAGAAGGCAGGGGAAATGCTTGAAAACCTTGTCCCAAATATTCAGAAGACCGCAGAGCTGGTTCAGGAAATCTCTTCCGCCAGTGCGGAGCAGAACACAGGAGCAGGGCAGATCAGCAAGGCTATTTCCCAACTTGATTCTGTTATTCAACAGAATGCTTCTGCATCGGAAGAGATGGCGTCTACCAGTGAACAGCTATCCTCGCAGAGTGCCATGCTTGAAAACACCATGTCCTTTTTCAAGGTTGGCGGCTATGGTCACTCCTCCTATGCACAGCCTAGAGCTTTACCGGTGAGCACTGCAAGACATGCAGAACCAGCACACGTTCCTACTGCAGCTCCGGCGCGCCCGAAATCACGGCAGACGCCAGCAACTGGATCGAAAGCCGAGTCCGGTTTCGGCGGACTCTCACTGGATATGGAAGCCGATGACAGTGATTTTGAAAAGTTTTAAATAATTATCCCCTTATAAAAGCGGAAAGGTCCCCATGGGTTTCATGGGGGCCTTTTTCTTTGTGCTGTTTTTGTCTATGCTTGTAGCTTGTACTTATTTATGATATCTATGTGAAAAATATTCAGGATTGTCCGCAATCTTAAGACGGAGAATAAAAAACATGATTCTAATGCATTATCCGAGCTGAACCACTTCCCGCAAAGCCAAGGCTTGGCTTGAAGAGAAAGGGGTGGATTTCACTATCCGCCATATTGTTAAAGAGACCCCGACAAAAGATGAATTTCTCAGCTGGCAGAAAATTTCCGGAGTGGATAAAAAGAAGTTTGTTAATACCAATGGTAAAAAATATAAGGAAATGGGGCTGAAAGAAACAATAGACTCCATGTCTGACTCTGATCTTTTCGAGCTTCTTTCCGGTGACGGAATGCTTTGCAAGCGGCCAGTTCTTGTCGCAGACAACTTTGTCCTTATCGGCTTCAAACTTAAAGAGTGGGAAGAGCATTTTTAAGGATCGGATCTATGAATTTTTCGGGCTGCTGAATTTTCGGCAGCCCTTTTTGTTTTTACACTCTTAACATTGCTGAAGTGACATTCTTTTTAGCTCATGGCATAGTGTTGAATATTGATTATCTTTTAACTTCAAGAGGATGACAGCCATGAGCATAGTAAAAAATATAGCCGTAGTCGCACACGATAATTGTAAAAAAGAATTGCTCGACTTCGTGGACTGCAACCATATGATATTGTCCAGACATAACCTTGTGGCTACCGGGACCACTGGGGGACTGGTAGAAGCAATGATCAAGGAAAGGGTGACCCAGAAGAATGATGATAGTTATGATTTCAAATCGGTAAACAAATTGAAATCCGGTCCGCTGGGTGGAGATCAGCAGTTAGGGGCTATGATCTCCGAAGGTAAAATTGATGTGCTGATCTTTTTTTGGGACCCCATGCAACCGCAACCGCATGATGTTGACGTGAAAGCCCTGCTGCGTCTGGCTGTCCTATATAATATCCCGACTGCCAGCAACCGTTCGACCGCTGAATTCCTCATTTCTTCACCTTTTTTTGAAGGGAAGTTTCAACGGAAGGAAACTGATTTCAGGGACTATATCCAGCGCAAAATTTAAGCTGTTGAACAGTGTCTCCATTTGATTTATGACCTGCTGAATTTTGAGAGATCAAGTGAGAGGTGTGTATGAGCAAAACGGTTGTAAAAAAAGTTACCTATAAAAAGTACGAAATTCGTTACTATGTTGTGGGTAATGTTGCCTATGTCTGCCCACAGGATCTGGTGCCCATCATGGCCCTTGATTCCAAGGCAATTGATATTGACGGCGAGAAGGCCCTGGATAAGGTGGAAGCCGGGCGAAAGATTTTTCCCTATTTTGAATTCTTCGACTGGTTTTCGGAGCAATTCGATCAGTATGATTATTCCGATGACGTAATCCTGCCCGACCCGATGCCGTGGTAGTATTGAAACGATGGAATCTTAAAAAGTCACCCAAATCAGGGTGACTTTTTTTATTTGAACATGTTACATTCAAGTAAGTTGTCATTTATGGTTACTTGGGAAGATATGTCTTGTCATGTTCCTGATTCAATTTGTGAAACTCCCGGTGTGCTAAAACGTCCGGGAGTCTCTTATATGTATGTGGAAATGTCTGATGAAATTATGTCTACAGTGTCATCTTTTAAAAACATTGTTATTTTATAGTATAATACAGTATTAATGTAACCTGAGATGATAGAAATAGAGGGATCGCAGTGCGTATAAGTTTAAACAGGATGGAATGGGCCGGTTCTGTCGGTGATCTGGGTGCCATGCTGCCTCTGGCTTTTGCCATGATAATTGTTAACGGGCTTTCCGCTACAGGGCTGTTTCTAACAGTAGGAGTTTTCTATCTTTTAGGCGGTATGTACTATCGGGTTCCCATTGCGGTGCAGCCCATGAAAGTGATTTCAGCTTATGCTATCGCCCAGTCGCTAAGCCCGGCGGTGATAAGCGCGTCCGGGATGATTGTCGCCGTATTCCTGTTTTTCCTTGGCGCAAGCGGATTGGTCAACAAGGCTTCCCGATTGATTCCATTGCCTGTTATCCGTGGCGTGCAGGTTTCGACAGGAATACTGCTTCTGCTTAAAGGGGTTTATCTTGCGGCCGGCACAAGCGGTCTGCAGGAGACTTTGGGCAAAGTTGAGCCTTTTTTGTCGTATCAGGCACTAGGTCCGATTCCGCTCAGCCTGGTCTTCGGTTTAATTTTCGGATTAGTCACCCTTAAATTGATCAACAGTAAACGTGTTCCGGCAGGTCTTGTAGTTGTCGGTTTCGGGGCGATTCTCGGCGGTTTTCTTGGTGCATGGCGGGGGCTGGCTGATCTTAGTCTGGGGTTTCATCTGCCGCAGTTGTTTCCTTTTGGTTTTCCTTCCGGTGAGGAGTTTTCATTCGCCTTGCTGGCTCTTGTTTTACCCCAGATACCAATGACGCTTGGAAATGCCGTTATTGCCAACCGCGACTTGAGTTATGAATATTTCGGCGATGAAGGACGCAGGGTAACAGACCGGGCTTTGTGTATAAGCATGGGGCTTGCCAATGGCTTTGCTGCCATGGTGGGTGGTATGCCGGTTTGCCATGGTGCGGGGGGGCTTGCTGCGCATTACCGTTTCGGAGCGCGCACCTGCGGTTCAAATATTATTATCGGTGTGCTTTTTGTTCTGCTGGCAATTGGATTCGGTCCAGAGTCGGTAAAAGTTCTGCAACTTATTCCTATGGGGGTGCTCGGTGTGCTGCTTGTTTTCGCCGGACTGCAATTGATAATGGCTGCGCGCGATATAACTGGACGCCCCGCACAGGCCGTAATCGTCCTCATGCTGGTAGTTACTTTGATCAGCAATCTCGCATGGGCATTCGGGGCCGGGATTGTGTTGAGTATGGTTTTTATAAAATTTAAGGTGTTTCAATAGTAGGAAATGGTTTATAATCTTGTCTCCCCCTATCAAATCAACGGGGGGGACAATTTTGATAAAACGGAGGGTCTTATGGGTAAGTTGATTAAGGAAGATGGTGAGAAGGGCCGTCTGCACATAGAAACCAAACTGTTGGGTGAATCC
This sequence comes from Maridesulfovibrio sp., assembly GCF_963667685.1. Classification (NCBI taxonomy): domain Bacteria; kingdom Pseudomonadati; phylum Thermodesulfobacteriota; class Desulfovibrionia; order Desulfovibrionales; family Desulfovibrionaceae; genus Maridesulfovibrio; species Maridesulfovibrio sp. The sequence goes on along the minus strand of NZ_OY763932.1, from coordinate 475,733 downwards.
CTTGTGGGGAAAGATTGTTTGCGTAATACAGAAGCAGACGAGTATTTCCATATGCAGCCGGAAGTTAATGTGCTGAAAATCGGTGGGCAGTCCATCATGGACCGCGGTGCTAAAGCACTTTTTCCCATCCTTGATGAGCTGGTCAAGGCCAAGGAAGAGCACAAGATTCTGCTCATGACCGGGGGCGGAACCCGAGCCCGTCACGTCTACAACATTGGCATTGACCTCGGCATGCCTACCGGGGTTCTTTCAAAGTTAGGCGATAAGGTTTCGTGGCAGAATGCGGAAATGCTTTCCATACTTTTGGCTAAGCACGGCGGCGTAAAGATCGGGCATGGTGAGCATCTAGAGCAGCTTAATATGTACTGCCAGCTCGGCTACCTGCCTATTACCACCGGTATCCCGCCCTACGGTTTTTTCGAGCATCCCGCTGAAGTCGGGTCCATCCCGCCGCACCGTACAGACTCCGGTGCTTTCCTGCTGGCAGAAAACATCGGTGCAAAGTCAGTTATTTATCTGAAAGATGAGAAAGGACTTTACGAGGACGACCCCAAAAAGGCCAAGGATCGCGAAACCCTCAAGTTCTATGACCGCATCCATGTGGACGAACTGATTGAAATGGATCTCGATGATCTGATTGTGGAACGGGCAGTCCTGACCTTCCTAAAAAATGCCAAGACACTCAAGCAGTTCCAGATTATTGATGTATTGCACGATCCCGAATGTGTTCATGCCGCATTGCGCGGAGAGCATGTCGGAACCATCGTATATAAATAAAATTAAAACCGGGGACCCTGCTGAGCATGGTCCCCGGTTGTTCTAGTCCTTCTTTCCTTCGCTGCCTTTGCCATCACGTTCAAGGTATACAATCTCAGCTCCTGTGTGCTCAGCAATTTGATTGAGCTCACATTTGCGGATGCGCTTGACCTTGATGGTCAGCCCTTCGCCCTGTACGCCAACAACACGGTAGCGGGGGCGCTTGGTTCCTTCGTCTGCCCTTGCTCTTTCTCTTACGAAGATTTTCATAAAGCTCTCCTCTGGTTTGTTGTGTCTTTATGGATATTCGTCTATACTAGATATATATCCTCTAAGAACATATAGTCAAGAAGAACAGGTGAAAAATGTCGAAAAAAGCAGGTGGGGGTAAGCCCCAGCGCTATGTGCAGCCCTCGTTGTTGATGGCACTAAAGTCAGGACCTTCATATGGTTACGAGTTGATTCAGACCATTAGCGGATATGGATTTTTGCGTGGAGAAGCCCCTCCGGGTATGATCTACCGCCATTTGCGGCAGATGGACGAAGAGGGTCTTGTAGAGTCAAAATGGGATGCCGAAGGAGACGGGCCGGCAAAAAGAGTCTATTCCATCACCCCGGAAGGCTTGGAAATATTGGAAGCGTGGATAATTCACATGGAGCGTCAGCGTGACGCTCTGGAAAGTTTTATTGTCCGCTACAAGGAGAGTGTGTAGCACGGTTTTGTGAACCCGGCTGCATGGCGTGCCCTTTTTTACGCTTGCCGTGTGCGGGTTCCCATACTCCGTAATCAATACGTTTGACCTGTAGAACAGGGCGTCCGCCCCAAAGTGAGGGCCTGATCCATGTCGCATTACGGATTTCGTCACCGGGGAGCGGTACGAGAGGGTCGCGGTCGGTTGAAATAACGTCGATCCCGGCTTCAAAGAGGTCCTGTACGTGAAGATCACGCCCCAGCTCGCGCAGTCGTCCGTATTCAATAAAACGTCCGCACCAGCCGTAAACTGTCAATCCAACAGCAGCAGTGGCACCGATGATGCCATCGTTGGTGCCTCCAAGTCCGTACAGTTCGATTTCGCGGGCAGCGTGCAGGGCTTCTTTTTGCGTATGCCTGCGGCCGGTTACGGATTTGGAGAACGTTATAATCTCGCTGGAGACTTCATCCTCACGGGCAATGCATAAGCCGGGGTCACTGCCCGGAGCGCAGAACTCTTTTAGATGTCTTGTGGCCTGTTCGCGCAGATAGTCAAGATTATCTCCATCAGGAATGTCAATAATAGCACAGGCGGAGCTGTTGTTGGACGTGTATGGGATGTTCTCCAGTCTGGGAAGTTGGTGACGGACAATTCCGATTATATGGCAGTAACTGTCCAGTTTGTAGACAAATTCACGGACAAGGCGCCCTGTACCCATGGCGGCGTCTTTGTCATCAGTATCATCGAATCCCATATATATACGCATGTAAGCTCTCCTTTGGAAAGAATGTATCCTTCACCCGAAATCTGAATATGTCAAACTGGATTACCATACAGATGAAATTACGGAAGAGGTCAGTTCGTATAATTTTTCCCGTAAATGAATTCGGTTATTATCTTTTGGGCTTGCCCGGATTCGACCATACCTTTCAATGCTGCGTTCAACTCCGGTACTCTTTGGGCCAATGGTGATTTTTTGGAAACAGCAAAGTATACTGCAAGAGGTTTGTTATACTTATATTCAGCTTTTTTAAATAAACCTCGGTATTCTTCTTTATTGCACAAATAGTCACCTACCGTTTCAGTCATTATGAAGGTGTCAATTCTGTGGAACTTTAATTTAATTAGGTTGTTAAGAGCATCATTGCCAGAGTCCTTTGTTAATCGGACATCATTATCGAATTGAGGGAAAAAATGTGAGCCGAGTGAAACACCAATTTTATATTTATACAGGTCGTTATAAGAGTTTATTTTAATTTGACTGTTCTTTAAAACGTAGAATGCCTTTGTGCTTTTTGTTTTGTATGGTGGGGCAAGGAATATCATTGATTCTTCGCGTTCTTTATTCTTAAGCAACCCATTCATTATATCTGCTGTACCAGTTTTCATCATCCTTTGTCCTCGTTTCCAAGGACGCACAACATATGTAGCTTTCAGGCCGATCTTACTGAGTAGGGTATCCATTAATTTAATATTTATGCCACCGATATCTTCGCTGGTGTTTACAATTCTCCACGGTGGATAGTGATTGACAGGAACGATAACTTCTTGCGCAAGGCTTGCGGTAGCCCCGATACTCAGGCTGAGTATTATAACAATAAGGCTAAAGGTGTGCTGCATTTCAATCTACTACGTAATTTGGTGGCAAAAATAAAGTAGGACCGTGGATAAGCAAGCTTCTGTGTTATTTATATGCTAACTTTTGCCGCTAAATCCTTGTTTGCAGAACTGGACGCTCTATTGTAAATGAACAATGACTAAACAGACTAAGGAGTTTTTTATGGATAATATTGTTGCTGAACCTGTTGTGGTGATGCCTGTTGAGCGTAAGAATGATACATACGCCTTGCGCATATGTCTTTCACAGGGAGAATTTACTCCCGGTATGATGAAGACTGTCATGGAAACCATGACTAAGTTCAACCTGATCTCACTTCGCGTGACCACCGGCCAGCGTTTGAATCTGGAAGGCATTCCCAAGGATAAACTGGATGAAGTTGTTGCCAGCATAGGTTCTTCCGTTAAGAAGGCACCGCCGACTGTCGGAGTCTGTACCGGTGTGGGCATCTGTAAATTCGGCGTTCAGGACAGCCGCGGCATGGGTAAGAAACTGCTTGAAGTGATCAAACAGAATGCTCCCTATCCTTTCAAGATCAAAAGCGGTGTTTCCGGTTGTAAGATAGGTTGCGGATTCAGCAATGTTCGCGACATCGGCCTTATAGGAACTCCCAAAGGCTGGGATGTCCTTTTCGGCGGCGGTGCAGTGCGCAACGTGCGCGGAGGCGTAACAATCGGCTCCAAGCTGGGTGACGATGAAGCTCTCGCACTAGTTGAAAAGGCGCTTGCTTTCTACAAAGAAAACGGTCGTAAACGTGAGCGCACCAGCGGCTTTGTTAACCGCATCGGTGAAGAAGCTTTACTTGAAGTGCTGAAATAGTTTTGTCGTAAAAGACGATTTAAAAGGCGGGTTCCCGATCGGGAATCCGCCTTTTTTTGTCATTTCGTTTATTCTTCATCCTTCCGTTTCTCCAGATATTCCACAGCCCACTCATTCACGTTCTCGAAGATGGGGATAAGCTTTAGTCCCATTTCGGTGAGCGAGTATTCTACCGCCGGGGGCACTTCCTGATAAACTTTGCGGTTTACCAGCCCGTATTTTTCAAGGCTTCGTAGTTGCTGGGTCAGCATTTTCTGGGTGACCTTGGGCATCAGTCTGCGCATTTCACCGAATCTCTTGGGTTCTCCGTCCGCAAGATGCAGTATGATCAACGGCACCCATTTGCCGGATAATATTTCAAAAGCCACTTCCAATTCATATGTGAAGCTGTTGCAGCTTACTTTGTGGGTTCTGTCTTCAGGCATTTTCTCTCCATTCATTGCGCCGAACTCCGGCCGCTACCCGGAAAAATTAAAATTTAAAATAAATTTAAGGCGTATTTTGTAATCTCTAAAAATTGCGATCAATACAGCGAAGCTTTCAACTTACCAGATTTAATACTTTTGTGCAGTTTTCTATTTAATCTAATAGGTAGTTACCAAATGGGAACTACTAACCAGTTGTAAACTATGAGACCAAAAGGTGCGTACTTTACAGGAAAATTTTTTTTGTGTTTAAAGCTTCTCACCCAATGTCCGGGAAACGTTTCCAGTTTTTACAAACTTATATTTTAGTCTGTTTTAAAACAGTATGAGTTAATATTCAGACTATGTTTGTTCTATTCCAAATCTTAATAATTTTCCCAAGTTTTTAGTTTCTTAGGAAGATCAATGGAGAAAGCTATAATGGCAAGATTTACTATCCCCCGTGAAGTCTATTTCGGTGCAGGAAGCATTGAAGAACTCAAAAATATTAAAGGCTCTAAAGCTGTAATTGTTATCAGCGGCGGTTCTGTAAAGAGAAACGGTGCTCTCGATAAAATAGAAGGATTTCTGAAAGAAGCCGGAATCGAAACCACACTTTTCGAAGGTGTTGAGGCTGACCCCTCTGTTTCTACTGTACGTCGTGGCGTTGAACTGATGAATGATTTTCAGCCGGACTGGATTATCGGTGTGGGAGGCGGTTCCCCCATCGATGCAGCAAAGGCCATGTGGATTTTTTACGAGAACCCTGATTTCACCTTTGAAGAAGCTGCAAAGCCTTTCAACCTTCCTGAACTGCGCAAGAAAGCGCATTTCGCAGCAGTACCAACCACTAGTGGTACTGGAACGGAGGTAACAGCGTTCTCCATCATCACCGACAATGATACTGAACTGAAGTTTCCCATTGCCGACTTCAACATCACCCCTGATCTGGCAATTGTGGACAGTGATCTGGCACAGTCAATGCCTGCAAGTCTTGTCGCATACACAGGTATGGATGCATTGACACATGCTCTGGAAGCTTACGTTTCCATCATGTCTAATGAACTGACTGACTGCCTCGCCATGAAATCCATGGAAATGATTCAGGATGAACTGGTTGAATCCTACAAAGGAAACAAGGAAGCTCGTGATAAAATGCATATATCCCAGTGCCTTGCCGGTATGTCTTTCTCCAACGCAATCCTAGGCATAGTCCACAGCATGGCGCACAAGACCGGGCACCTTTTCGGCATCCCTCACGGCTGCGCCAATGCAATCTATCTTCCGGCAGCTATTCGCTTTAACGCTGAAAAAGCCGGTGAAAAATACGCAGATGCTGCCAAGAGACTCGGTCTTTGTGGTTCCAGCACTGAAGATCTGGTTGAATCACTGATCAACTTTGTGAAAAAACTTAACGTGGATATGCAGATTCCTGCAACTCTTAAAGAGTTCGGCGTGAAAGAAGACGAATTCCTTGCCAACCTCGATAAGATTTCCGAGGGCGCATGCGGAGATCCCTGCACCAGCACAAATCCTCGTGAGATTTCCGTTGAGCAGATGAAAGAGCTGTTCATGGAATCCTACTACGGTAAATAGTTTACTGACTGTGAATTATTGAAGACGTCGACCTGAATGGTTTTCCGGAGAGTACTTTGGAACTCTCCGGTAGCCATAAGGCTTTGACCTTCTAGGCTACCCTTGCTATTAACCGTGTTCCACGCACTATTTTCCAATCCCCTCATAAAATAAGGTCCGCTTAATTCAAGGACCAAACCACACATTATTCATATGGGAAAACACATCATTGAAGAGGCTACCCGCTGCCTGCAATGCAAGAAACCTCTTTGCAGCAAGGGCTGTCCGCTAGGCACACCAATTAATAAAATGATCCAACTCCTGCTTGATGGAAAAATGCAGGAGGCCGGGGCCATGCTTTTTGAGAACAACCCGCTTTCTGTGGTCTGTTCTCTCATATGCCCTCACGAAAATTTCTGTGAAGGACACTGTATTCTGGGACGAAAGAGTTCCCCGGTGCAGTGCAGTGATATTGAAAACTATATTTCACGCTACTATCTGGCTCAGTTTGCGCCTCAGAAAGCAGAAAAACGCAAAGAACGTATTGCGGTTGTAGGTTCCGGACCTGCCGGAATTACCGTGGCTTTCATCCTTGCCCTGAAAGGGTATGAGGTGACCATCTTTGAATCCGAGGACAAAATCGGTGGAGTACTGCAGTACGGTATCCCCGAATTCCGTTTGCCCAAGGATATTCTCGAAAAGTTGCGCGATGTCCTAATTCAGTTGGGAGTAAAAATCAGACCCAATATGCTTATCGGTCCGGTCATATCTCTCGATGATCTGCTGAGTGACGGCTATAAGGCTATCTTCATCGGAACCGGGGTCTGGAATCCGCGCCCCTTGCGGCTGAAAGGCGAGACTCTAGGACATGTTCATTATGCCATTAACTATCTTAAGAACCCTGATGTATATCAGCTCGGCAGCAAAGTTGCGGTTATCGGAGCCGGGAACGTGGCTATGGATGTGGCCCGGACAGCTTTGCGCAAAGGGGCACAGGAAGTAACTGTGCTTTACCGCCGGGGGCAGGAAGATATGTCCGCCACCAAGTATGAGTATGAATACGCCAAATTGGACGGGGTGCGTTTCAAGTTTTTCCATTCTCCGCTGGAGCTGAATGAACATGGTGTTGTCTGTGTGCGCACGGAAAAAGAAACCGCGGAAGACGGCAAAGTTAGACTTGTTACTGTGGAAGGTTCCGAAAAGCTGGAACAGGCCGATTCCGTATTCATCGCCGTAAGTCAGGCGCCGCGTAACAATCTTACCGGGATCGAGATCGGCAGGACCGGACTGGTTATCACCGATGAAGAAGGCCGCACTACCCGTGAAGGCATTTTCGCATCCGGTGATGTTGTCACCGGAGCCAGAACTGTTGCCGAAGCCGTGCGCTGTTCCAAAAATTCCGCACAGGCTATTATGGATTACGTGGAAGGTTTGTAATAATTGGGTGATACGCTTTACTTTTTGATACGAAGGGTTTGCCGCCGGAGGCTAAAACATTTTGTAAAGGGGTTTAGAATCCCAAAATATTTATCAGGCTTAGCCGCAGTTATTTATAAATAGTTCAGAGAAGAAATCCCGGAATGGAGCTCCATTCCGGGATTTCTTTATTGCATAGGTTTTCTGCCCATTCCACCTTGCCGGCGTCCACTTGGTGCGCAGAATGGTTGTCCGTTGCGGCTTATACATGTGCCGGAAAGCTTTCCCCGCGGGGTTTGTACTGTGCAGTCATCCCCTTGTGATTTTCCGATGCAGGCTGTGAAGGCTTCCGGCGGCGGTCCTTGGCGGTTGCGTCCTTGTCCCATGCCCTGAGATTGCCCCATTTTACCTTGGTTCATGTCGTAATTCATACCTTGTTTTCTTTGAAATCCCTGTCTGTTGCCGCCCATTACACCCATGCCTGAACCGGGTCTGCTCATGTTCAGAGATTCAATTTGAATGTAGGGCGGATCATACGGCTTGGCCGTTCCTGCGGTTACGCAGCGGGCGTAGTTGTATATGCGGATGTCGTCGCCCTGTGGGCCGCGTCCATTAGGAAAGTTATCAGGATTACCGGCCTTGGGATCGCTGCGCTGTGCCCCGGCTCCGTGGACGTCAATCCATTTCTTTGAGGTACTTCGCGGAGGGGCGAAGTAGCCCATGCCTCGGCCGAAAGCTATGTACGCCGCATGGTCGGTGCCCATAGGCCCGTCCATGTGGGTGGTTGAGGACCAGTAGTAGGATTCCTGGTCCGTAACTTTAAAAATCGGATTAATTGCTGCGCTACCGCTGGTTTTTGGGCTGCGAGTGTAATCCACAATTGATTGCAGTTCTTTTACGTTCGGTAGGCGCCAGTCTATACGTCCGGCAGAATTCAGGTTTTCGCAGTAATTCAAGGCTTCCTGCCAGTTGAGTTTTTTGGCGCTGTCTTGCTGCTGCCAGATCAGCCCGGTGGCTTTATCTTCAACTGTACCATTTTTCAGGTTTACAAAAGCGTTTTTACCGTAGTCTGGGTTGCCGCGCACGTAGCGTATATATTTTATGCTGTGGCTGCCGCGACCTGTTTTGCCATACCCTTTGATGCGTCCGTCCGCAAAGTTAACCCCGAATGCGGTGGGATTACCGCCCATGGTTTGCCCTACATAAGTGGTTGCGGACCAATCCTGACAGTCGATCAAGCGTTTGCCCTTTGAACTGTCACCGAGTTTGAAATCAAAGTAGTCCGTATCAATGAACGGTGTTAATACTGATCCCGCGCCCATGACCCGGCCATTGAAATCAATAAGTGAGTATAGTTCCTTGATAGTCGGGGCGCGCCAGTCGCTATAGCCTCCAACTCGGCAGGCTTCGGCTCCATCAATTGCTGCCTGCCATGACTGCTTGTCGCCACGGGCTTTCACCCACATCAATCCGGTAACGATATCGGAGATAGTTCCGTCGCCGTTATCTTTGTAGCGGGGTTGGTTGCCTTTGTATTGGGCGTCCTGCCCGTAAAATGAATCCCCCTTGGCCGGACACTGAATCTGGCTGGAGTTGTCGAAACAGGCTTCCTGTCCACTGTCCACAATGGGATAGTTTCCGGCCCATACTGTTGCTGGGCAGGTTAGTATAGCCGCAACTATAAATGTCAGAATGGATTTTTCCATACACACTCCTGTTTTTGTAAATCAGTTAAGCATGAACTCATGTTTTCTTCCAGTGGAAAGGATATTTTGTGATTTTGATGAATAAAAAAAGCCCGTCTGCTGCAGCAGACGGGCTTGGAATGTTAGAGCGAGATCATTTGTTATGATTGAAGTTCCTTAATCAGTTCACTCAGTTCACTGGACATTGTTGCCAGTTCCTGAACTGCCTTGGCGGACTCCTGGATTCCTTTAGTTGTTTCCCGCGTGATGTTGTTTATCTCGGTTACTGAGACATTGATTTGCTCTGAGGCACTGGACTGTTCTTCAGAAGCAGTGGCAATTCCTTCGATCTGATCAGCGCAGTAATCAACGGTGCTGACGATTGTTTCCAGAGAATCACCGGAGCGGGAGGCCAGTTTGGTGGTTTTTTGCACAGCAGCAACTGCATTTTCAACTTCCTGCATATTGGAACGCATGGCCTGCTGGATGCTTTCCACATTGCTTCCGACTTCGTGGGTAGCGGACATTGTTTTTTCAGCCAGTTTTCGTACTTCATCAGCAACCACGGCGAATCCGCGTCCTGCTTCTCCAGCTCTGGCTGCTTCAATGGCGGCATTCAGTGCCAGCAGGTTGGTCTGGTCGGCAATGTCGGAAATCACTTCCATGACCGTGCCTATTGACTCTGTCTGTTTACTGAGGTTGGACATATTAGCGCGTAGTTCATTGGCGATACTGTTGACTTCGGTGATGGATTCGATTGCCTCGGATACAATTTTCGATCCTTGCTCCGCCTGCTGTCGCGCTTCCATGCTTTTACCGGAAGCACTGGAGGCACTGCGGGCAACTTCCATGATTGTGCTGTTCATCTGCTCCATGGCGGTGGCAGTCGAGGTTATTCTTTCATGCTGAATTTTAGAACCGTTGCTGATCTGCTCTACCTGTGCGGCCAGTTCTTCACTTGCGGATGAAAGCTGTTCGGAAACTATCTGAGTCCGTGCAGCCACATCCTGCATGGTGCGCTGCGCAGTGCGGACGGATGTCTGGTCGAGAATGACTTCCATGGCGCCTACGACCTTCCCGTCCTTTTTAATGGGGACGGCAATGTAATCGATATCAAGTTTTCCGGCAGGGGTTACGGCTACCGTAACTCCGCTTTCAGGTTTCCCGGAAGTGAAAGATTTGGCACAGGCACAGTTTCCTGTACCGCAATCAGGAGTGCTGATGGTTGTGGAGCATTTCCCTTTTTTCAACTCTTCCAGCGGCTTGTTGAGGAGTTTAATACCTGTGTCGTTCATGAACAGAATCTTCATGTCACGGTCCATGGTCATAATCGGAACCGGAACTGAATCGATAAATGACCGCATCACGGTCATTGCCATGTTCGTGCGGTTAATTAGTTCGGCATAACTTCCCTGAAAGTTGGAGCTGTCGGCACGGCTGTCGATTTTGCCGACTTCAATTCCGGTTATGGTATTATCAATTTCGGACATTACGTTTCTCAGGGTTCTTTCAACCTGAGACATGTCTTTACATATCATGCCCACTTCATCCTTCTGGTCAACTTCCATCTTGCAGTTGAGATTGCCGCCGGCCAGCTCCTGCACAAATGTCCGGGCCTTTGCAAGGGGGATGGTTATGCTGCGTGAAATGAAGTACGCGAGTATGATAGCTACGAGAAGGGTAACACCCGAGGTTATAGTCATATTTTTTGCTGCGGCAGCAATGGCACTCTGCATGCGCGGCCCCAGTTCATCCTGCTGTTTCATGATGGACAACTTAAGATTGTCAATGTGTTCAGCCAAGATTGGAGCAAGTGATTTCAACTTTTCTTCAGCAGTAATCTGGGCTGAATTTGCCGCAATAATTGACTCTGTGTGGCTGACATAAAGTTTTGTGTTTTCAGTGAGTTCATTGATTAGAGCGAGGTCGGCAGGGGAGTAAAGAACATTCTGGATGTCTCCGATGCCTTTACTGAAATTGTTGAACAGGATAACTGCTTTTTTACCGTCTTCCTGATTCTTTGTTTTAAAAATAAAGATGAAGTTGGCCAGTCTTGCTTCAAAGAGGGCAGCTCTGCTTTTTTCAATCATAGCCATGAGAAAGCTGTCGTCACGTTCTTTTGCGCTTTGTATCAGGGTATTAAGCCCTTCATTCAGTATTTTACTGTTTTCAGTTGCCTTCTCCAGTGATCCTAATTCTATTTTTTTTGCATCCTGAAATTTTTTGAACGTGTTTCTGTACGTATCAATTTCATGCCTGAGCTTGGTGACAAGAGAAGCTCGTTCTGGATCAGTCACTTCGTTGTCAGCGGTGTTGAGTAAATCTTCAAGCTTTTGCAGTCTGGCTTTGTATTGTTCCAGAGAATCTTGTGAGCCGGAGTTGATATATGCAATGGCTCCTATGCTGGCCTGCAGGATGTTGGCTTGAATACGACCGGTCAGGTTCGTCTGCCGGGCCAGTCCACGGTACTCTGTGAACCCGTGTGAATTGTCTGTAAGTTTTAAAATCCCCTGGCCGGCTGTTGCTGCCAGAAGAAGCATAAGTAGCCCGAATCCCGAAGCTATCTTAGTAGCGACTTTCATATTTTTAAGCATTCTCCACCCCCCTATTATTGGAAGAAAGTTGCAGTGTTCCTGATAACTTTCAATGTTATGAATTAATTGGACGCCATTACTAAATGTTGGGCATTTAGTTGTCAATAATGTGCAGAGTGCATTGCGTTGATAGTGTTTGGAAAATGTATATTTATATTTAGCCAGCTTGTTTCTAAAATACTAGATAATATGTTTATCTTTATTTTTTCATAAAAAATATTTTTTTGTTGTAGTGTAGTTGCAACAGTTAGCGAATTAATAAAATTATTTTGTTTTTAGATAAGGTAAAAAAATTAAAGGGAGAAACAGTACCGAGTTCCGACATGTCATGGAGGTTTTATTTATCTGGCGGCTATTTGCGGTCCGGTACTGAAATCTTATTTCTATATTGGATTATTTAAGATATCCCCAATCTGTCAGCCGGCCGTATGCGTGCTTTGCATAGCTACCCTGATTGGTGGCCTTAAGAAAACGGTAGTATTCATTTGCAGCCATGTTACGGTTTCCGAGAGCTTCGTATGACACTCCTTTGAAAAAAGTGGTCATGGGGTTGCCGGGCAAACGTTTTTCATAAGCATTGAAGTTGGAAACCGCCTGACGGAAATCGCCCGTTTCCATACTCAGCATTCCGGTCATGTGCAAAGCTTGCGCTTCTTGCGGATACCTGTTCTTAGCCTGCTCGGCATATTGCAATCCTTCGGCAGACTTACCTTGAGCTAGTTGGCATTTGGACATAAGCAGCAGCCCTGCGTAATCATTGGGTGCAATGCGCAGAGCCTTTGCAAAGTGTTCCTCTGCTTCATGGTAGCTCTTTTTCCCCATTGCCCCTTCTCCTTTTTGCATCTCGATGATTGCGGGTTTTATTCTGCGCACCGAAGCGGTGTTGTCCATAAACCTTTCGCGCAAAAGTTTTCCTTTGCTGTCAGCATATACTGTATCGCGTTTTTTTACGGCCGTAGCGTACCTTTCAGAACTCATGGGATGTGAGGCAAACATCTGCTGTACGAATGACGGCTTGCTCTTGTTCAGTTTGTTGAGCTCTTCCATCAGGCCGACCATACCTTCCGGGTCATAGTCGGCGTTATCCATGTATTGCATGCCGAGGCTGTCCGCCTGTCGTTCGTCAGAGCGGGAATAGCTTGCCAGCAGCATTCCGGCTCCAATTCCGCCAAGACCTGCAGCCAGAGGGACCAGCCGGCTGTCCTGAGTGCCGGCAACTCCTACTCCGATGGCTACAATACCTTGCACTGCCATGGCGGAACTCATGCGTGATGCAGTGTGTCTGGCATTAACATGCCCTATTTCGTGCCCCAGCAGGGCGGCCAGCTCAGCTTCATTATCGAGAGTAACCAGAATACCGCGGGTGCAGGCGATACTGCCACCGGGAAAAGCGTAGGCGTTTACGTAGTTGGCATTCACGCAGCGAAAGGAATAGGGCATGTCCGGTCTGTGGCTGCTTGAAGAAAGGGTTATTCCGACTTTGGTTACGTAGTCGTTTACATGTTTATCCTGAACGGCTCCGTAGTCAGCGGAAAACTGGTGGGGGGAATTCTGGCGGTCCATCTGGATTTCCTGCTGCTCGGATACCAGCATCAATTGCTGCTGTCCTGTTACCGGGTTGATGGCACAGCCGCTCAGTATGCCGAGAACACCTCCAGCAGTCAGTTTAAATGCCTGTCGTCTGGAAATTAATTCTGTTTTATTGTTTTGCCCCATAATTCCTCCAAATGAAATATTCTGATTAAGATATATCCGCTCGTTTTTCTTGGCAACTGTTTCCCTTTTCGTTGTCCGGAGCTTCACCAGTATGATTAATTAATGTATATTAATAGTGTTCAGTCTAAAAGGGGAGGCTCCCTTGCGCGAAGAAGTCATGAAAGCATACGCGGCACTGCCTTTTACGGCAGAATTGAGTTTTGAGCCTTTGTTTCGTAACGCCCGCTCAATGATGTCCGTTTCAGGAAACCAGTACAGCAGACAGATAAGCAAGATTCTGGATTCCATGGAGGGCAAAGAGGTCCTTCGTGGTGTTGTTTCATCTGAAAATCTGCAAAGGTATTCAGATGAAATAAATTTTCTTATGCGTTTGGTTTTTCCTGATCTCGATGATGCTGAATGTATATGTAAGGCACAGGCTCCCTTCACCCATGATCATATTTTCGCGACCACTCGGTACAGGCAGATGTTTGAGGAACCCGGTGTCGAACTTGAGTTGAGCGAAAGTCTGCTGATGGGCTTAGGCGATTTATATAGCGAAAATCTGCTTTTCGCCTACACAATGCTTTTCGATATATACTACCAGCTTAATCACGAAATGGCAGAAGTGATTATGAAAATGCCCGATAGGCAGCAGAAAGTGGATCGCTATTTTCTGGCAGATTACTCTTTCCGTTTTGTGGATGTCGATGCCGGTGGGCTTAAAATTCTGGAGCGGGAGCAGTTTTCCCGGATGCTGATTATGCGTGACCGGGAAACTCTTGAGCGGCTTATGCCTTTGGACGGTGTCAGTTTTAAGGGGTTGATTACTGTCAGATTTTCCGAGGTAACCGAAAAGGAAAACATATCTCAGCTAAAGTCCGAGCTTGTGGAAAACGGTTCTTTGCGTAGAAAGCATAATATTGCGGCAGTAAAGCACCGCCTGCGTTCTATTTTAAAGATCGAAGACCTGCGCGTGGGCCTTGTTTTGCGTTACCGGGTAACACAGGGTAACCGGGAAGCCATATCGCGTAGTGTTTTGCGGGATTATCCCGGTAAAGCAGCCGGCTTGTTTGAAGAGATTTATGCTCAGGTTTTTAAAAACGGTGAGCCATATTTCATAACTGAAATTATTCAGTGTAAAGGGCATAACGGTTTTGTCGATTACCTGTACCGGGAAGGTGCGCGCAGTTTGGGTCTTATCCCTCTAAAGGACGGTGACATGGTTATCGCTGTGCTGGAACTGCTTTCAGATACTAAAGATATGATAAGCTCTAATTCAGTGCGTAAGCTTGCTGAGCTGTTTCCTGTTCTGAGTGTCGCTGTACGGCGGGAAATGAGTCGGCTGGAGTCTCGCATGGACCGCGTCATTAAAGACTACTGTACGGCTATACATCCCAGTGTGTCATGGAGGTTTGAGGAAGCGGCCTATAATTTTCTGAGCAGCAATGGAGAAGACGGTGAATCCCGTTTCGAAGATATTGTTTTCCCCGATGTCTACCCGCTTTACGGGAGCATGGATATCCGCAGTTCCTCAGATGAACGCAATCAGGCTATTCAGGATGACCTGCTCAAGCAGCTGGATTTTGCGTCACAGGCTCTGAGTGCAATCTACCGTAACCGTGCTATTCCCATAGCTGACTATTATTATACAACCCTCGCGCGCTATGCCGCCGCTGTTTGTGAAGGACTCAATTCCGGGGATGAGATTAATATTATTGAATTCCTACAGCAGCGGGTAGAACCTTTTTTTAGATATCTTTGTAAAACATCAGAAAAATATACGGCCAAGATTGATAAATATTTCATGGAAATGAATCCGGAGATGGGTGTTATCTATCAGCGACGTCGTGATTACGAAGAGTCGGTTTCATTGCTGAACCGTTCGTTGACCACTTTTCTTGATCAGGAGGAAGTAAGGGCACAGAAAATTTTCCCCCACTATTTTGAAAAATACCGTACTGACGGAGTTGAGTATAATATTTATGTAGGCGAATCCATGGTCAGGGATGTTAAGTTTGATGATGTTCAGCTTAAAAATCTGCGGGTTTGGCAGGTGATTAAGATGTGTGAAATGGTCAGGCTCACAGAATCCCTTTTGCCTAAATTGAAGGTTAAGCTAAGCTGCTCGCCGCTTATTCTGGTCCATTCCGCTCCCTTGACGATCCTCTTCCGGGTTGATGAAAAGAGATTTGAAGTCGAGGGAACTTACAATATCCGTTATGAAATAATTAAGAAACGTATCGATAAGTCTAGGATTCTTGGCAGTGGTGAGCGGCTCACGCGGCCAGGAATGCTTTCTGTTATCTACACTCAGGATAAGGAGTGGCGGGAGTATACAAGCTACTTGGAATATCTTGCGGACAAAGGGCTGATCGAAGGGGAAATTGAAAATCATGTGCTGGAAGATCTGCAGGGAGTACACGGCCTCCGGGCTTTGCGGGTAAAAGTCATAGTATAAAAGTTCTAATGCAAAGTTTGGAAAAGAGTGTAAGGTCAGTTATTATTTTCATGTTTTAGTATACTTGTAACTAGTATCTGTTACTAATATATGTTGATTAGTATAAAAATGACTGAATAAAAATTTATGCGTTATGATTACGAGAATGAGCAGGCCTGTTTTTAAGCCTTTTACAAACTGAAAGATGGAGTAATAAATTGAAAACTCCCCCTTGTGGTGACGTTGCTGGCGAGATTCCTGTTCTTGAATTTAAAAATGTCTCGTTCAGTTGGCCTGGCGGAAAGGGATTGAGTGGTGTCTCATTTGCTGTACCTGCGGGGCAGTTTGTATTGATTTCCGGACCGTCCGGTTCCGGAAAATCCACACTGCTACGGCTGGCCGTGCGACTTGAAGAGCCGACTCAGGGGGAAATTTTTATTCATGGGGAACCTTTCAAATCCATATACCCACCGGAATTGAGGACCCGGATAAGCTTTGTGCAGCAGACACCCACAGTGCTTCCGGGGACAGTGCGTGAGAACCTGCTGATGCCTTTCAACCTTGAAATAAGAAAGAGCAGCAGCCTTCCCGGAGATGATGAGCTTTACGATTGGCTAGGGAGGCTGGCACTTGATGATGTTGCCCTTGACAGCGAAGCAGCTGAACTTTCCGTAGGGCAGCGTCAAAGGTTGTGTCTTATTAGATCCTTATTGCCAAAACCTGTGGTAATCTGTTTTGATGAACCAACCAGTGCTCTGGATATTGAAAGCAGGGAAAAGGTGGAGCAAATAGCCGAAGAACTTGCAGCAGAAGGGGTCTGCATTCTTATGGTCAATCATACAAACTATCATCCAGCTTGTCCGCATATGCTCCTGACGGTATCAGGAGGATTGGTTGAGGTTCTTCCATGACCAGCACATTTATTCCCATAAGCTGGATTCAATTGCTGATTGCCGTTGCCCTTGTTTCAGTTTCTGGGATTCTTTCCGTCTATTATAAACTCAAGCTTGAAAAAGATCTGATTGTCGGCGTTCTGCGCGCTTTCGTGCAGCTCTTGACTATGGGCTACCTGCTTAAGATTCTGTTTGGCCTGAACAGCGCGATTCTGGTGCTGGGCCTCTATCTGGCTATGACCCTGTTTTCGGTCAATATTATTCATGGTCGGGTCAAGGAGAAGAATATTTCTTACCTGATGCCGACCGGTTTGGCGGTTATGGTCAGTTATTCGCTGGTTACAGTTCTGGTTACAAAAATTGTTATCGGTGCGCAACCATGGTGGGACCCGCAATACTTTATTCCCATTGGCGGAATGATAGCAGGGAATTCAATGAACTCACTGGCGTTGTCATTGGAGCGTTTCTTCTCGGAGTTAAAAAGTCGTCGGGATGAAGTTGAGATGATGCTTTGTCACGGGGCAAACTACAAAGAGGCTACAGCAGAAATTTTCCGCGAGGCCTTACGCGCCGGGATGATTCCGTCGATTAATTCTTTGATGGGGGTGGGGCTGGTTTCCCTTCCGGGGATGATGACAGGTCAGATTCTAGCGGGTGCAGATCCGGAAGAAGCGGTTCGTTACCAGATGGTTGTTATGTTCATGCTTGTGGCTTCCACTGCGCTTTCGTCAATTCTGGTCTTGCTGTTGGTCCGCAGCCGTTGTTTTTCGCCTGCTATGACCCTGCTCACGGGTAGGAGGAAAGGATGATATAATGATATCTTTGAGGATTAATAATTTAATGTCTTGGGAAATAAAGTAATCCTTTGATTGTTGATGTGCCTAACCTCTAAAGACGTTGTTACAGTCCGGAGGGCTTATTGTTTTACTTTGATAAAATTTTTGAAGGGTTATTCTCCGAAAACACATTGTGCAGAAAATTTGTAGAAGCTACACCTGATGCCATTGCCATCACGGATGCGCAAGGGAGTGTGCTTGCCGGAAATTCAAGAGCTGCGGCGATGTTAGGTTATGCGAAGGTTTCTGAAATACCTGAGAATGCTTCAATCTGCTATAAGTTCTCAGAGGACCGGAAGAGACTTTTTGACCTTTTGGAGGAAGGCAACCCTGTTCATAATTTTGAAACTGAGTTTATCAATGCCTCAGGTGATTCTGTGTTTGTCAGCCTTAGTCTTTCCAGCATGGATCATGCTGAGCGTACTGTTTATATCTCAACATTGAGGGATATTTCAGAGCGTAAGAAGACCGAAGCTAAGCTGCTTAAGGGCGAGAAGAAAGGGCGTCTGAATGAAATCAGGTTTGATACTCTGAGTAGACTTGCAGGTATGTCAGAAGCTCCTCTAGGAGAGTTGTATGATTTCACGCTGGAAGCCGCCGTCAGGATTACCAGAAGTGATATCGGATATGTTTACTTTCTTAACGAGGATGAAACCCAGCTCAGACTTTATGCGTGGTCTAAAAAAGTTATGCCCATGTGTGCCGTGGAAATGGTGCCTGATTGCTATAATGTTGAAGATACCGGTGTGTGGGGCGATGCAATCAGGCAGCGTAAGCCAGTAATCCTGAATGACTATGAAGGCTATGAAGGTAAGCAGGGGCTACCTGAAGGGCATGTCCCTATTTCCCGGCATATGAATGTTCCTCTTTTTGACGATGGTAAAATTGTCCTGCTTACAGGGGTGGCCAATAAGGAAGAGGAGTATCAAGAGGAAGATGTCCGGCAGGTCTCGCTGTTGATGGAAGGGATGTGGAATATAGTCCGCCGTAAGGAATCTGCGGAGGCTCTCAGGCATGCATATGCGGAAATGGAGTCTATGGTGGAAAAGCGTACTGAAGAATTAAGCTCCGCTCTGACTGATCTGCGTCGTGTTAACAAAGAAATTTCAAAAGAGATCCGACAGCGCAGGACCGTTGAAAAAAGGTTGCGGCAGTTTGAAAGGCTGGTCGAGGTCAGCCCGGATCTGGTCTCCCTGATTGATCGCAAGTATTGCTATGTAATGGTTAATGATTCCTATGTCCGCTTGTTCAATAAGCCCAAAAGTTTTTTTCTTGGCAAATCTGTATATGAGATAGTCGGCAGGACAATTTTTGATACCCAGACCAAGGCATTGATTGACGAAGCTTTTACAGGGAAGATAACAAGCTTTGAAGCATGGATAGACGTACCGTCCCTAGGGAAACGCTATTTCTCTGTTACCTATCATCCTGTTGATTCTTCCGTGGATGAAGAGAGGTTGGTCAGTATCACAGCCCATGATATTACAGAGCAGCAGAAGATGCTCGATAAAGTAAAATTATTGGCAAGCACTGATCCACTTACAGGAGCCAATAACAGGCGGTATTTCATGGACCGTGCCGTAGTGGAGATGGAAAGGTTGCAGCGTTACGGCGGCGGTCTTTTCCTTATGATGCTCGATATTGATCATTTCAAGTATGTCAACGACTCCTATGGTCATAATACAGGTGATCTTGTCCTGAAAGAATTCGTTAAGTGCTGCCATGCAACTTTGCGGAAATCTGATGTTTTCGGACGGCTCGGCGGTGAAGAATTTGCCGCTTTGCTGGTGCATGGAACTCTAGCTGATGCACAGCAGGTTGCGGAACGCCTACGCAGGAATATTGAATCACTTGAAGTGCATGCTGGTGGTCATGTTGTAAAATGTACGGTCAGCATTGGTTTGACTTCCGTCCGTGGGGATACAGATGTTGAGACAGTACTTAAACTTGCGGATAAGTGTCTGTATCAGGCTAAGGATGAAGGAAGGAACAGGGTTGTCTCGTATAGCGATGAGAATAACTAGATAAAAGCCGACGCCCCCTTAGGTACGCCGGCTTCTGTTTTATGCTGATTTCATCTGTTCTATAATAGCCTTAAGCTGGTGGGCCTGAGCGGCGAGTTCTGAAGTCGCTTTTGCAGACTGGCGCATGGCATTGTTGGTTTCTGTGGAGATATTGTTGATTTCATCCACGGCTCTGTTGATCTGTTCCGAAGTTGCGGACTGTTCTTCACATGCGGCAGCAATCCCCTGAATCTGTTCGGAAACAGTATCAGTCAGGGATAGGATTTCGTTAAGTGAGTTACCGGCATCCTCGGCTTTTGATGAAACGTTGCTGATTTCCTGCACAGTGTTTGTACATTGCCCGATGCTTTGTTGCGCTCCACGCTGAATCTCACCGATGGCTGATTCTACTTCGTTGGTGGCGGTCATGGTCTTTTCCGCTAGTTTTCGGACTTCGTCGGCAACAACTGCGAAACCGCGTCCAGCCTCACCTGCGCGGGCAGCTTCGATTGCGGCATTAAGAGCCAGAAGGTTGGTCTGGTCTGCAATATCGGAAATAACATCTATGATCTGACCTATCTTTTTTGCGCTTCTGCCAAGTCTTTCCATCTCTTTTTCAAGGGCTTCGGAGTAATTTTTCACTGTTCCGATGCCCTCAACCATTTCTTTTACAACTTTAGCTCCAGCTGTGGCCGTTTTGCTCGCATCGCCTGCTGTTGATGAAGCCTGTCCTGAGTTGCGGGCAACTTCCAGAACGGACGCGTTCATCTGCTCCATTGCGGTTGCAGTTTCGCTTGTTCGTTCGCTTTGCATGTCTGATCCGGTTGCAGATTGCTCAATCTGGGCGAAAAGTTCATCGGAAGCTGTAGAAATGATTTCAACAACATCTTCCAGATCACTTGCTGCCTGAAGCATTCCTTCGCGTTTGGCATTTTCAGCCTGCCTGCGAGCTTCATCCGCTTCATGCGTTGCCTGTTGCGCTCTTTTCGTCTCCTCGGCAGCAAGGCGGGTCTGTTCGTGCGCTTCGCCGATTTTCTCTTTAAGCGTGCTGACCATGGATAGCAGTGCTGCGGCTAGAACCCCCACTTCGTCATTGGTTTTAACATTGAGGTCATGGTCCAGGACTCCTTCAGCAACGGTACTGGCGTATTCAGTTGTATCGATGATTGGCTTTGAAAGGCTTCGCGCGTATAGCCATGCTCCAAGCATGATAAGCGGCAGGATGATGGAAATGACCATCAGTGAAGAGATTTCAATATTCCGCTGTGATGTTACCATTGCTTTAATCGGCATGCCGATGAACCACATACCTATATTTGAACCATCCATACTTTTTATTGGCCAGTAAGCTGTCTGGTAGTCAATGCCGAGAATATTGTTTGTTGCGAGGAATGTTTCGCCGCGATCAATTACAGTGGCGGTAACTTCATGGTTGGTTATTTTCGTGCCGACAGCCCTGTGTCCGTTTTTTACGATGGTGGTCATTTCTCTGGTGTCGCCGTTAAAAACAGTTACTTCCAGATTGCTGAACCGTTTTACTTCATCAACAAAGGCTGCATTTGAAAGAGACGTCCCAAGGGATATTGTTCCGATAATCCGGCCGTTTGATTTTATGGGAGCTGTTGCCCGCAGAGAGAATGTAACCTCTTTACCTTTTATAATTCCGGAAGAGATTTTACCGCTTAAAGCGTTGCGCACTGTTCCGTGTGCCTTAATATTGTCGCCGAGGCTGTCTGCATGCCCTCTGCCAAGAACCACTCCATCTGCGTCGGTCAGAGTCAAAAATTCCGATTCCGTTTCAGCCATCAGCTTTCGCAGTTTCTTATTCAACTCCTGCGGATCACCTTGTTTAATCGAATTGATCAGGTCTACATCGTGCGCCAACAGCTCAACTTTTTCCCGAAAACCCTTGGACATATTTTCCAGATGGTTGTTGACTACTTTTTTCATGGTCGAAATATTGCGGATTGCTTCCGCGGTGAACCCTTCCCCGACATAATAATTAAGTGTGAGGAAAATTGATGAGGCAGTAATTAATGAAATTGCTACTGCCAGCAACACTATTTTGTTGCGAATTGAAAAAGTCACGGCTTTCCCCTTAGTTATAAATTGCAGTAGCTCAAAATGGGCTGAACCATCCTGAGATTCGCTTATGAATGTGCTGATGATGTTATCTTACTAATACATGCAGCTTTTGTATAAATAATATAGAACCTTTCCACGCATAATCAAGTATAATTAAATACATTGAATCCTCTGTAAACAAATCAAAAAAACCGATGTTTGGAAAGGGGAAACAGAATCAGATTGTGCAGATATGCACTTAGTTTGTAGAAATTTGTATCTAGGAGGCAAATTTTAGGCTGTTTCCACTATTTCAGACAGTCATTATTAGAAATGAGCGTATAAAAAGTTATCTATCTGAAATAATTTATCAAAAACAGATATTTGATTATTGTAATATGTTAAGTCCAAAAAAAAGGACAAAATATAAAGCCCAATTCTATAGAGTAAATACTATTAAAACAGTATGTTATCAGCGTAGTCTTGTTTTTCAGACTCTTAAATTTCAGACTTTGTGCAAAAAAGTACAAAGTTAAACTGCCGCAGTTTTCAGCAACGATTATAATATTAATTTCACAATATTTTATTGTCGATATTAACTTGTTTTATTTCAGTGATTTGAGTGGTTAAAATAATTATCGAAGTTATATTTTATAAATGCGTGGTATGGTAATTGCTTTATGTCTTTTGCTGAACAAATAATCAATCGTATTCGGCACTTGTGGTTCAGGTGCTGATGGTTTCTGCTTTTGATTATCGGCTCTGGTCTTAGGTTAAGAGAGTATTTCCTACTTGACCCAGGCAGTATTTTTTGAAAAGGGTTACTCCGAAATCAATACTGAATGATTGACCAATCATTAGCTGTCTCGCAATTCCGTTTTCCATATGTGTCCTTTCCCAGAGGATGCGGAAGTGGAATCGCGAGGCAGACTGAATCTTTCCGAAAGGCTGTGGATAGAGGGTTCCATACACTTTTTAAAGATTTACCGGAGGATGAAACTGCAAATTGATGCATAGGTTTGCTTCTAATCGTTAGTTTCCGGCCTTAGTGCCTTAATCTTGAATCTTTCTAAATCTAAGGATTGATCCGTTGAAGAACAGATATATCCCAATAACTTTAATTGTTGCTGTCTTGGCCGTTGCGGCTGCAGCCGGTTTTCTATTTCCGCCCGCGGTACAGGAAAGCCCTGCCCGTGTTGTGATGGATAACAGTGGCGGCAGGGTTATTTTCGCCCATTCTGTACATGCTGAGGAGTATGGATATGAATGTTCCGATTGTCATCACGACGATATCGGTCAAGAAAAACCCATTGCCTGCGGCACATGTCACCCGGTTGCTTTTGACGCCAAGTTCAGGGTTGAACACCAGAAGAATTTCCCCAGTGATCAAGCCTGCCTGCGCTGTCACGATGAGGTCCCTTCCGGTCCCCTCGCAGAAGAGGACAAGCCTGATACCTCTAGCATTCCATTGCGGGCTGAAGCTTTCCACTCCCAGTGTATGGGTTGCCATGAAAGTGATGGAGGCCCCTACGGTGAAGATTCCTGTTACGATTGTCATGCGAGGTAGTTCTCATGCTTAGAATTCATTATTCCCTCGAATCAGATGTTCAGAATGCCATCTCCGACATCACTGCGCCTGCGGAACTTAACATCTCCATGCGCAACAAGATTCTTAAGATTAAAAAGGGCCAGAAGATCTTAGCAGGGCAACTGCTTGCCGAGCGTCCTTCAAAATACGGAGCAGCCTGCAGTGCGGCTCTTTCCGGTAAAGCCACCACAGTCAACTATCATCACCTGACCATTAAATCTGATGGTGGTGAAGAATGTGTTGAGCCCATTGATATAAAATCTATGGGTCCGGGAAAAGACCTGCTGCGCATCCTGCAGGAACTCGGTATAAATGTTGCGGTTCTTTCCTCACACGCAGAGAACCTGGTGGTGAACGGTTTGAATCCGGAACCTGGTATTTCCGTAGCAGAGCAGTTGCTTAAGGATGAGAAAGAAACCATTGAAGCCGGTCTGCGCCTTGCGGAATCCATGATAACTCCGATGAACACCACTCTGGCTGTTGCCGCAGGGTCTTCATATGAGCTTGCCGGTACTGAACGTGTTTTTGTTAAGCCTAAGTATCCAAACTCCCTTGACGCTCTCGTGGTAAAAAAAGTCACAGGAAAGGAATTTCCGGATAACGCCAAAGTTATCAGCGTTATGGATCTCTATAACCTTGGACGTGTTTTTAAGACTGGAATGCCCATCACCGATACCATTATGACCATCAACGGCAAGAACTACCGCGTTCTTTTCGGAACTCCGGTCCGCCATATATTTGATGAGCTGGACATTGATGTGAAGTCCGGAGACAAGGTTGTTCTGGATGGTCCTTTCCGGGGTGAGGCTATCTACAGCCTTGATGAAGGAGTCAAGAAAGGCGATTACGGCCTGTTCGTAATTCCGTCCGGCACATTTCCTTCAATTGAAGACGCAACCTGCATTAACTGCGGTGAATGCGTGCTTAGCTGTCCGGCCAGAATTCAGCCGAACATGCTCAGTCGTTACGCCGAGTATGAAATGTTTGAAATGGCTGAAAAGCATCACCTGCACAGCTGTTTTGAATGCGGACTCTGCTCCTTCAACTGTACAGTCAGACGCCCGATCCTGCAGTACATCCGCTTTGCCAAGGAACAGATCCTGGCCAGCGGTCAGGCAGAAAAGGCATAAGTGGTTGCGCTTCGCGCATTTGATGATTTGATTTCGCCTCCGGCGGCCAAAGCGACTAAGCTCCTTTGGAAAACCTGATGGTTGAATACTAAATTAGGAAACTGCAATCTCTGCCGCAAGAGGCAGGGAAGCTTGATAAAAGTTTTCTTGGTTCTCGGATAGATCACGGCATGGTCGCCGAAGGTATCAGAATTTAACATCGGGTTATCCTGCTCTAAATATTGATTGAATAATCATACAGGGCTGCTGGTAAAGCGGTTAAACATACAAGTATCAAGGGTTAAAATATGACTCCTCCAGTAATTAAAGCAATGTCCGACATTGCGGTCAGACTTACGGTTTCGCCTGCCCCCCACTGGCGCAGCAAGCGCACCGTGGAGAAGATGATGCAGTTTCATCTTCTGGCTCTGGTTCCCGCTCTGTTCATGGCTTTCAATATGTACGGCCTGTCCGCCTTATCTACAGTAGGTATCGCAGGTGCGGTTGCTGTCCTCACAGAGGCCGGCTGCCTCAAGCTACAGGACCGGGACATCAATGTAGACAACTATACCGCTCTTTATGAAGGTATCCTTTTCGCCTTTCTGCTTCCTGCTGGTGCTCCATGGTGGATGGTAGCCTGCGGTGCTGCGTTGACCATCGTTCTCGGCCGCACTGTTTTCGGTGGCTTCGGCTCAAACCCCATTTGTGCGCCGTTGGTTGCATGGGCCTTCTGCCGCCTCTCCTGGCCTGCAGCAATGGACATCGACCTGAATCTTGCTCACTTCATGATTAATGCTCCTCTGGATCAGCTTAAGTACTTCGGTCTCGACTCTCTCGGCCAGTTCAGCTACGGCGACCTCTTTCTCGGCAAACAGCTCGGTGGATTGGGTGCTTCGCAGATTATAGCAGTGCTGGCCGGCGGTATCTTCCTTATCGCCACCGGCTGGGTGCGTATCTTCATCCCCGCTGCTTTTCTGGTGGGTGTGGCCGCTACCGCATCTATTTTCTGGGTGATTGATCCTGAAGTTTACGCCAACCCCGTGTTCCACCTGCTGACCGGCTCTGTGATGTTCGGCGCATTCTTTCTTGCTCCAGACGTTTCTTCCAGCCCGGTGGGTATGATCCCGCAGATCCTTTTCGGACTTATTGCCGGAGCCATGGTTATTATTATCCGGGTTTACGGCATGTATCCTGACGGCGTGCCCTTTGCCATCATGGTGGCAAACCTGCTTACCCCCCTGCTGGACCGCGTGCGTCCTAAACCTTTTGGAGGCAAGTAAGTCATGCGCGAAATACTTCATATGATCGTAGTCCTCTCCATCATCTGCGCCACTTCCGGTGCAGTTTTGGTGAACCTGAAGCAGGCTACAAAATCACAGATTGAACAGCAGGTCCTGACCTATGTGCAGGGGCCGGCTCTCCTCTCCGTTCTTGATAATCGTGACAACGATCCCATTAAAGAGCGTGTAAAAATCAAGGATGTCACAGTCTTCCCGGCCATGAAGGACGGAAAGCTGGTCGGCATCGCTCTTGAAGCCTTTGCTCCCGGTTATTCCGGCGACATCGGCGTCATGGTTGGCTTTGATGTGAATAAAGATGAGTTGCTCGGAATCGGCATCACCACCCAGACCGAAACTCCCGGTATCGGTTCCAAGGTTATGAAACCGGCATTCACCGACAGGTTCAAGAAGCACGGATTGAATTCCATGCAGCTCAGCTCCAAAGGTGGAGACATCGATTCCATTGCCGGTGCTACGTATTCATCCGTTGGTACTGTTGATGCTGTGCGCAAGGCAATTGAAGTCTACCAGTCCATCAAGCCTGAGATCAACAACATCTGGAAGAACTCCTAGGAGAAACCATGAGCCGTTTAGTAAAAGAATTTGCAAAAGGACTCTGGGCCGAACTCCCGCCTTTCAGGGTTTTGCTCGGTCTGTGCCCCACATTGGCTGTTACCTCCACTGCTGAGAACGGCCTCGGAATGGGATTGGCGGTCATCTTTGTTCTGACCATGTCCAACCTGATCATTTCCAGCATCAGAAAAGTCATTCCTGCGAAAGTTCGTATTGCCTGCTTTATCGTCATCACCGCGTCACTCGTTGTCATGGTTGAGCTGCTTATGCAGGCGTATGCATATCCGCTTTATCAGAAGCTGGGCATCTTTGTTCCGCTGATTGTTGTTAACTGCCTGATCCTCGGCCGAGCTGAAGCGTTCGCTTCCAAGAACGGAGTCATTCTCTCCATTGCCGATGCGCTGGGTATGGGAATCGGCTTTACCGCATCCCTGACATTCCTCGGTTCCATCCGCGAAATTCTCGGCGCCGGAACCGTTTTCGGTGTCCCGGTCATGTGGAGCAGCTTTCAGCCCGCTCAATTCATGGTTATGGCACCCGGTGCTTTTGTGTGCCTAGGTGTGATACTCGCAGGCATGAATGCCTTCAACCGGTATCAGAGCCGTAAGAAGGGTGAGACTCCACCGGATGTAATGCATTCCGGCTGTGCACATTGCGGTGCCTGCGGTGGAATTGAAAACCTCAAGGATAAATAGGGGAGAGCGTTAAAATGGAATACTTCCTGCTTTTTATCTCCGCCATTTTCATCAACAACATCGTACTGGTTCAGTACCTTGGCGCATGTCCTTTCATGGGAACATCCAAGTCCACTGATGTTGCTATGGGTATGGGCGGAGCGGTCATATTCGTTATCATGATGGCAACTGCCATTACCTGGCCCCTGCACCAGTATGTGCTGATTCCCTGCGGTATTGAATATCTGCAGACCATCGTATTTATTCTGGTCATTGCTTCTCTGGTACAGTTCGTCGAGATGTTTCTTAAAAAAGTCATCCCGCCCCTGTACAAATCACTGGGTCTTTTCCTGCCCCTGATCACCACAAACTGTGCGGTGCTCGGTGTAGCGATTATGGTTCAACGCAATGAATTCTCTTTCGTCAAGTCCATCATGTTCGGGGTGGCTTCCGGGATCGGTTTTCTTGTCGCCCTGGTCATTATCTCGTCCATCCGTGAGCGTCTTGATATTGCTCCGGTTCCGCAGGTTTTCAGAGGCGTACCCATCGCACTGATCACTGCCGGAATCATGTCCCTGGTCTTTTTCGCCTTTAAGGGCATGGCTGCCTAACAGGCAAACCAAGGAGAATATATAGTTATGGTTACTTCTTCTATTCTGGTCCTGTTCCTGCTCGGTCTAACAGCCGCAGCCGTTCTGGCTGCCGCATCCAAGGTTCTGCATGTTGAGGAAGATCCCCGCATTGCAGAGGTTGAAGGATGCTTTCCCGGCGCGAACTGCGGTGGTTGCGGATACCCCGGTTGCAGTGCTGCTGCCGGCGCAATCGTGAAGGGTGAAGCTGCTCCCGAGATCTGCGTAGCAGGTGGTCCCGAGATCGCTGAAAATATTGCCGCCATCATGGGTCTTGAAGCTACTTTCAAGGAACCCAAGGTCGCTAACAACATCTGCACAGGCGGTTCTCGTGCGAATCTTCTCTTCGACTACGAAGGCGTTGAAGACTGCCGCGCCGAAGCATTGCTTTACGGCGGGGAAAAGTCCTGCGGTCTCGGTTGTATCGGGCTCGGTTCCTGCGTAAAGGTCTGCGGATTTGATGCTATCCGTCTTAACGAAGACGGCGTACCTGTTGTAGACATGAATGCCTGTGTCTCCTGCGGTAAATGCGCAGAAGTATGTCCAACCGGCGCTATCCGCGTCAGCGGCATGACCATGGACCTGCTCCATCTCAACAAGATTGACGATTGTCTGGCCCCCTGCATGCAGAAATGCCCGGCCCAGATTGACGTACGTACTTATATCAACCAGATGAAAAACGGCGACATGCGCGGTGCACTGCTGACCATGAAGGAACGCAACCCGCTGCCGCTGGCTGTCGGCCGTCTCTGCCCGGCTCCATGTGAAACCATCTGCCGTCGTAACATTGCCGACGACGGTGTGGCTATCCATACCCTGCACCGTTTTGTTGCCGACTGGGAAATGAATTCCGGTTCCCGTGTCAACCTGAACTGCAACCCGTCTTCCGGCCACAAAGTAGCGATCATCGGTGCCGGACCTGCCGGACTTTCCGCAGCCTACTTCCTGCGCCGCATCGGTCACGATCCTGTGATCTTTGAAAAGCGCGAAGAGATCGGTGGTATGATGAAGGGTGTTATTCCCGAGTACCGTCTACCTTCTAAAGTTGTAGACTGGGAAGTTCAGACCATTCTCGATCTCGGTGTTGAAGTCAAAAACGGAGTTGAGTTCGGCA
The DNA here is from genome assembly GCF_963667685.1 of Maridesulfovibrio sp. Lineage (NCBI taxonomy): Bacteria > Pseudomonadati > Thermodesulfobacteriota > Desulfovibrionia > Desulfovibrionales > Desulfovibrionaceae > Maridesulfovibrio > Maridesulfovibrio sp. The sequence goes on along the minus strand of NZ_OY763932.1, from coordinate 447,276 downwards.
AGGACATCACTCTGGAATCACTCGAACGAGACGGGTTCGAGGCTGTCTTCATTGCTACCGGGGCATGGAAAGTTCCCGCTCTTGAAGTTGAGAATGCCGATGCTGAAGGCGTTATGGACGCAGTTACCTTTCTTAAGGAAGTCGGTAAGTCCATCAAGGATCTTAAGGGCAGGAAAGTTGTTGTTATCGGTGATACAAACACCGCTATGGACGTAGTTCGCAGCGCTGCACGCCTTGGTTGCGATGTGACTTCTCTGGTCGGTTGCATCCAGCGTAAGATGTCCGCCAACAAGAACGAAGTTAAACGTGCTTCCGAACTCGGAAGCGAGCTTCTCTTCCTGACCAAACCCACCCGCGTTATTGCTGAAAACGGCAAGGTAAGCGGAGTTGAATATATTGAAGTCCAGTACAAGGACCCCAAGAAGGCCCTTGGCGACCCTCTGCCTGTTGAAGGAACCGAAAAGACAATTGATGCTGACATCGTGGTAGTTGCTACCGACCGTGTCCCGGACATGACCCCGTTCATGAATGCTGAAGGTGAAATCCCCTTCAAGCTTGATAAGAAGACCGGTGGTATTGATTGCGACAAGACCTCCATGCAGACCAGCATGCCAAACGTATTCGTCGGCGGTGAAGTTCATACCGGTCGCTCGATCATCATTCAGGCCGTCGCAGACGGACGTATGGCTGCTCGCGGCATTCACCACTTTATCACTGAAGGTGAGATTCCCGAACCCAAGAACCCGCAGTTGCGTGTTATTCCAGAGTCCATCCTCAAGAATATGGACGTTACTTACACCATCCCGAGAATTAAAGTTCCCGAGATTACTGTTGAAGAACGCAGGTCTACATTTAAGGAAGAAGTTAAAGGCTCTATCGTTTATGAAGCAGCCCGCAAAGAGGGCAGCCGTTGTCTGCGTTGCGGACTGACCTGCTACGATGCTGAAGCCGGGGCAGAATACGCTCAGGATTCAGACGTGCAGAAGTTCAGCGAACTGGGCAAGGAATAGGAACTTCAGTCATGGATAACGCGGTTAACCGTTCTTTTGCAAAAACATTAGGCGCAATAGGTTTCGGTGCAGCAACATTGGCCCATCCCTTAGGTGCGGCAATGTTGCTGGCTGACACCCTGCGTATCGGTGACAGGAAACGTAAGTATCGTGCTAATCGTTTCATTATGGGAACAAAGGTTACGATCGTTGCACTGCATAGTTCCAGAGATGCTGCTGATGCAGCCATAGCTCTGGCTTTTAATGAAATAGAACGGCTCGCTGCAATCTTTGACCGCCACAATTCTGATACTCCGATTTCACATCTAAATGAGACCGGAAAGCTGACGGATGTTCCGCCGGAGCTGTTTGAAGTAATGGAAAAAGCGCAGTCTTTTTATCACCGCTCCAACGGAACGTTTGATGCCACTGTGCTGCCTGTTTTGGATATGCTTAAGAGCAATACGGATTCAAAAGGGAGCCTCATGCTCAGCCATAGCGATCTTGATGATGCGCTCGCTCTGGTTGGTTCTGAATTGGTGGAAGTTTCTGCAAGCAAAATAAGTTTCGGAAAAAGCTCTATGTCAGTTACCTTAGACGGTATTGGCAGAGGCTTCATCGTTGACCGTGCTTCCGATATTCTGGCCGCCCAGGGTGTGGAGAACCACCTGATAAGTGCAGGTGGCGATATCCGTGCCCGTGGTGAAAGTGCACCCGGACAGCCTTGGGTTGTGGTTATCAAGACTCATTCCGGCAAGGGTGCGTATCCTGCTGTAATACAGCTTAAAGATTCTGCTGTGTCCACTTCCGGTAAAATGGAATTCTACTTCGATGTTGAACGTTCACACTACCATGTGCCAATCCCCTCAACATCAGCGGCTCCATATCAGGAATCCAGCGTTTCTGTTGTAGCATCAACAGTGATGGAAGCTGATGCTCTATCCACTGCTGCATTTGCCATGGATGCTAAGGATGCGCTTCAGTTCATTAACTTGCAGAAAAATAGTGGATGTCTGATTTCCAGTCCATCAGGTTTGAATGTGTGTTCCCATGATTGGGAATATATGATAGGCAATTAAATAGATAAAAAAGTCGATTCCGGCGGGAGGGGGCTAAAAAGCACCTCCTAAATGAAAAGGTCCTTTCCACACTGCAAGGGACGGTTCTCGTACCGTTCAGGGCAACAACGCAGTCGCCGGAAATACGACGACCTCATACATGGGATCAACCTCGTCCCCATGAAAGCCGAACAGGCCGGAAGCTCACTCTTCCGGCCTGTTTATTTTGCAGATCCAGATCATCTGCCGGAAATTTATTTTTCCATCATCAACTAAGTAATGTACTGCCGGAAGAATGCCCATACGTATCTGATGCCAATATTTCTAGAGTCAGACGGGTGCTTTTTCTGATGTGATCATCAGGTCCTTCGCTTCCTGTTCTGAAAGAGGTTTGCCAAGATAAAATCCCTGGACAACATCACACCCAAGTTCAATAAGGATCTGTAGTTGTTCCTCGGTTTCAACTCCTTCCGCAATTGCGGACATGTTTAAACCGTGAGTTAGTTTGATTATCGATTCGATCAGTTTTCTTTTGTTTGTATCTGTTTCGATTCCCTGTACAAAGCTCATGTCAATTTTCAGGCTTTGGCTTGGAAAGTTGCTTAGATAGGCCAATGATGAATATCCGGTCCCGAAATCGTCAATTGCACAGTGCACGCCGAACTCATTCAATGCCCGCAATTTTATCGCAGCCAGTTCCGGATTTCCGATAAATGCTGATTCGGTCAGTTCGATGTGCAGAGTTTCAGCTGGAATCCCGAATTTAGTAATTATTTCTTCTGTTTCTTTTAGCATGGCTGGTTCGGTAATATGCTTGGCGCTGAAATTGACTGAAAGATGTATTCCTTTGCATGGACCGCGATCAGCAAGACAGCTGCTCCACATGCTGCATGCTTTTTTAAGCACTAAACGGTCAAGATCAACAATAAGCCCGGTTTCTTCAGCTTGAGGTATAAATTCGGCAGGACTGATCATTCCCCGTTCCGGATGATGCCATCGGACGAGGGCCTCAAATCCACTAAGTGTTATGCCGTTCTGTATATTGAACTGGGGTTGATAAACCAGATTAAACTGGTCCTGCTTGATGGCTGTTTTGAAATTGCTTTCAAACTGGAGAATATCATACGTAGGGGTGTTCATAGCCTTCGTGTAGATTGTGAGCACGTTTTTTCCGCGTTTTTTTGAACGGCGCATGGCTATGTTGGCCCTGTTTATTATCTCGTTCGGTCCGATATTTTCTTTGCGGATTGATGTGTATACCCCGTAGCTGGCATCAAGGCTGAATCTGATATCGTCAATCTTGAACGGCTGCAGCAGCTCATGCCGTACGGTCTCTAGTTTTTTGATGCTTTGGTGCGGATTAAGCCCTTTGAAAAGAATGGTAAAGTCATCACCGCCTATTCTGCTGACAAGCGCATTTTTCCCGCAGGACATAAGCAGTCTTTTGGATACCTTGATCAGTATTTTATCGCCAAAGTAATGGCCGAAGCTATCATTAACTTTTTTAAAGTTTAACAGATCAAGAAATATAACGGTGAAAAGCTCATCTGTTTTTTTGCTTTCAGCGATAGTCCTTTCCAGTTCTTCGGTAAACATTCTACGGTTCGGAAGCCTTGTCATGTAGTCATGGTAAGCTTGTCTGCGTAATATTTTTCTTGATTTTAACTGCCGTCTGAACATTGATACGGTCAAATACGCTGTAGCAAGGACGAAGAGCGAACCGAGAAATAGAACCGGCCCGATGATGGAATTGAAATCGATCTGGTAGTGCAGGGCTTTTTCTGCAATAATTGCTGAATAACCACCGATAAACGTGACGATAAGCGCGATTAATACGGTGAAGCTTTTGCGTGTTGTCTTAAATAGAAAAGGTTCATCCGCACGAAGCTTATTGAACTGTTTTATATAGAGGAACGCGCCTCCAATAAGGACTAGCAACCCGGAGAATACGCTGGCGAAGAAAAAAGCGGTTTCTGGTTTTTCTATAAAGTGCATATAGCAAATTAGAGTGCTGTTAAACCAATGTCAATTAGAAGGGGGCTTACATTTTTTCTTTAAATTTAAACCTGACTTTATAACAAAGGAGTACTTAAAAAAACTGAAACGGGTCCCGTGGTCAGGAAGTGAATGAAGGCTCCGTGTATCTGCTGATTCTCTTGAGGCTGTGTCATCTGTTCATAAAGCATATATACAGTTTAAGAAGTTTCCGGTTCGGTCGGGACTTAATACTCTTTCTACTTTTCTGGTCGTAATAAGTTGCACAGAGGCATAAAATATTAATTTTTTTAAGTATCTGTTCAATCAAAACAGCTTTTATGTGGATTCTTAAAAAATTAGTTTAAGGATTTCTCATATTATCGAAGATAGTTAAAGCTTGTCTTAGATTTTTGAAAATAATATCATCTGTTGTTGCCTTGATGTTACAAACTGGCCACAGTTACTGATGACGCTTTACCAGTATCCAATAATTAGATATTTCCTTTCAACAATATATTTTTGTTTTGGCATAACCGAAATACAACTGATGGAATTAAACAATGAATATTTCTAGTCGCTTAAAGTTTTCAGCATTTGTTCTGGGAGTTATCCCTTTGTTAATCGGATTGATCCTTTTGGCTTTCTGTCCGGATTTTAAATTTGATTCTTCTTCAACGATTGTCTTGTCTTGCGGAGTCGCTGCAAGTTTATTGATAACCGGCTTCATCGTATACAGCATCAGCCGCAATGTCATTACGCCCATACTGAATATTAAAAACTATGTCGTGGATATTCAGAAAGGCAAACAGAATTCCGAATGCTCCGGATTCTACATGCATGAGCTTGAAGAGCTGAAGGTTGCAGTATGCGACATGGTAGCCAGCATGAATGAGGCCAACAAAAGGGCCGAAGAAATGAATATTCAGGCTCAGGAAAAAGCTGCTCAGATTGAGTCTACCTTGCGCACCAGCCGGGAGAAGGAACTTGAGACGCAGCAGCTCTTGCAGTCCATGCGCAAGGTGGCTGACAAGGCCGGGAATGCTTCGGAGAGAATCTTTTCAGATATCAGTTCCCTTAGTGATAGCATAGAGAAGGTCGGTGGGGGAGTGGAAATTCAGCGTGACCGCATGACCGAAACTGCTACAGCTATGGAGGAAATGAACTCTACTGTAGCTGAAGTTGCCCAGAATGCTTCCCTTGCAGCGGGCAATGCAGATAAGTCTCGTGAAAATGCCGCGATAGGTGCCCGCGGGGTAAAAGATTCGGTTGATGCGATTAAAAAGGTTGAAGCTGAGGTCCTTTCACTTAAAGAAACCATGAGCCAGCTTGGTAGACGGGCCGAAAATATCGACCGGGTTATCAACGTCATCAATGATATTGCTGACCAGACGAACCTGCTTGCATTGAACGCAGCGATTGAAGCTGCCAGAGCCGGGGAAGCCGGACGCGGGTTTGCTGTGGTCGCGGATGAAGTGCGTAAACTGGCTGAGAAAACCATGGAAGCTACTAAGGAAGTAAGTGAAGCGATTACTGATATTCAGCAGCATGCACAGACCAACGTTGCCTCTGTAGACCGTGCGGCTGAAGACATTGTGGCCGGAACTGAAACCGCAGTTGAGTCCGGAAAATATATGCAGGAAATTGTAACCATTATTGAATCCACTTCCGCGCAGGTTGAGTCCATTGCTACCGCATCAGAAGAGCAGTCCGCCACCAGTGAAGAAATCAACAGGGCTGTTTCCGAGGTAACACGAGTTGCTCAGGAAACTGCTGATGAAATGGAGGATGCCCGCAAGATTCTTATTGAAGTTTCCAGTCTGGTGCAGGAACTTGATTCCCTCATCAACGGAATGTCCTCAGGCAGTCTCGACTCCGCATCCGGTGATGAACTGGTGACTTGGAACGACAAGGATTTCTCAGTTAATGTCCGGGCCATAGACGTGCAGCATAAAAAGCTGGTCGGCATGATCAACGGTCTGCATAAAGCCATGCGCGACCGCGCATCAGATACTGTCATGAAGCGTCTCGTGGAAGAACTGAAGAACTACACTGTCGACCACTTCAGCACTGAAGAAAAGCTTTTTGAACGTTTCGGATATCCACAGACTCCCGCGCATAAAGAGCTGCATGTCCAGTTTGTTGATCAGGTTCGAGAATTTGAGTCAGCGCTAATCAGCGGCAAGGCCAAAGTCACCATGGATGTTATGCATTTTCTCAAGGATTGGCTTGTGGAGCATATTCAGGGCGAAGATCGTAAGTATACTGCATTCCTTAACAGCCACGGGGTTAAATAATCCTGTACCCATTTAGCGATGAGGAAGCGGTGTGACGGCGTTTTCTGGAAAGCTGCATGAAGTGAGCTTAGTGCACTGCCAGTGGGAAGTCTTTTGGATAAGCCATAGAGTCCTGTCTTGTATGCTGAAATATGATTTAAAATTATGCTTGGCGGCGGGTAATCACTGTCTTCAAGGAGATCAAAATGCTTGAAACAGTTTTAACCTTGCTCACTATATGCTTTCTGGCCCGCATGAGTCCCGGCCCGGATATGATGCTGCTAATCCACCATGCCGGATGCGCGTCTACAGCTGAAGGGCGCGGCTTCCTGCGCGGCGCACCCGGAGCTTATGGATGCGTAATAGGGGTCTGCATCGGCCTTACATTTCATGTCAGCCTTTCCGTACTGGGGCTTGCTTTCGTATTGAAGAGTAATCCTTTTTTCTACAACATGCTGCGCTATGCCGGGGCCGTTTACCTGCTCTATATCGGTTATCGCTGTTTCATGGACCGTGGCAGGCTGGAGATCGGTTCTACCTCCGGGGATTGTGTAGCGGTGACATTTACGCAGGGACTCAAAGACGGTCTGTTCTGTAACCTGCTTAATCCCAAAGTAACCCTGTTCATTCTCAGTGTGTTCATGCAGTTGGTCGGCCCGGATGCCGGTTTGGGCGAGAAGGCTGTTTACGGCTCGGTAATAGTGCTGGAAGCCCTGTTCGGATGGGGGCTATTCGTGCTTTTGCTGAATACTTCCATAGTTCAGCGCGTTTATGGAAATTATGTGACCATAATTAATAGAGTTACCGGGGTGATCTTGTTCCTGTTGGGCTGTTTGATTTTTTTCAGCGGCTAGATTTGAGACATTAATGATTGTCTAAAAGTCCGGGACTTGTTCCGCACTAAAATAGGCCCTTACAGTGCCAGGCAGGGCAAGATCACTAGGCTTGCAGATCTGTCAGCTCTTATAGATTTAGAAACAGGGAGTCTTCTACTCTGGAGAGTTTGTTGTCTTAGTGTTCCAATCTTGAACCCTGAGAAATGAACAACCGGCTTATTAAGTATTGGCTAAGTAACAGGACAAGCAACGCTGGATGGTTATTGATAAAGACGTAATTTACTCTTCGCCCGTTGAGGGGCTGGAAGTCCTTTCCTGTAGCAGTGGCCGCGAATTTAAAAGCCACCTGCATGACGGTTATGTGCTTTGGCTTAATTCCGAATCCGGGGAAAAGTACCGGCTGCATGGATGTTCGGATATTTTGCAGCCAGGTTCCATCAGCATAATCGAGCCGGAAACCGTTCACTCCAACAGTCCTTGCTGTTACGAGCAGCGCCACCTGCGGAGTTTTTATTTTTCCGGGGACTTCGTACGCAGCCTGAACCTGAAATTGCTCGGCAAAGAAAATATCCCCTCACCGTTCCGTAATAATCTGCTGAAAAACAAGTCGCTCTGGTCAGCTCTTTCAGTCCTGCATGACCAGCTGCTGAATCATAACGAAATATTGCAAACCGAAGAATCCATCCTGTCCGTGTTTTCCGGCATGTACAATATTGATGGCAAATATCTTCCCCCCGGCAGCGAAGACAAACGGGTAGCCATGGTTATAGATTATCTGCATGCCCATATCGACAGCAACCTGTCACTTGCAGAACTTGCCGGTTTAGTCGGATGTACTGAATTTCATCTGATCCGCATTTTCCGGAGCCATAAAGGCCTGCCGCCGCACTCCTTCCTTGTTCAGCTGCGGCTCGAAAAAGCTCGCGCGCTGCTGGCCGCTAAAGCCGATATCGCTGATGCCGCCATTCAGTGCGGTTTTTCCGACCAGAGCCATCTAACCCGCTTATTCAAAAGCAGGTACGGACTTACTCCCCGGCAGTATCAAAAAGCTTTTTGATCTGATGTCAATTTTATTCAATATTCATAATTAGGATATAGCTATTTCATCCTCACGATAACAATTTTTCGAGGAGTAAATAGTGGATACAATTGAATGGAATGATTTTGAAAAAGTTGAGATCAGGGTCGGAAAGATAACCGAAGCGCGAGTATTTGAAGAGGCACGAGTGCCTGCCTACGTTCTTCATGTTGATTTCGGGCCTGAAATCGGCATGCGCAAATCAAGCGCGCAGATTACAAAGCTGTATTCTGTGGAGGAGCTTCCCGGAAAGCTGGTAATCGGAGTCGTCAATTTTCCCCGGAAACAGATTGGACCGCTGATGTCCGAATGTCTCATAACCGGATTTCATGATGAAAACGGAGATGTGGCTCTTTGCGTACCTGATAAGGAAGTGCCGCTCGGTGCGAAACTTTGTTAATTCAGGATGTCTCCTGCGGTTTGGAAGGGAGAATTGTATGCTATGTTTGCAGGGCATGAGATAAATCAGCGGTAATTAATTTTCTATTTTAGGCAGGCTCCCACCATGTGGTATGGGAACTTGTGCCGGGAATGCAGACTTCGCCCATCTGCGGGGTCAGCAGATTAATCCCTTGTTCTGCTGCCAGAGCGGAGATCCCGCGGATGGGGTCATCCCACTTATGAAAAGCGAGGTCGTACGTTCCCCAGTGTACCGGCAGCATGTATTCGCCTCGTAGGTCGAGATGCGCTTGAATGGATTCACCGGGAAGTAGATGAACATGTTGCCATAATTTATCGTAAGCACCACATTCAATCATAGTGAGGTCGAATGGGCCGTATTCTTGGCCTATTTTCTTAAACCGGTCAGTGTAGCCCCCATCACCGGTATAGTATGCGCGGTGACGTTCGCCTATGAAAATATAGGAAGCCCAGAGAGTTTTGTTTCTATCTCCCAAACCGCGGCCAGAGAAATGTTGTGAAGGAGCAGCAATGATTTCTACATCTTGAATGATGATTGAATCTTCCCAGTTCAGTTCGACAATCTGTTCCGGGCTGCATCCCCATTTACGCAGATATGTGCCGACACCGAGAGGTACTACGAATAGTTTCACCCTTGGTGCTAGATATCCGATGGTGGACATTTCCAAATGGTCGTAATGATCGTGGGAGATTATTACCGCGTCCAGTTCTGGCAGTTCTTCCCGTTTTATAGGTGATGCCTGAAAACGGTTGACTGTGCAGGGTAGAGGGGAAGCGTTGCCGAAAACAGGGTCAATAAGAAGACGAACTCCATCAATGTCGAGAACCATGGATGAATGCCCCAGCCATACCACCTGCAATTCTGCCGGAGTGGCAGGAAATGAATCCTTACTGAGCTGTCGGGCAGGAAATTTTTTTTTGGGCTTGCGGCTGAGATCAAAGAAGAAGTTCAGCGTTTTTATAAAGGTGAGCCCTTCGGCTGTCATGTTTACCGGATGTTCGTTGGTAAAGATTCCGTTTTGAAAATTGGCTGTTTTTTCATACATAGTGCTTTCCTCAATGGAAGGATGGTGCCTCATCTTAGCAGCCGGGGTCTCAGCGAAGATCCCGGCTGCTGCCAGCAATGCGAATATATAACGTATTGCTTATTTCGTTTTCTGCTCCTGAAATCCAAAGCTATGAATATACCGGACAGATGGGGGACTCAGCATAATTATGTTCAATTCGTGGTCTGCGCAGTCAGTTTTGCGGTTTTGCGCCTGGCGGACCTTTCTTTCCAGCTCTCCTGCAAAGAGCAGAGAGTAGGAACAACCACCAGCGTGAGTATCGTGGCGATAGCAAGACCGAAGATAACCGCAACTGCCATCGGTCCCCACCATTGTGATGTTTCACTGCCCGTGTCGAGGCGCATGTTGATAAAGTCAAAGCTTACACCGGTAGCCATGGGAATAAGGCCGAGTACGGTTGTGATTGCGGTGAGCAGCACCGGGCGGAAACGGGTCAGTCCGGCTTCGATGAGAGCTTCACGGGCGGATCGTCCCTGTTCCTTGAGCTGCTCATAGTAGTCGATAAGCACGATAGCGTTGTTGACAACGACCCCGGCAAGACTGAGTACACCTACACCGGTCATGATGACTCCGAAGGCGGTCCCGGTGATCAGCAGGCCGACCATGACCCCGCCAAGCGAGAGGATTACCGCAGTCAGGATGATGAACGGAGTGGCAATTGAGTTAAACTGGGTAACAAGCACGATAAAGATAAGGAATAATGCCCCGGCAAATGCTTTTTCAAGAAATGTGGAGGCCTTGGCCTGTTCTTCCTGCTCCCCCGTGAATTTATATGAATAGCCGCGCGGCAGTTCGATTGAAGACACCGCCGCGTTGATGTCAGTAATGACTTCTTCAGCCAGACGGCCGGAAACATCAGCGGAGATGGTAACTACCCGTTTCTGGTCGATGCGGTTGATTCCGCCCAAGCCGCCGCCCATTGTCACGCTGGCAAGACTTGTGATGGGGATCGGCTCCCCTTTGGGACCGGATACGGTAATACGGCGGATGTCTTCAAGTGAATCACGGTTCTCCTTGGGCAGCCGGGCGACGATATCGTATTCATCCTTGCCCTCGCGATATACTCCGACCTTGAAACCGTTAATGGCGGTCTTTACCGCTTGTGCGATGGTGAAGGCATCGAGACCCATGAGCGCTGCTTTTTCTTTGTCCACATCCACGCGGATTTCAGGTTTGGCAGAGATATAGTTGTCCTTGAGGTCAACAAGTCCGGGGATATTTTTGATGGCATGCTTGAAGGAAGCTGTAATTTTGCCCAGCTGTCGCAGGTCCTTGCCGTATATCTCCATATTGATGGCACTTCCTGTTGGCGGTCCCATCTTTTCCGGTTCGGCGCGGACCTCAGCCCCGCGGATTACATTCTGCAAGCGTTCACGTATTTCATCGGTGATTTCGGATGATGGACGGCTGCGGTCCTGAATGTCCAGATAGTCCAGTTTTACAAGGCTGTAGTGGGTTCCTATTTCATCGGACTGTCCGGATTCACCGGTGTTTGCTATTATGTATTCGATATCAGGGTATTCGGAAGCTATTTTCTCTACCACCTTAACGAACTGGTCCGAGGCTTCAAGGTTGGTTCCTACCGGAGCCTTGATCTTTACGTCCGAACGTTTGGGGTCGGTTTTGGGCAGAAATTCAACCCCGCGCCCGAACATTGCGAAGCTGACTGTTGATACCACCAGAAAGCCAAATGAGAAGAGCACTACCAGAAGCCTGTGATCCAGTGACCATTCGAGAATCGGGCGGTAGATGTTCTTTGTGGCTTCCATCATGCGGTCGATAAAACCGGGAGCAGCATTGTTTTCCTGCTTGGGAATATCCTGAAACTTTGCGGAAAGTACCGGATTGATGACCAGCGCAACAAACAATGATGCAATCAGCGCGATTATAACAGTGACCGGCAGGTAACTCATGAATTCTCCCATGATTCCGGGCCAGAAAATCATAGGGAAAAAAGCGCCGACGGTAGTCAGGGTAGAGGCGATTACCGGCCATGCAACTTCGTCGGTGGCATCCATAGCCGCCTGATAGCGGGATTTACCCATGCCCATATGACGGTAGATGTTTTCAACAACAACGATACCGTTATCCACCAGCATGCCGAGGCTAAGGATCAGCGAGAAGAGGATTACCATATTAAGTGTGTAAGAAAAAATCTCAAGCACTGTGAAGGTAATCAGCATAGACAGTGGAATTGCCAGCGATACGAACAGGGCGGAGCGTCCGCCGATGAAGGCGAATACCACAATGAGCACCAGCAGCAGTCCACTGATTATGTTGTTCTGCAGGTCGGCAACCATCTGGCGGATTTCATCGGATTGGTCCGCAGTCAGGTTTATTTTTAAAGTCGGCGGAAGTATCTGTTGTTCTTCCTTGAGAATCTGCTTTGTTGTATCAATGATACGGATGATATTTTCCCCGGCTCTTTTCTTGACTTCAATGGTCACACTTTGAATTCCGTTGAAGCGGCTTTTGGAGGTAGGGTCTTTGTAGTGGTCACGGATAGTTGCTATATCGCGCAGATAGATGGGACGGCCGTCCTTTTCGTAAACCACGATTTTATCAATCTCATCCGGGTGCTTGAAATCTTCCGGCACACGTACAAGATATTTTGATTTGCCGATTTCAACCGATCCACCGGGAGTGTTGACGTTGGCGTTTTTCAGTGCGTTAAGCAGACTGGATATGGGGATGTTGTAATAGGCGACGCGGTCCATATCGAATTCAACATGAATCTCACGTTCCAGACCGCCGATGATCTTGGCATCAAGCACGCCTTGTATTGATTCAATGCGGTCTTCCAGCTGTTCGGCAAAGACTTTTAGCCGTTTCAGGGAAAATGGACCGGAGAGAACAACGTTAAGGATGGGTTGTTCCGAAAGGTTGACCTCGTTGATGATCGGTTCATCTGGCAGGTCTCTGGGCAGGTCCGGCTTGGCCTGATCCACCTTATCACGGACTTTCTGAAGGGCGTCGTCAATATCCACATCGGGATTGAATTCAACCTTGATGATTGAAACTCCGTCATCAGAAATGGATGAAATCTCCTTGGTTCCTGAAAGCCCTTTGAGTTTGCGCTCAATGGGCATGGTGATCAGGGTTTCCATGTCTTCCGGGGCAACCCCTTCAAAATTCGTCTGCACAAATATATAGGGGATGGTAATATCCGGGTCACTTTCACGGGGGAGTGATGCATAGCTTGAAATCCCGGCAATAATGATGAAGACAAGCAGGACCATTACGGTTGACTGCCTGTTCAGTGCCGCCTTATTGATAATCACTTGGTTACCACCTTCATTCCGTCTTCAACCATTGTATGCCCGGCTGTGATCAGCATTTCACCTGCTTCAAGGCCCTTGGTTATCTGGGCGCGGTCGCCGCTGATAACTCCCAGTTCAATGGTCCGTACATGGGCTAAACCGTCTTTTTCAACGTATAGGATACGTTCACCACCCTGATTAATGATGGCGGAAAGGGGAGTGGTTACCGCATTTTTGACTACGCGGCGCAGCAGGGAAACACGGGCCAGCATTCCGGCACGGATTTCAGCTCCGTTATTGTCGGTGAGAACTTTCACTTCAAAAGTCTTGGAGAAACGGTCGGCCTTGAAGGATACGAAGTCGATTACTCCGTCCCACGTTTTGCCGGGCAGGGCGTCAACGGAAACAGTAACCTTCTGTCCTTTTTTTATGTAGGAAATATCCATTTCCGGCACGTTGATATATGTTTTGATAATGGAAGAATCCACGATATCAACAACTTTAGATCCAACTTCTAGACGTTCGCCGCGGTCAATGTACCGCTTGTTGATTACTCCGGAGATAGGCGCGCGCACTATACCGTATTCCACGTTGACCTGCATTTCTTTGAGTGATGCTTCGCTCTGGTCAAGTTCGGCTTTGATCTGGTCGTATTCTTCCTGAGCCAGAACGCCTTTATTGAGCAGTTCTTTGCGGCGGCGGAGCTGTTCGGCGGCAAGTCTTTTCGCGGCCTTGGCGCGGTCGAACTTAGCTCCGCTGGAGGCTCCGTCCAAGCGGGCAATAAGCTGGCCTTTACGCACGGTATCGCCTTCCTTGACTCCCAGCCAGACTACAGTCCCGGCTGATTCGGAAGAAACACTTACGTCTTTGTACGGTGCTGTTTCTCCCGGCAGGGTGAGGATATCCTCAATAGTAACTGGAGAGACTTCCATAACTTTTACTCGTATTGCTTTTTCCGGTGTCGCGGTGCTGGCTTCGGTTTTGGGGTCAGAATCGCAGCTACAGAGCGATAAAAACAGCAACCCCAGTATGAGGTGTGCCAACTGTTTATTGTGCATGGTATTTTTCCTTAATGGCTTTCAAAGAGCCGAGTATGAACGTAGTATAGAAATCAATCATGAATTCCAGCTGCTCTTCTGAATTAATTTCCCCTTCCGGGTAGTGGATGATCATCAGGAAGTGGTGGACAATGACCCCACTGGCGGCCATACAGGCCTGAGCAATAATTTTTGGATCATCCATGGGAGCGAGTAGGTCTCTGACCAGCGGAAATAAAATTTTTTCCTCAATATCTTCATGGCATTTGAAAAGTTCCGGGTCGCAGTCATCAGAAACATATTCTTTTAGCAGGAGCCTGATCTGACGTTTCTTGGCTTTCTCGGGATCATCGAATGTACACAGGGGCAGAAGCTCGTTTCGCACATAAAGTCTGAGTTTTTCTTTGGGCGGTAATGACAGCACCGATTCTTCAAGCATGGTAGAGTGCTTCATGGATTGATCCATCCAGAGTTGCAGCACCTTGTAGTATAGTTTGCGCTTATCGCCGAAGTGATAGTTTATGGCTGCAACATTGGCGTCGGCTTCGGCACAGATGTCACGCACAGTTGTAGATTTAAAACCTTTATCACAGAAGACGCGGCTGGCGGCCTCTAAAATTCTGTCCTTGGTATTCTGGTCACTCATATATTTCTCCAACAAAGATTTAAATGCTGTTTGAATCTTTGTATGGTTCGTTTCTGCCTGAGTCAAGCATAATTTTAAACGATGTTTCAATGCTTGCTTGAGTAAGTGCTTGTATAGTCGAATCTTATTCAGCTCAAAGTTAATATGGGAGTAAAAAGAAAATCTGTTATTCCGATTAACAGTTGACCTGCTGCGCAAGCACGCCTAATACTCTTGCTTCCACACTTCTCCCCTGATTTGCGCCCCCTTTATTGAATAATTCATCTTTTTGTTTGAATTGATTTTTCTTTATTTCCTCTAACACCCTTTTCACTATGCCAAATTTTCTTTTTATTACTATGTTGGCGGCTTTTCCCGCCTTGTCTACGGATATGTATCTTCCGGCCCTGCCGACAATTCAGGCCATGTGGGGAATTTCTCTTGCGGAAGTAAATCTGTCACTGGTGCTGTTTTTCATATTGTTCAGTTTTTTCATGCTGATCTATGGACCGCTGTCTGATAAATATGGACGCAAGCCTGTTCTTATCGGTGGGGTTGGGATCTATGTGCTGGGATGTCTGCTTTGCGCTCTGTCCACCAATATCTGGTTTTTGGTGGCGGCGCGAATAGTTCAGGCCTGCGGCGCTGCTTCTGCTGCGGCTTTGGCTATGGCACTGGCCAAGGATCTCTATCAAGGGGTTGAGCGTCAGAAAGTGCTGGCTTATATCGGTGTCATTATTCCACTGTGCCCCATGATCGCTCCAATTCTGGGCAGTTTGATGCTTGAATATCTGTCATGGAAGTGGATTTTCGGTTGTCAGGCAGTGCTTGCATCCCTTGCTTTTTACGGAACCCTTGCTTTTAAGGAGCCCGAATTTCAAAAGACCGAGGGGGGCGTCATTGATATGCTGGCGCGTTATCTGGTCGTGCTTAAAAATGTAGAATACAGCACTTACTGCTTTGCCTTTTCAGCTATAGGCATTGGTTTTTTTGGATTTCTGGCCGGTTCAGCGGATATATACATACATGTTTTTGGGCTGACAGAGCAGCAGTATTCCTTGTTTTTCGGGTTTAATGCCATCGGCTTTATGGTAGGATCATTCACCTGCTCCAGGCTTTGCGTGGGGTATTCTTCCATGGCTATCCTGAAGATTTCCCTGATTGGCGTTGTCCTGTCCAGCGTAGGAATTTTATTGCTGAGCGGTTCTGTGTACTCATTTGCTGCACCCATGTTTATGATGACTTTTTTTATCGGGGTCAGCAGGCCAATCAGTAACCATATGATCTTGGATACCGTTGATCGTGACATCGGCGCGGCTTCGGCATTGCTAACTTGCGCTTATTTTATAGTCGGGGCGGCAGTTATGCAGTTGATCTCTTTTGACTGGCCCTCCAAGATAAATATGATTGGGCAGTTAGGCATTGTTGGTGGGCTTATCCCCTTGCTTTCCCTATTCTGGGTGGCACGGCGTAGAGCAATTACTGAATAGTTTAAAGCTGATATTCATACGATAAAAATATAACTCGCGCATGATCACATGCGCGAGTTTTTTTGTTGTTTCTGTCTGGTCTATTCCGGGATGGAGTCGATCAGTTCCAGCATATCCAGATCTCCGTCCCCTTCGGAAAGTTCACCAACTTTTGCGATGAGGGCTTTGAAATGCTCGGTATTGCAGTGGAAGTCGAAGGCAGCCTGATCCTTGTATTTTTCAGTGAAACGGAATGCTCCCGGGGTGCCGACGACCCGGTGCAGCCTGTATTCTACTGCGCCGTCTTCGGCAGTTGTAGCTTTTACCAGTTCGCGCAGTACTGCTTCAAGTTCCTGTTCTTTTCCTTTGGCCGCTTGGATTTTGACTGTGAGTAAGATCATATTAATCTCCAGTTTGAGTGTTTGAGGTATGTTCCTGTTTCTGTAACTGAGCTTTTCATAGCACAGATCAGCAATTTAGATGAAAAAGATGCCATTTCCGAAAACCGCTTGCGCAAATCACAGGAGAAGCTATTTTCTTCACTGAATTATTCGTAGGTAAAGGTTTTAAAGGTCCTCCTGCTTCCATCGGAACTGCGGTTGGATTTTCTGCCAATACAAAGCCTATTAAAGACTGATTATGACAAAACAAGAATACAGCAGGGCGCGTATCTCCCGAGACAGTAACTTTGATGGGAAGTTCTTTTTTGCGGTGAAAACTACAGGTATATTCTGTCGTCCTTCCTGTCCTTCTCCTCAGGCCAAGGAAGAAAACGTGCTTTATTTTGACTCAATCTTCAAGGCTCTTGAAGCCGGGTTCCGGCCGTGTCTGCGTTGCAGTCCGGATATTAATATTGAATATGGAGCGGGATACCCCTCATCGCATTCTCAGGTCAACGAAGCTGTGCGCATGATTTATGACGGCTACCTGAACTACCACTCCCTTACTGAACTGGCCGCAGGCCTTGGCATCTCCGATCGTCGTTTGCGGCAGTTGTTTGTGGAACGGCTGGGTGTACCACCGGTTAAGATCGCACGGTATCATAAAGCCATGTTCGCCCGTAAAATGCTGCTTATGACTGGCAGCAGTATTACTGATATTGCTGCGGCTTCCGGTTTCGGTTCCCTGCGCCAGTTTAACGATGTATTCAAGTCTATCTTCAATATGACACCTACCGCCATGCGCAAAGAGCGGGGAATTGCGGCGGCGGACAGCGCGACTCTGATTTTGAAATACTGCCGGAATTTTAATTTCAAGGCAATGCTCTCATTCCTGCGAGAGCGGGCTTTGAAAGGTGTGGAGCTTGTCACGGAGGATAGTTACAGCAGGACTTTCAGGACGTCTGAAGCACAGGGATATTTTACCGTTACAGATGATCCTGATCACTCTTCCCTGAAACTGGCGATTCATTCAGCGGACATCAAATGTTTCATGGAAATTTACAACCGCGTCCGCCGCATGTTTGATCTGGATACTGATTTTGAGATTATTTGTGATCTTTTCCGTAATGACCAGTTGCTTGCGAAGGGAATGGTTAATGGGCTTGTTCCGGGATTACCCAAGGCCTTCGATCCTTTCGAACACATGGTTCGGGCGATTCTGGGACAGCAGGTTTCTGTCAAGGCGGCAACAACCATGGCTAAGCGCGTTGTCGAAGCAGGCGGACTTGCTAGCGTCGATGATTTTCCTGACGGGCTGGAGTTTTTCTTTCCCGGTCCGCAGGAGCTGGCAGATCTTGATCTTAGCGGAATAGGATTGACTAGAACCAGACACGAAACATTACTGAACGCTGTTCAGGCCGTGAATGACGGACGCGTAAGTCTTTCAGTAAATCAGTCCCTTAACGATTTTTACCGCGATTTTTCAGCGTTGAAGGGGATCGGTGATTGGACAGTTCACTATGTTGCAATGCGCGGCCTGGGGTTGCCGGATAGTTTCCCTGCCTCGGATCTCGGTGTAATCAAAGCCCTGACAGTGGATGGAGTGAAGCCTTCACCCGCACAGGTGCTTAATCTGGCTGAAAAGTGGCGCCCTTATCGCAGCTATGCCACCCTTTGCCTTTGGAATTCACTCGGAGGATAATTATGGCTATATATTATACAAAATTCATGACCCCGCTTTGCGAAATAATTCTTGCCGGAAATGAAGATGGTTTGTCACACCTTCATCTGCAGACTGGTGAGGGGCGCCGGGAATTTGAAATTAATCCTGATTGGGTGCGTGATGATGCCTGTTTTGAAGCGACGAGGTCGCAAATAGAGGAGTTCGTTGCGGGAAAGCGTAAGGATTTTGATGTGAAATTAAATCCGCAGGGGACTGATTTTCAAAAAAAAGTCTGGGCTGAATTACGCAGAATTCCTTGTGGTGAAACCCGTTCATATAAGGAAGTCGCAGAGGCTCTCGGTAATGCTAAAGCCAGCCGGGCGGTGGGCATGGCTAATGGAAAAAATCCCGTTCCGCTGATTATTCCCTGTCACCGGGTAATTGCGTCCGACGGAAGTCTTGCAGGATTTGCCCATGGAACAAGAATTAAAAAAAGATTGCTGGAACTTGAACGGAATTTTTGATTGGGTTTGATTTTATTCCTCAAGGTCGTCATCAATTTCGACTTTGGGTGTGTCGTCCGGCGCAGGAGTATTTTTTCTCCGTTGTTTTTCTAGTACTTTTACAATCTGGCTGTGCAGGGCTTTGGACGGTTCAAGGGTATTATCCAGCCGCAAGCTGAGCTCGGTATAGTTCAAAGCACTCTCATAGTCCTTCGCATACGTGTATGCGCGGGCCATATTATAGTAAAGGTTGGCGTCATTGGGTGTGAATGTGCATGCCTGATGATAGGCTTTGATTGCACCATGATAGTCTCCATCCTTACGCAGTTTCACTCCGAGGCGGTTGAAAGGGTTAACCGCATCCGGTTCATTTTGAAGAATTTCAATGAACAATTCCTTTACATTATCCAGACTGTCCTGAATCGCGTATATGTCAGCGGCCTTGGTCAGGTAGTCCTGGTAACTTTCCATATCGCCTTTGCCTTTGTAAGCATCGGCCATGCCTTTGTATGCTTCGGCGTACATTTCATTCAGCGCTATTGCTTTGTTGAAGGCAATAATGGCCTTGCCGAATTTTTCTTGCGACAGGAAGGTCAGGCCCTTTTCGAAATATTTTTCTGCGGGATTCTTATCTATTTCGGTAACTTCTTCGAGAATTTCATTAAAGCTGTCAATCGCTTCATCAAAGCTGCCGTCAGCCACCAGATCCCATGAGGAATTAAGCAGTTCCTGCTCAATCTCGTCCGGGGTGGCACTCATATATGCTGCGAAAAGGTGACGTTTGAGGGTGTCCATGCTGTATGGGCGCAACACATATCCACCGACACCTGCGGCGATGGAATTCAGAACTGATTCTTTGCGTTTGTCCGGAGTAACCATGATGACCGGGAGGGCTGGTTTGGCATGCTGACGCATTTTTCTGACACATTCAGCACCTGATGCGTCGTGAATTGATTCATCTACCAGAGCAATATCAATATCACCGTTTTCCAATGCACTAACAGCCTTGTCCCATGTGGAATAAACGTAAATATCAGATGCTCCCAGACCTACCAATGTCAGTCTGTCATTGGATATGTGCTTTGAGTTATTTGAAAAAATACCGTATCGAAGCTCTTCAAGCATTCCACGCTCCCGAATTGGTTAATTTATCCTACGACAATACAGCTTCGCCAGTCCTGATTCAAGATAATTTCAACTTTGACGAGTGATTATATACTTAGAGTGTATTAGACCCGCTTTCCCTGATCAGGGAAAGCGGGTCTAATACACTCTATATCTTTGTGTTAGCCAAGGCTGACAGCAAGTGGAATTACATGCAGCTCTCGGCTTTTTTCCTTAGTTGCACCAAGTTTCCAACTAACTTTTTCAGGTTTACCGACAGCTTGGCCTACCTTTTCCGCAACACCTTGAATATTGATAATCGGGTGGCGGGAGAAAACCTGTGGCAGACCATAGGTAAGGTTACATGCCAGACAGCAGCCCGGGCGCTGGTGGAGCTGTAGTTCAAAATTTATTGTATCTCCATTGTTACCAGCGTAGGCCAGAGTTATATCGTAGCTTCCTTCTTCTGCATCACCGAAAAGGGCTTCAAAGAATTGGTCAGTGCGGTCTTCAGGAAAAAGAGAACTCATCATTTCTTGATTAAAAATATCAGCATATTGAGTCATGTTAACTCCGGTCATTCATAGTTATTCATTTGAGCAATCGGCCAAGAAATACTAATTGCTTTGAAAAACATGCCCTGTCAACTGTCATGGAAAAGGAAAAAATCCCGGAGGGTTCAGTTTTGGTGAATGGAGCTTGCTAAAATTTTTTTTAGATCATTTATTTCAAATGGTTTGCAGAGATAGGCATTAACTCCTGCTTCAAGGGCAGCATATCTGCTCTCTTTGCTGGCGTGGGCGGAAAGGGCAATTATGGGAACATTTCTTTTTCTGGTAAAATCCTCAGATGTGCGTATTCTGCGTGTTGCTTCGAGTCCGTCCATCCCGGGCATCTGGATGTCCATCAAAATCGCATCTATTTTGGCGTACTGCAACTTTTCGAGACATTCGGTTCCGTTCTCTGCGCAAATGACATCATGTCCCATTCTCTTAAGTAACTTGCTGGCCATCATCCTGTTTACAGGTTCGTCTTCAACCAGCATTATAGCCAGTCTCCCGGGTAAATGTTTGGTGTTGGGCTGCTCTTCTGCATCAGTTGCGTTTTTCTCTGCATGTTTGAGGAATAGTGAGAAGGTAACTGATGTGCCTTCACCCAGACTGCTCTCGATGTTGACTGAACCACCCATGAGGTCTACCAGTCGCTTGACTATTGACAGCCCGAGGCCGGCACCTTTGTATTTCCGTGAGAGTGATCCGTCTACCTGCGTGAAAGAATCGAAAATTGATCTTTGATACTTTTCAGGTATTCCCATCCCGGTATCCGTCACAGTAAATAATAATTGTGTCTTATCCTCATTGGATTCAGCACCGGATCTGATTCTTATTGTGATTGATCCTTCATCTGTAAATTTAACTGAATTACCGACCAAATTAAAAAGAATTTGCCGGATACGGCCTTCGTCGCCGATATATGTATCCTGAATTTTATCTGCAACGTAAAATGACAGTTTGATGTTTTTGCAGTCAGCCTGATGTTTGAAAAGCTCAACACTGTCATTCAGCACTTGTTTTAAAGAGAAATTTTCTTCTATCAGATCAAGAGTTCCTGCTGCCACCTTTGAAATATCCAGTATATCGTCAAGAACCCGCAGCAGGTTGCGGGATGATTGCAGGGCTACCTTTATGCATTCACGGTGTTCCTCTTTCAGATCATCGGTATTCATAACCTGTAGCATGCCCATGACCCCGTTCAGTGGGGTTCTTATTTCATGGCTGATATTGGCCAGAAATTCGTCTTTGGTCTTATTGGCCAGAATTGCGGCTTCTTTAGCTTTGGACAGTTCTTTTTCATATTTAAGGCGCTGGGTTATGTCATGAACGATTGAGATTAACCAAACTTTGCCTTTGAAATTAAAGGGTCCTGAAAAGACTTCTACATCCCTGACCTCGCCATTTGCAATGCGGTGCTGAAAGATGAAGCTGGCAAGATCGTTTCTTTTGGCTTCCTGCATCTGCGCAATCACTTTGCTTTTAGGCAATTGGTTTAAATCGAATACTGTTTTTGATTTAAGCTCATTACGGTTGAATCCATAGAAATTAGCAGCGGCATTTGTTGCATCTTCAATCCGGCCATCTGACGGATCAATGATGAACATGACCGAGTGGTTGTCTTCAAAAAAAGCCCGGTACAGTTCTTCGCTTTCGCGGGTAGCTGTCTCGAATTGTTTACGCTCAATTGTGTGCGCTATGTGGTCTGAGCAGGCTGTGAACAATTCAATATCATGATCTGAGAATGCGTTGGCATTATGATAGTCCTGAATGACAAGCACTCCAATTGGAGTATTGCGCCGCAACATGGGGACACCAACCCAAATTTCGGGGATAGGGCCGAATAATTCTATACTTTTATTCCTCAATCCTTGTTCGATTTTTTGTCGGGTAAGGCGGATAGTCCCATTCTTTCTGATGGGCAACAGGTTAATGTTCTTGTTTTCAGGGTGATATATGTCAGAGATACATTGGCAGGTCGTGCTGTATTCGTCTTCATGACATGTGAAATCAAGTTTTTCCCGATGTTGATCAATCAGCGCTATGTTAAAACTGTCGGCTTTCAATTCTCTACACATGAGTGCATGTATTGATACCAATAATTCTTCCATAGTTTTAGAAAAATTGGATTGGTCCATGATCTGAAGGAATACTGAAAGCTGGTGTCTGCTGCGTTTCAATTCCAGTTCATTGCTGACCATGTCCGTAATGTCTTCCGCATATATGGCTATCCGGCGGACTTTGTCTCCTTCGAATATAGGGTAGTAGGATTGGAGAATTGTTCTGCCGTCGCGTATGTCTTGAAATTTGAGATGGGCTCCGGTTTCTACTACTTTTTTCAGCTGTTCACGGCGAAATTCTGCTAATTCATCTGATAGGTAACTGAAAATATCTTTGCCGATCAGATCTTCGGGGGTTGTCCCCATTGTTTCTGCAACAGTTCGGTTGACATGTATAACTTTACCATCCGGTTTCAGAAGAAGAATAGACTGAGTATTGGCATCAAGCAGTGCTTTGATGTTCATTTCGGCATTTATGGCTTGCCGGCGGACTTTTTCAAGTTCCGATTTAGACTTGTTAGGTGATTCTTCCATAGCACATTCGCTTGGTTAGTTATTGGTGATTTAATGATAGTTTAAAAAAAAATAATTTACCATCTCAGAATCAAAAAAAATGAAAAAAGTAGTCTAGCACGTCCTGTTTTACATTAGATTTATCATTAACAAGGGTTGTAATATTTGGTTCTGATTCTTAAGTGTGCTATTGAAAGAGTGTGTTATTAATAAAATACAAGTAAAAGGGGACCTTCTATGTTTGACGGTGAAAGCGGTAAAATACGTTTGGGAATAGCTAAGTGTCTTCTGGGTGAAAACGTTCGATATGATGGGACACATAAATTGGACCGATATATAAGGGATGTTCTGGGGCCTTATGTTGAGTGGGTCCCGGTCTGTCCAGAGGTAGAATGCGGCATGGGAGTACCGCGTGAAGCCGTTCGTCTGTTCGGAGATGTTGATAATCCGCGTCTGGTAGGACGCAATTCAGGAGAGGATTGGACCGACCGTATGCAGAGCTGGGGTCGTAAAAAGTTGGAGTTTCTGGAGAAAGAAAATCTTTGTGGATTTATTTTTAAGCATGGTTCCCCGTCCAATGCCATGGGCCGGATGAAGGTTTACAATAATGACGGACGCATTTTTTATTCCGGGACCGGGATATGGGCACGGATGGTAATGGATAGATTCTCAGATCTGCCATGTGAAGATGACGGCAGGCTGAATGATAACGGAATTCGCGAGAATTTTATCAATCGTATATTTACCTTCAAGCGGTGGCGCGACGCAATGGCGGACGGATTTTCCCCGGCTAAGCTGGTCGACTTTCATACCCGGCATAAAATGTTGATAATGGCTCATAATGAGACCATTTACCGTAAGATGGGCAAGCTGGTGGCGACAGCAGGAAGTGCTGATCCCGATGAGCTGAAAAATGAATATTCAGCCCTGCTTTTCAAAGCTCTGGACTACAGGCCGACAGTAAAAAAGCATGTTAATGTACTGAGTCATACTCTGGGGCATTTCAAAAAAGATATTACCAGTGATGAAAAACAGGAAATGCTTAAGTTGATAGATCAGTACCATAGTGGGCTTATTCCTTTAATTGTTCCAGTAACAATGCTTAACCATTATGTTTTAAAGTATGGTAAAGAGTATTTGCAGCAACAGTTTTACCTTAACCCGTATCCTGCGGAACTTATGCTGAGGAATCATGTCTGATCTTCGAAACGGGATTATCTGTGTGCTGGGGGCAACCGGTTATGTCGGAGGCCGTCTTGTGCCGCAATTGTTGGATAAAGGCTGGAAGGTAAGGGCCGTAGGGCGTTCTTTGGCCAAACTGCATAACCGTCCTTACAGCTTTCATGCAAATTGTGAGCTGGTTGAGGCTGATCTTTTTGATCTGGAATCATTGAAAGCTGCTTTGGCGGGTTGTTCCGCTGTCTATTATCTGGTGCATTCCATGCAGCCCGGCAGTAATGATTTTGCAGGAAAGGATCGGCTGGCGGCCGAGAATACTGTGCGTGCAGCTGAAGAGGCCGGGATTGACCGTATCATTTATCTTGGCGGTATGATCCCTGATGATCCGCATATAAGCCACCACCTCAAGTCGAGAGCAGAGGTGGGAGAGATACTTTCAGGGTCAAACGTTCCATGTACTATACTTAAGGCAGCTGTCATCCTCGGTTCAGGCAGTGCTTCATTTGAAATCCTGCGTTATCTGGTGGACCGCCTTCCGGTAATGGTTACACCGCGCTGGGTTCGCACCGAGAGCCAGCCGATCAGCATTCGTGATGTTCTGTTCTACCTTTCCGGATGTCTGGAACATCCGGAAACCGCCGGGGAAAGCTATGACATAGGCGGACCTTTCATAGAAACTTACGAGAAACTGTTCCGCATTTATCAGGAGGAAGCGGGGCTGCGTAAGCGGTTGATTTTTCCGGTGCCTTTTATTTCGCCTAAATTATCCTCACACTGGCTTGGGCTTGTTTCTCCGGTTCCGGTTTCATTGGCAGTCCCGCTTGTAATGGGATTGCGGAACAGGGTGGTCTGCAAGGACTACCGCATTCGTGAGATCATGCCGTGCGAGTTGACTGACTGCCGTACAGCCATCCGCCTCGCGCTAGATAAAATTCAGCAGGAAGTAGTGGATACCCGCTGGTCTGATGCCGGAACTATTGAAACCCCGGAATGGGCAATGTGCGGGGATGCCGGGTATTCAGGCGGAACCGTTTACAACTCCGCTTATCGGGTCAAGTTGCAGGGAGACTCCCGGCAGCTATGGGAAAGGATAACTTCCATCGGGGGTAATGAGGGCTGGTATTGTTGTGATTCGTTATGGTCCCTGCGCGGTTGGATGGATAAACTTGTCGGCGGGGTCGGCTTGCGGCGCGGGCGCAGACATCCTGTAGAGCTTAATGTCGGTGATGCGCTTGATTTCTGGAGAGTGCTGGACGTTAAAACCGGGGAACGGTTGCTGCTGCTGGCGGAAATGAAGCTGCCGGGCGAAGCTATGCTCGAATTCAGTCTTGAAAACACTCTTGCCGGGGATACTGAACTTACGATGACAGCTCGATTTTTACCGCGAGGTCTGGGCGGTATTCTTTACTGGTGGTCGGTTTATCCGCTTCACTCAATCGTTTTTAAGGGTATGGCCCGCTCCCTTGCGGAAAAGAGCGGCTGCCGCATAATGGAAGGTCCGGAATTAATGGAAGGTCCGGCTCCGCGTTGCCGTATTCCTTCGTGGAAGGGGAAGCAAATTGATTAAAGTTGATCGCCGGAGAATTTTCTCTCCGAAAGGTGGTAAGCAGAGTGATGGACCTGTTGTTTATTGGATGAGCAGGGAGCAGCGTGTCCGTGATAATTGGGGACTGCTTCATGCCCGGGAGCTGGCTGGCGACCGGTTTCAGCTTATAGTTGTGTTCTGTCTTGCCCCGACGTTTATTGGGGCCACCTTGCGCCAGTACGATTTTATGATCAAAGGGCTGGCCGAGGTTGAAAAGGATTTGCGGAATCTTGGATATGAATTTGTACTGCTCAGCGGCAGTGCCGATAGCAGGTTGCCCGAATACGTGCGCAAAGTGGGGGCAGGAGTGGTGGTCACCGACTTTGATCCTTTGCGTATCAAGCAGCACTGGCAGAAATCCATCAGGCAGCAAATTGATGTGCCGCTGGTTGAAGTTGACGGGCATAACGTGGTCCCGGCCAGATTTGTGACGGATAAGCAGGAATACTCGGCACGGACGATCAGGCCCAAAATTCAGAGGCTGCTGCCTGAGTTCCTGGAAGAGTTTCCTGAGCTGCCTGCTGCAAAAGTCAAAGGAGTCACTGGTCCCGCTGTTGATTGGAGTGGCGTCTACAAAAGCATAAGCGTTGATGAAAGTGTTGCTCCGGTAGAACTTACCCCCGGTGAATCTGCCGCTAAGGATGCGCTTGATTGTTTTTTACAGAGAAAAATCAAGGGGTACGCACAAGACCGAAATGATCCTAATGCTGGCGCAACATCCATGCTTTCCGCATATTATCATTTCGGGCAACTGGCTCCTCAACGGGCCGCGTTGGACACGGTTTCCTGTGCTTCTGGTGAGGGCGTTGACGCCTATATTGAAGAGATGGTTGTCCGTCGTGAGTTGGCCGAGAACTTCTGCTTTTATAATGATAAATACGACTCACTTGAGGCTGCACCGCAATGGGCACAAATAACACTTAAGGAGCATGCGGCTGACAGGCGTGAATATCTATATGAATACGGTGATTTTGAGCAGGCCCGAACCCATTCGGACCTCTGGAATGCAGCGCAGTTGCAGATGGTCAAAAGCGGATACATGCATGGGTATATGCGCATGTACTGGGCTAAAAAAATCTTGGAATGGTCAGCGTCCCCCGAGGAAGCGTTACGCATAATTATAACCCTCAATGATCGTTACCAATTGGATGGCCGTGATCCTAATGGTTATGTAGGCGCTCTTTGGTCTGTGGCCGGGGTGCATGACCGTGGCTGGAAAAAGAGATCAGTGTTCGGCTCAATCAGATATATGAATGAACGAGGGTGCCGCCGCAAATTTGATGTCGATAGGTATATTTCGAAATGGGGTAAAACTTCCGCCATATCCTTAATTGAATTCTGCCATCAATAAAAATTGAAGCGAAAATCGGAGGCATTAAAAAAGCCCGATATTACCACCTATTAAAGTGATATATTTTTTTAAGAAAAATAATGAGCATGGTCTTATTTGATGATACACTGTGGTTATTCTTAAATCTATTTTTGGAGGTTTGTTATGGCGAATATGGATTACCCCGGACCTTGTCCCAGTTGTATCGGCATTGACGGTTGTAGCACTGATGAAGCTAAACAGCAGGCTGTGAATCACTATTGCAAGGGTCTTGAAATGGAACTTAATTCCTGGAAGGCCCGTCTCTATGACGTACTGGTAGATGACAAATCCGAAAATCTCAAAGATCAGATTCTACTGCTTAAGTCGACTATGAAGGAGCTTGACGCTGTTGTTGAGCAAATGAAGGAAATATGCCCCATCAGTCTTGGTGATCAGGAAAAGGTTATTTCCGGTAAACTTGAAGACCTGCGCGTCCATTACACCAAAGCCATGGAAGTTTTGGCTCCCGGCTGGTTTGGTGGCTGATTAGGATAATTGAGAAGATTAGTCTGTACAGTTAAAGGTCGGCATTAGCCGGCCTTTTTCATTTAAGCAGATGGTACAAGGGCTTTATTGCTTCGTTTGGTTTTGCATAGACACTTCAGGCTAAGGTAATTTTAATGTTCGCGGGATTATTAAGGTTTTTATTTTAGGAATATCCATGTAGAATATAGCAATTAAATTTTTGCTCACTAAATGTAATGTTAAACATGATTTTTTATGTCGCAATTTATTTACAGTTTTTGGAGGTAAGATGCATATTTTCAGGATTCTGATTGTTTGTCTGGTGTCGATTCTAATGGCATCTTCCTCTGTTTTTAGCGGTGAGAAAGCGTTACCGGATGATTTTTGTTACCTGGACCGGGTTATGCCAGATGCTGTTTATGATGTGCGTTATTTCAGTAAAAATAATTTTGTTGGAGAGAGGATAGACGGTTACCGTGCTCCGCGTGTTATCCTGACCCGTAGTGCAGCATTAGCACTTTCCGGAGTGCAAAGGGATCTGGCTCCATTCGGGATTGGACTTAAAATATTTGACGGATACCGTCCACAGGATGCGGTACTTCATTTTGTTCGTTGGGCAGAGAATTTGGAAGATACCCGCATGAAAAATCAGTTCTACCCGGAAGTTCAAAAGAAAAATCTTTTCCGGGACGGGTACATTGCCGAGAAGTCCAGCCATTCAAGAGGATCGACGGTAGATTTGACTCTTATTGATATCAAGTCCGGGCAGGAATTGGATATGGGTACTGGTTTTGATTTTTTTGGACCTAAATCCTGGCCGGGGAATAAGGATATGAGTATGCAAGTGCGCAGTAACCGTGCTTTGTTGAGATCTGTTATGGTCCGTAACGGATTTAAGCCCCTTAAAGAAGAATGGTGGCATTTTACTCTTGAATTTGAGCCATATCCTGAAACTTATTTCAATTTTCCAGTGCAGTAGAAAACTTTATAAGCTCATTCGTAAAAGCGCAGTCCGTAAGGGCTGCGCTTTTTTTGGGGCCATGAATTGACTATGTCCCGAATGTATTTATATATTAGTAGTGATTCCTATTAATGTGGAGGGGCAATGGTAAAATTTATTTTTTATATTCTTACGTTATATGTGTTACTTGCAGGAACAGCCTCTGCCGCTGAAAATAAGGGGGACTTTGAGATGCCGAATGATGCTAAATTTGAAACAGCCACTCTGGCCGGGGGGTGCTTCTGGTGTGTAGAGTCTGATCTTGAAAAAGTGGACGGAGTCTTGGAAGTCGTTTCCGGTTATTCAGGCGGCCATATTGAAGACCCGAGTTATGAGCAGGTCAGCGCTGGAAATTCCGGCCATCTCGAAGTTGTTCAGGTCCGTTATGACCCGGAAAAGGTAAGCTACAAAGACGTGCTGCGGGTATTCATGAAACATCATGATCCCACGGATTCCGGTGGTTCGTTTAATGATCGTGGCGAACAATATACTTCTGCAATTTTTTATCATGATGAAATTCAGAAAAAAATTGCTTCCGAAGTTTTGCAGGAGATTGATGGATCGGGTGTATTTGAGAAACCAGTGGCCACCAAACTGATTCCTTTCGATAAGTTTTACCGGGCTGAGGATTATCATCAGGATTACTACAAGAAGAATCCAGTACGCTATAACTGGTACCGTTACCTGTCCGGCAGGGATTCATTTGTGGAAAAGTACTGGGGAGAAGCAGAAGAAAAAAAGCATGTCAGTAATATAAATGCATACAAGCGGCCTGACGATGACAAGCTGCGTGATATTCTTACTCCGCTTCAGTTCAATGTTGTACGCGAAGAAGGCACCGAGCCTGCTTTTAATAATGAATTCTGGGACAATCATCGTGAAGGAATTTATGTGGACATTGTTTCCGGTGAACCGCTATTCAGTTCGCTGGATAAGTTTGATTCCGGAACAGGATGGCCTAGCTTTACCCGCCCTATAAATGGGAGCGGTGTGGTTGAAAAAGAGGATCGGTCGTTCTTCATGACCCGTATTGAGGTCCGCTCACGCAAGGCGGATTCACATCTGGGGCATGTATTTGATGACGGTCCGCAGCCTACGGGATTGCGTTATTGCATCAACTCCGCAGCCCTAAGGTTTATTCCGCTGGAGAATATGGAATCAGAAGGCTACGGAGATTATTTACAGTTGTTTAAGTAAACACAAACAGCCCGGAGTCCAAGACGCTCCGGGCTGATTCATTTTAAAATGTTTTCAATCAGGGCCGGGTAGTGTATCTGTTTTTTAAAGGTTTATCCAGAACGGACACATTAACATGACCCTGCTTTCCATCATTATACCCAATTACAATTACGGATGTTTTGCCGATCGCTTTTTCGGTTCGCTGGCCGCGCAATCCATGCCCCTGGCGGATGTGGAAGTACTTTTTGTTGATGACGGCAGCAGTGACGATTCCCTTGAGCAGGCTCGCAAATGGTCTGGCAGGGTAGCATGCCGGGATTTTAAAATTCTGACTCCGCCTAGGTCTGGAAAGCCCGGGCCTGTGCGTAACCGCGGGTTGGAAACGGCAACAGGAAAATACCTGCTCAGCTTTGATCCGGATGATGAAATGGAGCCGGAATTTTTGCTTTGTTGTGTGAAGTCTTTGGACAGTAACCCCAATGTTTCAGTGGTCTATACAGATTATTACGAGGCCAGTCCTGACGGCAAAAGTTATTGTTCTCTCCCTGATTTTAATCCGGTACATCTGCGGACTCAGAATATCCTGCCCACAACCGCAATGTACCGCCGTGAACTATGGGAGTCTGGCGTACGTTACCGGGATAACACCAGCTATGAAGATTGGGACTACTGGGTACAGTGCTTGATTGCAGGGGGCAGGTTCAAGCATATTGCCGAACCTCTCTACACACATCATTTTCATGATGCCAATTTCTCGCAACATGCTGAGAAGGAAGACGGCGTAGCTAAGGCGCATATTGTTTTGAATAATCCCGGTTTTTTCCACCGTGCAGTACAGGTCTGGGCTAAAGATCACCTGCGCGGACGGGCCCATGCTCCATCATTTACGCGCGGTTACATCCCGACTAATGAAGATCTCGCTAAGTTATCAGATTTGATTAGTAAAGGCGGGATGTTTTAATCCATCCACGGAGATTTTATGCAGATTATCCTGACCGGAGTTCTGGCGGCTTTATTTTTCAGTTCCACTTTTGTGCTCAACCGGGCAATGAGTCTGGATGGCGGGCATTGGGTCTGGTCGGCCAGTCTGCGCTATTTCTGGATGCTGTTTTTCCTTTTTATAGGTCTGGGAATTTTTCGCCGTAATCTGTTGATAGATTCCTTTAAACTTTACCTTAAGCACTGGAAATTCTGGAGCCTTGCCGGGGGAGT
Organism: Maridesulfovibrio sp.; assembly: GCF_963667685.1. NCBI lineage: Bacteria > Pseudomonadati > Thermodesulfobacteriota > Desulfovibrionia > Desulfovibrionales > Desulfovibrionaceae > Maridesulfovibrio > Maridesulfovibrio sp. The sequence continues at coordinate 416,421 of NZ_OY763932.1, read as the reverse complement.
CGGTTTTGGCGTTTTTTACGGGCTGATAACTTTCAGTGCTTCTTACACACCCGGTTGGGTGGTTGCCGCCACTTGGCAGACAACTATTCTTGCCACTCCGCTGGTTCTGCTGGGATTCGGAAAAAAAATTCCGCTTAGGGCTATGCTGTTGACCATAGTAATTTTTGCCGGAGTTTTGCTTGTAAACATTGAGAGTGCAGGGTCTAATTCATGGAGTTCTGTTCTGCTCGGGGCTGTGCCGGTTTTTGCAGCAGCATTTGCCTACCCTTTTGGCAACCAGCTGGTCTGGGAGGCGCGCAACGGCGGAGGAGGACGTATTCCGCTCCTTGATGATCCGGTTATGGATGATCCCTTCTGCCGGGTTCTGCTGCTTACTCTCGGTTCCCTTCCGTTATGGGCCGGATTGATAGCTGTTACCCGTCCGCCGCTTCCACAGGCCGGACAGATTCTAAATACTGCGCTGGTTGCCGTGTTCTCCGGCATTGCTGCGACCAGTCTTTTTCTCTACGCCCGCCATAAGGCCCGTAACGCAGCAGAACTGGCCGCAGCAGATTGCACTCAATCAATGGAAGTGCTCTTTTCCCTTGCAGGCGAAGTTGTACTTCTTAATGGGACTGTTCCCGGGATGCTGGGCTGGGCCGGCATAGTGCTGACCATGCTCGGTCTCATCCTTTATATCCGGGTCCAGAATGTGCGCTAAGCTGTCAATTCCTCCGCGCTGAGCATCTGCGCGTAGGACATTCCCAACGAGGCCATGAATCCGGCATGGACTTCAGTTGATTCGACTTTCACTCCGTTAAATTCCAGGCCGGCACCACAGCAGGCATCGTGTACGACAGTACATTTGTATCCCATGTCTCCGGCGGCGCGGGTGGTAGCATCCACGCACATATTGCTCATCATTCCGCAGATGATCAGCTCTTCAATCTCACGTTTCTTTAGTTCGCTTTCGAGAGTGGTTTGCAGAAAGCTGTTGGGAAAGTTCTTGATCACTACAATTTCGTCCGCCAGCGGTTTAACGCATTCATGAATTTCCATACCCTTTGTTTGCGGCAGGAAAAAGGCAGCTCCATCCTTCACCGAGATGTGCTGGACGTGGATTATCGGCAGCCCTTTTTCCCTGAAATGGTTGAGGACCTGTGCTGCTTTGGCTCCAGACTTTTCGCTGTTATCGAGGGTAAACTTACCGCCCGGAAAATAGTCGTTTTGGATGTCGATGATGATAAGTGCTTTTTTATTCATTTTTTCATTCTCCTTGTAGATTTCTTATGTTCTCATTGAGTTTATGCTGACAGAACCGCAAGAAATTTAAAGTGTCACTATTGACAACAAACGATCTAAAATTGACAGTAGGTATATGAAGAAAGTTGCAATCCTTGCTTACAATAATTGTCTGGTCAGCGCCGTGGCTGGCGTGCTTGAGATTTTGGCAATTGCCAATTCCTATGCTGCTGGTTCCGGTAGTGAAATGGAGTTTAGCGGATTTATTATTGTCAGTCCTGATGGAGAAAATGTGGACGGATTTGTGGGATTTCCAGTTGAGGTTGAAGGGAGTATTCTGGATGTCGAGCCGGATATTCTGGTCCTGCCCCCGGTTTTCGGTAAAATAGATCCACTACTGAATGACGAAGTATTGATTAAGCGTATTGCCTTTCTGGAACAACAGGGAACACTCATCGCTTCTGCTTGCGCAGGGTCATTCCTCATGGCCCGGGCCGGATTATTGGATGGGAAACCGGCAACTACACATTGGAGACTTGCGGCCGATTTCGCAGCACGTTTTGAGAAAGTCGATCTTCAGGAAGGGCGCATGCTCATCGACGGGGGGAGTTATATTTGTGCCGGAGGAGCAATGGCATGGCAGGATTTGGCCTTACATCTTGTTGCCCGGTTTATGGGCAGGGATAAGGCTGCTGCGTGTGCGAAGATTCTGGTTATGGATTCCACCCGGGATGTGCAGACTCCGTACTTTATGTTTGAAGCCAAGTCCGGAGTTCAGGGATTCGGTGATCATCAGATAGCGGATGTTCAGAAATGGATGCAGGAAAATTACAGCAAGCCAATGCAGATCGCCATGCTTGCCGAGAAATCAAGTCTCGGAGAACGCACTTTTCTGCGCCGATTTAAAGCCGCTACCGGGATGACTCCAAACAACTATTTGCAGCAGTTGAGGATTGAGGCAGCACGGCATCTGCTGGAAGTAAGCGCCAAAAGTGTTGAAGAGATCACTGTGGCGGTGGGGTACGATAACGGTTCTTCATTCAGGCGTTTATTTAAACGTTTGACCGGAGTGAGTCCCCGTGAATACCGTAGCAGGTTCAGCAGGCAGGTATAATCGGGACAGCTCTCCTTAGTAAACAGTATTTATATTTACTTGATAATGAAAACTAACTTCGTTACCAGTTTGGGAGTAACGCGTAACATTATAAATATTGAGGTTCACCAGATGTTTAAAAAATTGATTTCCCTTTTCATGTCGTTAACGATACTTTTACCGGCTGCAGCGTCAGCCCATTCACTGTATATTCAGGCAGGGCGCTATCATGTTTCAGAAGGTAAGAAGTCTCCGATGTTTTTTTGCTACGGGCACCATATTCCGGTTGATGATGCCGTGCGCATGAAGAAGCTCAATCACGTGACCGTGCAGCAGCCAGACGGTAAAACCTATAAGATTAAGCTTCGGGACGAAAAGTCTCTTCATTCCTATGTCATCAATTATGACATGCCCGGAACTTATGTGCTAACAGCGGCAACAAATCCCGGCCACTTTACTACATGGATGGATAAAAAAGACCGTAAGCATCATTCCATCAAGCCCATGAGCGCCGTTGCCAACCGTGCTTCCAAAATCGTTTCCAGTCTGCGCAGCAGTCAGTGGACCAAGACATACGTTGTCTGCGAAAATCCATCCGCCGTGTTTCCGGCTGTAGTAGGCATGCCTATGGAGCTGGTTCCGGCAAAAGATGTGTTCATGCTCAAGAAGGAGGATGTTCTGGAAATGCAGGTCTACATGGATGGCAAACCCTACCATGGTGATGGCTACTGGGATGCGACCTACAATGGTTTTTCCACTCAGGCTGAGGACATGTATATCCCGCGCCAGCAGATAGTTGACGGTAAAATCAAATTGCCTATTGATGTGACCGGACGTTGGTTTGTTCGTTTCTTTACCAAGAAGAAGCCGATTAAGGAAGGCCCCGATTTTCTGCAAGAAAAGAGGACAGCGACTTTGGTTTTCGAGGTTCCTAATGAGCGTATAAGGCCTAAAATAGACAGTCACTAAATCAGGAATACAATAAAAAAGGGGCCATTTAGGTCCCTTCCTTATTGGTTGTATTCTGGTTCCCGGTTTTTGCGGAGAGTATCAAATCCTTGTTTCATGTACGGTCTCTCTCCACTGGTGATCCCCATTTTTTCGCGTTCCATATCCAGCTCGCGTTTTTTGCTGTAGAGAAATCGAATCATGTCATACTCAAACGGTGAGCCGGTCTGGTAGTAGCGGAAGGGTACATTTGCACGCAGGTTGAGACCTCGGATTATTGATTCTCCTATGGCTATTTCGGTGCGGCCATCCGTTACTCCGGCAAGGTCATAGAGATAGTTCATTTCATAATACAGGAGCGCGAAGTCTCCAAGGGCACCGCCACTGTCGCGCACACTGGAAGGACCCAGCAGAGGGAGAACAACGTACGGACCGGGGGGAACGCCCCAGACACCCAGTGTATCCGCAAATCCGGTTTCCATTTTTTTCAGATCCCACATGGAGGCGACGTCGAATATGCCGAGCACACCGATTGAAGAGTTGATCAGGAAACGGGAAAAAGCTCTGCCTACTTTATGACCGTTGAACTGCAGAATACCGTTGGTGAAAGATTTTACTTCATTCAGGTTGTTGATTGCATTGTTCACGCCGTGGCGTACCGGTAAAGGCAAAACCGTAGTGTAGATATCCATTGCCGGAATATAAATAGCCCTGTCAAAGCGGGCATTGAATGAATAAATATAGCGGTTCATGGGATCCCATGGGTCATAGACATTCAGAAAATCCAGCTCAGCTTCTTTGATATTTGCTTTGCCCCTGTATGGAGCGTGTGAAACCGGAGCGATGAAACCCTGAGGCTTGAGCTTGAGGGAAGGGTCATCCTTGATAATGGTTGCGCAACCCGGGAGCAGCAGACAGAGCAGCATAAGGCAGAAAAGTTTGCGCATCATCTGAGTAGCTCCTGTGCTTTACGTGCAAATGGCTCGAACATTAAGTTGCCGCAATGACCGCCATGTGGGAAAAGGAAAACCCGGTCTTTGAAGGTGGTACGCAGGAAATTTATATCAGCATCGTTCAGAATGATGTCATCTTCATTGCCGAGTACGAATATCTTTTCTGATTTGCTAAGGTATTCCTTGATACTTTCCAGATCGCAGTTTTTTATCAGTTCACCCTTGGTGGTTCCCGGTTTCAGGAATTGCAGGTAGGGGAGCAGGTACTCATCAATATAATCTTCGAAGGTGATTGCCGCCGCAACACGCATGTAGGGCATGAGGTTGTCACCCACGCTCAATTGCCTGTTTACCGGGACAATATAACCGGCGTTGAGGCAGACATCGGAGCTGAAGATCATGCTTGCAGATGACATTCTGAACGCACTTGCAATAATCGCTTTCATATCCATCTTAGAAAAGTTGGCGTGCTGGGAAAGTGCGTAAAGGAAGTTATCATCAAGGTCGACTATGTCTGATTGCACGTAGATTTCCGAAAAAGCCTCTATAAGCTCGTTCACTACTTGCCGGGGAGTTTTAGTTCCCAGGTTTTCCGGGCTGAGCCATGAATCAAAACGAAGTGCTGATGAATACAGGCTTACCGGAGGGTTGAGCATGAGCACCCGCCGGAAGTTGAAGTCATGTAGTTCCTCATCCTTCTTGGCCAGAAACGCAGAGTGGAGTCCGCCAAGACTGTATCCTGTTATGCTGTATCCACTTATTTTATAAGTGCCTTCCAGATCTTCTTTTATCCAGCGCATGGCCCGATAGAGGTCTTCCACATCATACGGGACGTATCCCGGTGCCCCGTATTTTGAAAAGCTGACCACGAAATTCATATGTGTCGGAGAAGAAAGGGCCACTACGTGGAACCCGGCTTCGTAAAAAAGCTGGGTGAGGAAATTCATTTTAGTAGAGTTATGTTCTGAACCAGTTCCGGCAATGATGAAGAGTAGTGGAGCTTTTTCTTCATGCATGGCTGTTGTGTAGTAAAACTCATCGTCATACCAGAATATGTCCGGAATTCTGCGCCGCTCAATAACTATTTCGCATTTTTCAGGTTCTGTAGGTTCTTTAAATTTATATATAAGCTCAGGTGGCGTGCCGAAAATGGTGGCTTCATATGGGTCGGCAATGGGAAATTGTGCTGTTTTCGCATGCGCAAAAGTATACATGCATAGTAAGCTCAGCAACATTGTGCATAAAAAAGAGATTAATCTTCTTCCCTGCCGAATATTATTATTTTTCATATTGTATGTGTATCAATACTCATATTGTTTGTAAATAATCACTTGACCGGATATTGTTTAGTAGCTAAACACTATGATTATGAGAACGATAGAAGAAATAATGCCCCGGATGCGTGGTCTCGGTAAGGTATTGGCAAAGTTCAACATGGTCGAGCGTAACGCCTTTGATTTTGGAATCGGTATTAAGTTGTACCCCTCTGAGATACATACTCTTTCAGCTGTAGATCAGCTGGGCGGGTGCGGGGTTACCGAGCTGGCCCGCGAGTCAGGGGTTACGAAAGGAGCCGCATCACAGCTGGTTAGCAAGCTTGTTAAAAAAGGTTTGATTGTCAAAGAGACTGATCCCGATAACGGATCAAAAGTTGTCCTGCGCCTGACAGATCTGGGCAGGGAAGCCAGTGCAAATCATTATAAATTTCATCTGGATCATGACCGGGCTTTTATAGACTACCTGCGTGCTATGCCTGAGGAGGAACTACGCATGTTTGATGAGATCTGTAGTAAGATGGATGAATGGATGGATAATTATCAAAAATAATTTTTTAGCCTAAGTGTTTAGTTGCTAAACACTTTTGGAGGATTTCATGAACTATCCAAAGCCTGAACAGGATTTTTCACCGATACACAGTTTGATTATCCGCGGCGTTACTTCGCAGGTTATCATGGAGGCCGTTAATTCTAGGCTTTTTGATGCCCTTGAAATTAAGCCGGGCAGCGTAAAAGAGCTGGCAGAGTCCTTGGAATTTGATGAGCTTAAGCTCCGGGCCATGCTTGATCTTCTGGAAGCCTGCAATCTGGTGCAAAGTGCTGATGGACGTTTTTCAAATACCCATTTAGCAACAGAATATTTGGTAAGTACATCACCGTTGTACCAGGGGCTGGCTCTGGGACTGACCATGGATTTCTGCTCCATGGTTAGCCGGGAAATGGGGGGATTGTTACGGGGTGAAACCAGTAAGAGCGATGATACTGATGCGAAATGGGCTGCGCATGATGCTATGGAAGGCACCGCTCAGGAATCCCTCAGCAGCGGACTGCATGAAACTGCTTATGCCGTAAGCACTCTACCGGGGTTTGATGATTTCCGGATCATGGGTGATCTTGGAGGTAATCACGGCAATTACACCATGTCACTGCTTGATCTAAACCCGAAAATGCATGGTGTTATTCTTGATCTTCCACACGTTGCTCCTTTGTCCGAAGAAAGATGCAAGGAAAAAGGCTACGGTGATCGTATCAGTTCTGTTGGGCTTGATATGCGTGAGGATGAGCTTCCCCAAAAGAATTTTGATTTGATATTCGCATCTCATGTGCTTTACTCCTGCCGCGGCAACTTGAAACCATTGCTGCAAAAGATAGCTAAATCCATTAGGTCTGGCGGATGGTTCTGCGCCAATCATTACGCGAAAAGCGGAAGCCCCATGTCTGCCCATACCATTGCGTCTCTTGAGGTTTTAACAATTTTCGCTGGCGACTTTTCCCACTTTATAGAGCCGGATGAACTGGAAGCTGAATTACGTGAGTGCGGATTCGGTGATTTTCGAAGATCGTGGAGCGATTCCAGCAAGGGCATACTACTCGTTTCGGCTCAGAAGATTTAATGCCTTATGAAAATTAGATTCTAAAATGAAAAGGCCCGTAATCATCTGCATGATGACCGGGCCTTAATAATTTGTACGCTATGCCTGAAGTTTAATCTTCCATCTCTACCAGCATGCGTGGCTCGGGAAGATATTCAACAATCCATTTGGTCCATTGTTCCGGTTTGATAAGCTCCAGAATTTTCTGGGCTATCTCGTGTCCTTCGAATGGTTCTTTGTAGTCGTCGAGAACAACGGCACCTTTGAAGATAGGGCAGAAGTCGCTTTTTTTATACGGTTCAATAGTGAAATCGAACATGTCAATCAGGAAGCCGTCCAGATTTCCTTTGGCTACCCAGTCGAAAATAATCTCATAACCGGGCTTGCTGTGTCGTGAAAATCCATAAACCTCAGCCACTTTTTCAATTCCCTTTTCTTCGTCACCCATATTGAAATTTTCAGCTGTGACTTCCACGTGCGGCTCAAGGGAGATCATTTCCAAAGCAAGGTCTTGGAATTGTTTTAAGGTAAGGACTTTATTCATCTTAAATTCGCTTTTTGGAACTACTTGTTCTTGATTATAAAATTTGCTGCATCAAGCAGGTCGTCTGCAATGTAGTCAGCCTTACCCACGCATGAAGCCTCTTCTCTTCGTCCTTTGCCAGTTCGGACCAGAATAGACCTTGCTTTGCGGGCCAAGCCCAACTCCACATCACAGAGCTTGTCGCCGATCACATAACATTCTTTCGGGTCCAAGCCGAAGTCATCAATCGCCTGATCAAACATACCGGGGGCAGGCTTGCGGCAACCGCAGTCCTCTTCGGGGGCATGGGGGCAGAAGTAAATTGCCTTTACCTCAACGCCGTACCCGGACAGGAGTTCGGACATACGCGTATTTACTGCGTGCATATCTTCTTCTGAGTAGTAACCCCGACCAATGCCGGACTGGTTGGTCGTCACCAGGAGTTTGTATCCGGCATCCTGCATGGTTTTCAGGCCCTGCGCGGAGTTGGGGAAAAGTTCAACTCTTTCAGGGTCACTCAGGTAATGTTTATCAACAATGATAGTCCCGTCACGGTCAAGTAAAATATATTTCATTCTCGGTCTCATTAAAAAAAGGGAGGACTGAAAACAGTCCCCCCTGATATTTCTATACAGTGCAGTAATGCCACCGGCGAAGCCCGCTAAGGTTTTCGGGAGTCTAAAACACATTTATAAAAAAGCGTTTTAGCATCAAAGATGCATCCGGCTATCCCATTTTTTTCTGAGCAAACTTGAGCATCTTTTCTGCTTCAGCAAAACCGGGGTTAATGGCCAGAGCTTTTTCAGCTGCTATCGCCATTTTATTCCATTTCTTCCAGTCGTAATAGAGACGCCCGGTGTTGAAGTAGAGATATTCATCTTTCTGATTAATTTTGAGAGCTCTAAGATAATATTTCTCAGCTGATGCAAAATCTTTCATTTTGCGCAAAACTATTCCGATACGGTTGTATAGGAATATTGCATTGGGATCGTTTTTTAGCGCTTCTTCCAGATATTCAAGTGCTTCATTATAAAGCCCGGATTTGATGAATTTGTCCGCGATTTCTGCGCGCAGTTCAGTATCATCCTTGAATTCACGGATAAGTGAATTGAATATTTTCTGGGCTTCCGAGACATTATCTTCGTCAAGAAGTGCCTGACCTTTGTCCAATTGGTCGGCTTTCCGTTTGGCCATGGCAGCCAGCAGCTGCTGCGCTCCGTCACTTACTTTCTTCTGCAGTTCCTGCAGAATCTCACGTAGTGTCTCCATGAGCGCTTTTTCTTGGCCGGGAGCGTAGTTGATGATCAGCGGATAGTCTTCCCGCAGCTTTTTATCGCTGTTGAGGATGTGGACAGTGCTGTCGATCAGCTCCTGAAACTCCTCGCGTTCAGCTTTCATCAGCCCGCCTTTGAGCATGATTAATACAGCATCATAGGCAGCCTGAACTGCGGGCATTGCTTTCTTCTGTTTGAGCAGGGAAGGGACAGTTGCCAGTTTTTTTCTGGCATTGGTCAGTTCACCGGACATATGAGTCTCCGACTTTTATTTATCGCATTTTATTTTCCGGTTGCTTCTTTTACCAGATTTCGGAATCTGGCGAAGAAGTAGCAGCTATCGTGCGGACCGGGTGCAGCTTCCGGGTGAAACTGGATTGCGATGACCGGCTTGGTTTTGTGGGCAAAGCCTTCCAATGTTTCGTCGTTAAGGTTCTTGTGGGTGATTTTAAGATCGGAACAGCCGGAAATGTCAACGCAAAACCCATGGTTTTGTGAAGAAATTTCGATTTTTTTGCTTTCCATATCCATTACCGGGTGGTTACAGCCGTGATGACCGAACTTCAGCTTGAAGGCTTTGCCGCCCAGAGCCTGTCCCAGAATCTGGTGTCCGAGGCAGATGCCGGCTACAGGAAGGTCTTCACAGAAGGATTTGGCGTTTTTAACAGCCTGATCCAGAACTGCCGGATCACCGGGACCGTTGGAAAGGAAAATCGCATCGGGGTTCAGAGCTCTGACCTGTTCCTCACTATAGTGCGAGGGAACGGAAAGGACTTCAAAACCCTGCTCTCCAAGCAGACGCAGAATGTTCCATTTCACACCGTAATCAATGAGAACAAGACGGGGGCCTTTGCCGCTCCATTCGTAGCCATTGGCGACATCGACGGGAGCGGGTCTGCCGTCTTTCCAAGCATAGCAGCTTTCGGATGTTACGGTGTCCGCAAGGTTCAGGCCTTCCATAGTAGGCAGCTGTTTTGCCTTTTCAACCAGTTTTGCGGGATCAAGTTCTTCGGTGGAAATAATGCCGCGCATTGCGCCGTTAAGACGCAGGTGGCGGGTAAGTGCGCGAGTGTCAATGCCTTCAATGCCCATGACTCCAGCTTCTTTGAGATAGTCAGGCAGGGACATCACAGAGCGCCAGTTGGAAGGGTGTTTACAACACTCTTTGACGATAAAAGCGGCAACATGGACTTTTGCAGATTCAATATCTTCTTTAGTTATTCCATAGTTGCCGATAAGCGGATAGGTCATACAGACCATCTGTCCGGTGTATGAGGGGTCGGTAAGGACTTCCTGATATCCGGTCATGCCGGTATTGAAGATGGCTTCACCACCGGACTCGCCCGGTCCTGTAAAGGAGGTTCCTTCGAAGTAGGTGCCGTCTTCAAGTGCCAGAATGGCTTTCATATTTTCTCCCTCTCAAGAATCTTTATGGCTGTATCCAAGTCTTCTGGACGGTCCACTCCGTGGCAGGAGTGTTCTGTAATGGTGACATGGATGGGTATTCCGTTTTCCAGCAGTCGGAGTTGTTCCAGCCGCTCTCTCTTTTCGAGAGGCGAAACGTCCGTGCCGGCAAAGGTTTCAAGGGCTTCCATGCGGAAGCCGTAAAGGCCGATATGTAGAAGGTAATCCCCGTCACCCTGATGGGAAAATGGAATGGGTGCGCGGGAAAAGTATAACGCCCGGCCATCTTTTGCAAGTGCTACTTTCACCCGGTCAGGACTTTTGGCTTCGGTCGCGCTGATGGGGGCGGCCAGTGTTGTTACACGGACCCCGTCTTTAGCGAATGGTAAAACCAGTTCCGAGATCATGGCTGGTTCGAGGCAGGGTTCATCACCCTGAATGTTGACCACAACAGAATCGGATGGAAGCTCCAGTTTGCGGGCTGCTTCCAGAACGCGGTCTGTTCCGCTGGTATGCTCGGCAGAGGTCATAACCGCCGGGACACCATACTTTTCAGCCGCATCCATGATAATTTCACTGTCCGTGGCCAGCACTACCTTGTCCATCTCCGGGCATTTGGAAGCCCGGGTCCAGACATGCCAGAACATGGGTTTGCCGCAGATATCAGCCAAAGGCTTGCCCGGGAAACGGCTCGAATCATAGCGGGCCGGGATAATTCCGTAACATCCGTAAGTTATACTCATTTATTAAATAAACCTAACTTTGATTACGTTTTGAGTTTTGGTTGAAAGGGTTTCGCCCCGGCATAGTAGCCGAAAGCTTTTCAACTACAAATTACGTTTAATAGCTTCGCAAGCTGCCGCAGTACCACCGCGCATGTCCGCGAGATATTTTTTAAAATCTTTTTTTACTTTTTCTGGTTTGAAAGCTTTCTTGCTTATGTCCAGAAGTGCTGCAAGCACTCCTTCCCAATTCTGTTCCTGACGGGCCAGTTTCGTTTCGAAAATTTCTTCGCCGACCCAAGTGAAATTTGACCAATATGGGCCGATAACCGGTGTGACACCGTAGGTCAGCGGCTCAAGGAAATTCTGTCCGCCGACCGGGGCCAGCGAACCGCCGATGAAGGCGGCGCGGGCAAGGGAGAATGCAGACTGCATTTCACCGAAAACATCCCAAAGCACAATGTATCCGAAAGGTACAGTGCCATCTATTTCAGAGCGCAAGATCCAGGGCAGCCCCGCATCCTCAAGCATCTTTTTCCAAGCGTCGATGCGGTGCATATGACGCGGAAAAAGTCCGATCACAGTTTTAGGGCGTTCTCTTTTCAGGGACTCAGCCAGTTTGAGTACCTGAGATTCTTCTTCCTTGCGCACGGAACCAAGGATGATGAACGGAGTCTTGGGCCTGAAAATGGATGAAAGCGGGTTGGCGGTGTAAGGTACTGCGTCGGCAGTATTCGTTCCGTCGAATTTTACATTGTGCATGGTGGATACTTTCTCGATCTCGAAAAGGGTCTTGAAGCGGGTCGCATCATATTCAGAGATTGCGAGAATTTCAGCCGGGGCCACGGAACGGAAAAAATCGTGCAGAGCCATATAACCGGCAAGGCTCTTTGTAGTCATGCGGCCATTAATAATGATTACTTTCACGCCTAGCTCCTTGCAGGCGGAAAGAAATCCGGGCCAGATTTCGGTTTCAATGAGCACAACCAGTTTTGGGCGGACAGCCTCCAGCGCCTTGCGGGCTATATCCGGGCTGTCGAAGGGGAAATATGTTGTTGAAGCAGAAACATTTCGCGGATTAGGGCTTAGTCGGTACGCGGTTCTCTCAAGCTCGGACATGCCCTGCACAGTGTTAGTGGTAAGCAGGAATTTCGTCGGTTTAGTCATGGAAATACTTTCCATAATCCGGGTAGCTATCTTGGCTTCACCGGCGGAAGCGGCCTGAATCCAGACATCAGCGCGGGGTGGCAGGCTGTGTTCAAGGGTCCGGCGGTCAAAGCCTTCCCTAAGTCTGTCATTTTTCTTGAGAAAAGGGATGGCGGCTTTCCAGCCGAGACCGTAAAGAAATGATACAGCTTTGAGTTTGAGTGATAATGACATGTATTAGTCCTGACGTTTCCGTTCCTTGGCCCGATGTGCTGTCAGACCGGTTGAAAAAAAGTTACTTCCGCTTTTTCTGTCCCAGTTCAATGAGCTTGGCAATCAGTTCATTGAATGAATAACCTGCTTCCTGCGCGGCCTGCGGAACAAGGCTTGTCGGAGTCATGCCGGGAAGAGTGTTTACTTCCAGCAGATAGGGTACTCCCTCAGAAATTATGAAATCCGCCCTGCTGTAGTCGCTCAAACCCAGCAGTTTATGAACCTTGGCGGTTGTCTGCTGAATCTGTTCCGTCAGTTCCTTATCGATGGGGGCGGGACATATTTCTTCCGCACCATCGAGGGCGTATTTGCTGTGGTAGTCAAAGAATTCCGCACTGTCAGGTGGCGTGATCAAGATCAGGGGCAGCGGCTCGTTGTCCAGAATTCCACAGGTAACTTCAACACCCTTGATGTATTCTTCCACCAGAGCGCTGTCACCGAGGCTGAACACGGTCTCAATGCCTTTTTCAAGTTCCGCCTGCGTCCGGGCAAAAGTCATCCCGAGGCTGGAGCCTCCTGTGTTCGGTTTAATGAAAACCGGGACTTTCAATTCTTCCAACCCCTTACATCCTTCGGCCGGGCAGACAAGCTCCCAGCGCGGAGTACGGATGTTGTTGAGGTCGAAGACGGTTTTTGTAGCCGCTTTATTCAGGGTCAGGAAAGAGCTTTCCGGTTTCGCTCCCTGATAGGGGCAGTTTACCTGGTTGAGCATGGCCTGAATAAGCCCGTCCTCGCCTGGAGAACCGTGCAGGTTAATGAAGGCAAAATCTGCATGTTCAGCTAAAAGCAGGATGTTCTTAAAGTCTTTTGCCGGGTCAACGAATTCAACATCGTGGCCGAGTTCAAGCAGGGCCTGTTCAATGCCTTTCGCACCGCTCAGTGAGACTTCCCTTTCCTCAGACCAGCCGCCCGCAATCAAGAGAACATGCATTGAGATCAACTCCAATAAGTTTGCTGAGCCGTTCCTCAAGTACAAGGGACTGCTCGTATGTTTTGTGAATTCTTTGCTTGATTTTTTCGGTCTTGCCGTAGCGGACCTTCAAATCACTGAACCGTTTTTCAAGTGTAGTGAATGAGTCATGCATCACGCGTTTGTCAGCGTAACTTATGACCAGCGGAAGGAAATATTTGTCAGCCTCCGGCTCGAAAGGCCAGAAAACATGATGTAGAACACCCATGGCAATGGCAGGGTTTCCGGTAAGCTGCATGGACCATGCTGCGCCTATCTGACTGTGGTTGCCCCCGTGGTGGATACAATAGCTTTTGGCAATATCGTGTAATAGGGCGGAAGCCTGAATTGTGGGGATATCGACCGCAAAGCCGGATTCACACGCAAGCTTTGAAGCCTGAACAGCAACTTTGGCCACAAGCTTGCTGTGGGCTTTGATGTTGTCCAGCATCTTGTAATCATCCCACCAGTCAATGCATTGGCCGGCGGAAGGAACAGTCCACGCCGGATCAATCGCCACCGCAGGTGGTGCAATCAGGGCGGACTCCATGGGTGGGTAACCGGGGGTAGGTTTGTCCGGGGTTTTTATCAAGCTGACTTTATTCATAGAAGGATGTCGTAACCAGTTACAGGCTGAAACTTCCTCTAGTTACCATTTTGCGCACAAAAACGCAAAGCCCCGGATTTAGTATTTCCGGGGCTTTGCGTTTTCCAAAATATGAACTACCAGGTCCAATGAAAATCGTTTTGTGCGGCGTGATCATTATTCCGGCACATCTTCCTGAAGTAGAGGGTCGGAGAGAAGTTCCATTATTCTTGCCATGTTGAAATCGTGTGCACCATCAATTGCTCCTTCGTGAGCACTGGCTTCAACTGTCTGTTCCAGAAGTTTATCCGGGCTTTCTTCGACTGTTTTGAGGCCTGCCTTTATGTTGTCTGAGACAGAATCGAGTCTGTGTTCGCGGGTGACACCGGCGTGGATTGGATAGCTCTGACGCTCTTTTTTTACAACTTGGTTTACCGATTCGTTAACAAAACTGATTTCCATTTTAGTTCCTCCTGAATTTATGGAATTATAGAAAGCAGGAATTGTTCCTTAGGTTAAATGTTAATTTATTATGGTGTGTTATGGGTTAAGGGGAGGACGATTTTGCCGTGGGAAATGCTTAATAATACGAAAGAAATGTAAATATTTTCCCCTTTTTGCGAACGACGAATTAATTTTTTAAGCATAGAAGAGCCATGTTTAAGGACTTATCTCTATTGGTTTGAACATTTTTGTGTGAAATATGCAGACTCGCACAATATTTTCCTTGAATTTTTTTTGCCAAGGTTTTAATTGGCACTTTGGGTGAGTGAGAAATTTTCCTCGAAATTGGATTTCGGGAAATTCACTATATCCTGTTGTTAAAGCGACAGGTCGCTTTTACGATTAATTTTTAGGAGGTTTTACATGGCAATCGTTGAATTTCAGGGAAAAAGCTTTGACGTAGACGAAGACGGCTTCCTGCTCAAGTTCGAAGACTGGTGCCCCGAGTGGGTTGATTTCTGTAAAGAAAGCGAAGGCATCAAAGAGCTGAACGAAGAGCACCAGAAAGTTATCGACTTCTTGCAGGACTACTACAAGAAGAACGGTATCGCACCTATGGTCCGCATCCTTTCCAAGGTTACCGGATACAAACTCAAGCACATTTATGAGCTGTTCCCCTCCGGTCCCGGTAAGGGAGCTTGTAAAATGGCTGGTCTGCCTAAGCCCACAGGCTGCGTATAGTTTTGATTCAGAAAAAATAGTTTGTGAATTGTGGAGCAGTCGCGGTGATTGCTTCACAGTGAGTCCAAAGTCAGAAAAACCCCGGGGATCGGCTCCGGGGTTTTTTTTGTGCATAATATTCAGGATTGATTTTCGAGTTGCCGGAAAGTTGTTTTTTTGCGTCTTAGATATTTAAAACTTACCGCTGAACTTTCCCAACCTGCTGCGCAATAGGCATGAAGTCAGTAGATTTATACCAAGGGGCCTTGATAGCCACCGCTGATTTGATTTCGTCGTTGATGTCACCTTTTTGAAATTTCTTCAGCGTGAGAGCAGAGTCAGCCCTTTTGCCAAAGGCGGCAAAGAAATCTTTCTGCTCTTTGGTCAAATCCTTATAATCAGGATGGCTGAAGATCTTCTTGGCCGCAGCGGGATCAATTTTTTCCGCGAACCCGATGGATATTTTTTTCTTAGTCGATATGAGTTTGGTGTAAATTCTTACTGCCGTATAATCGGGCAAAGATTCCGAGCTGCGTTTATTCTTATCGGGCAGGATCATAAAGCTGCGGCCGTAATAGTCTTCTCCTGCTATTTTACGGGTGAATACTCCTGTGTTGGGAAAATGTTTCCCCGGCACTCGTTTGGGGCGTATATCCCAACCTTGCCGGACATCAATAATTTCTATCCAGGCTCCTTTGTCACCTTTTGGGTCAGCATAAAAGCAAGTATGAATATTAGCTGCTTTTATAGTGCTTTTGTATTCTCCCTGATATTTAAGATCGTTAAACCTTACTGTCAGGGATGGTGACTTGGTGGAGTAAAAAGCATCTTTGCCGGGAATTTTACGAGCTACACATCCACTGAAAGTCACTGTTGCCAGTAAAATAAACAGTAAGAGAATCTTTTTCATAATAACTCCCGGTTTTTGAAGGGTAAAATTATCTTTTGTTTATATCGTCAAGAATGATCTGAGCTGTTCGCTCAGCCACTCCAGGTTCACCGATCATTTTACGCAGTGCACTTAGTTCTGCGCGGACTTCTTGTGCGGATTCCGGTGAGCTG
Organism: Maridesulfovibrio sp.; assembly: GCF_963667685.1. Taxonomy (NCBI): domain Bacteria; kingdom Pseudomonadati; phylum Thermodesulfobacteriota; class Desulfovibrionia; order Desulfovibrionales; family Desulfovibrionaceae; genus Maridesulfovibrio; species Maridesulfovibrio sp. The sequence continues at coordinate 400,234 of NZ_OY763932.1, read as the reverse complement.
ATCCATTGCCTGATTTGGCTGTAAAAATTATCGGCAGTGGCTTGTTCAAGCAGATATTCCGGCAGGATAAGCTTGTCCGGGATGATATTGGCAAGGCTGACATATTTGATATTAAGAATTCTTTTTGCCAGAAAGCCGCTAAGCGCAGACATCTTATATGCGACCAGAGTAGGTGTTCCGATAAGCGCGCATTCAAGGGTAGCTGTGCCTGAGGCTGCCATAATGACGTTTGAATTGCGCATGAGGCGGTACCTGTTTTCCGGCTGGTTTATGGTTACCGGAATGTGGTTCGGCCAAAAATGGCGCAGTTTTTCTTCTTTTATCCCTGGTGCACGGGCGATGGAAAATTTTAGTTGCGGGAAATCCTTGGATAGCCGTTCAGCCGCTATGGCGAATTCCGGTAGCAGTGATGAAATTTCCTTGCTCCGGCTTCCGGGCAGGATACCGACCAGATTAGGGTCGGGTTCAATGGTATCGAGTTCTTCCAGCGGCATGAGGTCGAGTAGAGGATGCCCGACATACTGGGCATCAACCCCGCGGTCTTTGAAGAATTGCTGCTCAAAGGGCAGAATGCACAGAATCTTGCGTACATGTTTCTGCAGGAACTTTGCCCGTCCCTGACGCCATGCCCAGATTTGCGGGGTTATGTAATAGTACACCGGAATATTCAGCTTACGGGCTATTTTAACCAGCCGGAAGTTGAAGTCAGGACAGTCGATGAGGATTATGGCTTTCGGTTTTTCAGCTTTCAGAATATCACCAATCTGCCCGAAAAGCTTGAGCAGACGGGGGATTTTTGGAAGAACTTCGGTCAGCCCTACCAGTGAGATCATTTGCATGGGGTAGCGTATATCGCAGCCCGCTTTTTCCATAGCTGAACCGCCCATGCCCATAACTTTCAGGCCTGGCTCACGTTCCATCAGTTCTTTTGCAAGCCTTGCTCCGTGCATATCACCGGAGGCTTCCCCTGCGTTTATCCAAATACTGTTGTTTATAGTGGTCATCTTGATCTCTTAATAATGTTTTAAAGTAGAATAATACGTTTGCATTAACGAAAAAGCAACGGTGCTTGGATTTTACCGATAAGCTAAGTATGTCGAAGTGTAATGATAACGTATAACGGGAACCGCTTGCAATTATGAACTAAATAGTGTTATCTCCAAGCATACGGAGTGAGGTAGTTTAAAATTTCATTTATTCAAGGAGTATTACTAAAATGGCTCAAAAGAACGTAAAAAATATGATGGGCGTTCTGTCCGGTGTTTTTGCCCATACCGGTCATCTTTCCAAAGAAGAAGCTATGGAATTGGCTGGCATGGACGAGGCTGAATTCAAGACTGCTTACGACAAGGCCGCAAATGTTGTTAAAAAACTTGAAAGCTACGATACCGCAGCTGAAAAGTATGATAAATTTTCCGAACACCTTTGGGAAGAACTTCAGGAATACGTTAAGAAGTTCGGTCCATTCGGCGTATAAGTAAATTTCCGTTTAACGGAATCTGGGGAGGAAGTATTATCTACTTTCTCCCCATTTTTATTTAAATTAAATACCAGTTCCAGAAAGGCTCGGCGTAAAGAATGCTCAGCATTGCGCCCAATGCCAGAAAAGGACCGAAGGGAATCATGGAGCCGTATTCCTGATCCTTATCCACCACCATCATGATCAGCCCGGCTATCAGTCCGGTGAAAGCTGAAACCGTGATAACCAGCGGAAGGTTTTGTGCTCCTGTCAGGGCGCCGATCATGAACATGATTTTTACATCTCCAAGCCCAAGGCCCTCCACCCCTTTAAGTCCCCGGTAAAGCAATCTCAGCGACCAGAATAAACCGCCGCCTATCCCCGCACCAAGCAAAGCTCCTTCCCATCCTACAGGCGTTAGCATGGCTGCGCAGGGGATGGCCGCAATTGACCCGGGGATTGTAATTATGTCCGGCAGGATGAAAGTTTGCAGGTCTATGAATGAAGCCACAATCATCAATCCGCCGAAGAACATGTAGACCAGCCACTGTACCGAAGAGCCGAAGGTGAGCATGAGCAGTACCGCCCATGTAACGGAGACAAGTTCTATAACAGCGTACATAGGACTGATTTTTTGTTTGCAGGCGGAGCACTTCCCGCCCAAAAAAAGATAACTGGCAAGGGGGATGTTCTCGTACCAGCGGATGGTATGCCCGCATTTAGGACAGGTTGAACGCCGTGGGTTGGTCAGGGTCTGCCCGTTGATGTAGCGGAAGACGGCGCAGCCATAGAAACTGCCCATAACAGCTCCAAACAGTGCCGCCGCAGCAAGAAGGAAAATATTTATGGAAATTAGATGCATGTTGACCTTGGATAACTTGAAGTTTTAGGGTGTCCCTGCAAAACAAACGATCCATATGTGGATACGATACATCAGATAATTGAACAAGCTTTCTACGGAGACTTAAAATGGGCGGCAAATATAGATTTATACCGGAAATTACTGCGGAAGAAGTGGCGGATAAGCAGCTTGAAGGATTAAAGAAAACTGTTGCCCATACCGCGGCGAACAGTCCTTTCTATCAGGAACAGTACAAGAATCAGGGCGTTGAGCCGGGTGACATAAAGTCCCTTGCGGATCTACAGAAGCTGCCCTTCACCACAGCCGACCATTTGAAGGAAGGCTACCCCCTTCCTCTGCTTTCAGTTCCGGAAGAGGATGTGGTTCGTATCCACGGTTCCAGCGGAACAACCGGTAAGCGTAAGATTCTTTCCTACACCCGTAACGATATTGCGACATGGAAAAACATGTTCGCCCGTTGTTACGAATTAACCGGATTGACCACCCGTGATAGGGTGCAGGTTTGTGTTGGTTACGGGCTCTGGACCGCGGGGGCAGGATTCCAGCTTGGATCGGAGCACTTTGGCGCCATGACTCTGCCAGTGGGACCGGGGATGTTGGAAATTCAGCTTCAGATTTTAGAAGACCTTGGAACTACATGCCTGTGCGCTACCGGTTCCATGGCACTGTTGCTTGGCGAAGAAGCGCAAAAAGCCGGTATCACTGAAAGGCTTAAACTTAAACGCTGTATTTTCGGTGGCGAGGCTGTTTCTGCAAAAATGCGCAAGCAGTTCGAAGAAAGCCTCGGTTTGGAAGGCAGTTACGATATCACAGGAATGACTGAACTCTATGGTCCCGGAGCCGGGATCGAATGTAACGCCCATGAAGGTATTCACTACTGGGGAGATGAGTACATTGCCGAGATTATCGATCCGGTGACCATGAAGCCTGTTCCTGAAGGGGAAGTTGGTGAGTTGGTTGTTACCTCCTTGAATAAGGAAGCTTCTCCGCTGGTTCGTTACCGCACCCGCGACCTGACCCGAATTATTCCCGGAGAATGTTCTTGCGGTTGCTCCATGCCCCGCCATGATTATATTTCCGGCAGAAGTGACGATATGTTCATTTTTCGAGGGGTCAACATTTACCCCGGCCAGATTGCTTCTGTACTGGAAGCTTTTCCCGAAGCAAGTTCCGAGTATCAGATTTATCTTGAGCGCAGGGAAGGTCTCGACCACATGTCTGTCCGTGTCGAACGCAATCCAGGTGTTTCCGAGGCAAACGATGCGAACCTCGCCAAGGCCATTTGTGAAGGGATAAGGAAATTTATCCTTGTTCGGGCCAATGTGGAAATTCTCAAGCCCGGGCTGCTGCCCAGAAGTTTCGCCAAGACCAAGCGCGTTTTTGATGAAAGAGGGTGACAAAAAAAGCCGCCGGATGAACCATCCGGCGGCTTTGAATAATTTTATCTAAACAGTGACTACCTGCGGCGTCTGTCGTCACGGCGTCCGCCATCACGTCCACCATCACGTCCACCACCGCGCCTGTCATCACGTCTGTCATCACGGCGACCACCGTCGCGTCCATCACGTCCGCCACGTCCGCCACTGGGGCGACCGCCGCCCATCTTGAATTTTTCAAGATCAACTTCCTGTCCGGCCTGCTCCATGAGCCATGCCTTACGGGAGAGACGGATGCGGCCATTGGGCTGCACTTCGACAACCTTGACGGTAATTTCCTGACCGAGCTGTACGACATCGGTAACTTCAGCGATGCGTTCGACGTCGATCTGCGAGATGTGCAGCAAACCTTCAAGACCGGGCAGAATTTCAACAATCGCTCCGATTTCAAGGATCTTTTTAACGGTACCCACATAGTTTTTACCCAGTTCTGCGGTCTGGTCATAGTACTGAACCATTTCCACAGTCTTTTTGAGGGATTCGAGGGTGGGTGCAAAAATGGAAACCTTACCGGAATCTTCAATATCGATGTCGGCTGCGGTTTCAGCAGTGATTGCCTTGATGTTTTTACCGCCAGGGCCGATGAGATCACGGATCTTTTCGGGGTTGATCTGCAGTACTTCCATCTGGGGCGCATTCACGGAAAGTTCCGCTCTGGGCTCGGAGATAACCTTCTTCATATCATCGAGGATGATCTGGCGGGCTTCTTTCGCCTGAGCCAATGCGTTACGCAGAACTTCCGCTGGGATACCGGAGATTTTGATGTCCATCTGAATGGCAGTAACGCCTTCTTCAGTACCGGCAACTTTGAAGTCCATATCGCCGAGAGCATCTTCGTCGCCGAGGATGTCGGTCAGAACGAAGTATTGCTCGCCTTCTTTGCACAGGCCCATTGCGATACCTGCTACAGGTGCGCTGATGGGGACACCTGCGTCCATGAGAGACAGGGTGGTGCCGCATACGGAAGCCATGGAGGAAGAACCGTTGGAGTCCATTACCTCGGAAACTACACGCATGGTGAAGGGGAATTTATCAGCTGCCGGAAGAACAGGACGCAGAGCGCGCTCAGCAAGTGTTCCGTGACCGATTTCGCGGCGGGAAGGGGCACGCAGGAACCGTGCTTCACCAACGCAGTACGGAGGGAAGTTGTAATGGAGCATGAAGCGTTTGCTGTCTTCACCGGTCAGGGTTTCAAAACGCTGCTCGTCACGTGTAGAACCAAGGGTGCAGACAGCCAGTGCGGAAGTTTCTCCGCGGCGGAAGAGTGCAGAACCATGGGTCATGGGCAGGCTGCCTACTTCCATGGAAAGGTTACGTACAGTTGTCAGGTCACGTCCGTCGATGCGAACACCTTTTTCAACAATGCGTTTACGTACGATTTTCTTTTCAAGATCGCCCATTACGTCGCCGACGGCCTTAGCTCTTTCCGGATCTTCCGGAAATTTCTCTTCAACCAGAGCTTTTGCTTTTGCTTTAACCTCGGACTTAGCGTCTTTGCGTTCCAGCTTAGCCGGAATGGTCAGTGCCTTGTCGAGTTCTTCGGTGAAGTTTTCAGTAATGAGGGTGATAACTTCTTCGTCTTTTACGGGCTCGGCCACTTCCATTTTGGGACGGCCTACTTTTTCACGAAGAGCATCCTGCAGGTCGAACATGGGAGCCATCTGCTCGTGACCCCATTCCAGTGCTTCAGCGATGGTGTTCTCTGGCAGGAACTGTGAGCTTCCTTCAACCATAATTACCGCGTCGCGGGTTGCGGCGAAAACGAGGTTGAGTTCGCTTTGCTCAGCCACACCTTTGTAGGTGGGGTAGAGTACAAATTCATTATTTACGTAACCAACGCGTGCTGCGGCAACAGGACCGTTGAAAGGCAGATCGGAGATATGCAGAGCTGCGGAAGCACCGGTCATTGCCAGTACGTCTGGGTTGGTATGGGCGTCAGCGGAAAGAACGGTTGCGATAACCTGAACCTCGTCGCAGTATGCTTTAGGAAACATGGGGCGGATAGGGCGGTCCATAAGACGGGAAACCAGTGTTTCACGGTCGGAAGGACGGCCTACTTCACGGCGGAAGTAACCACCGGGGATGCGGCCTGCGGCGTATGTTCTTTCAAGGTAGTTGCAGGTAAGCGGAAAAAAATCACGCGGACCGTCAGCGGGCATGCCAACGGCGGTAACGAGAACTACAGTTCCGCCGGATTTGATCAGGACGGTTCCGTTGGTCTGGTTGGCCATGCGTCCTGTTTCCAGTGTAATGTCGAGATTGCCGACATGACCGGTAACGGAAGTGGGTTCAAAAGGTACTAGCATTTAGATTCCTCTCTAAATAAGTTGTAATGACGGAACCCAGTGCTGTCCGAATTTTTCAGCCGGCTAAGGGAGGGTTTCATCGACGGGATGAACTCCTTCCTCAGCCAACTAAAAATTGCAGTAGGATAGCACGGATTCCAATGTTCAATCAGTTCTAACTATCATCTATCTGATGTAAAGTCAGATGAAAATACAAATGTATGTGTTTTAGTAACAAAAAGGGGAGGGCAAGCCCTCCCCTGAAACTGCTTATTTGCGCAGACCAAGTCTTGCAATAAGATCACGGTAACGCTGAATGTCTTTGGACTTCAGGTACTTCAGGATGTTTCTGCGCTGACCAACCATTTTCAGCAGGCCGGTGCGGGAGTGAAAATCCTTTTTGTGGCTCTTGAAGTGGTCTGTCAGGTACTGGATTCTTGCGGTAAGAAGCGCAACCTGAACTTCAGGGGAGCCGGTGTCACCAGGTTTGGTCTGGTATTCTTCAATAACTTTTGCCTTGTCTTCAGCAGTCATAACCATAGCGTTATCCTCCAATTCACGTTGTACGTGAATGTTTAGTTTGTGCCGGAAGTTGATTATCCCGCGGGGAATCAGCCCCAGAGGCCGCGAAGAATTATCCAGAGAAGCTTACCGTCAACCTGCTTGGTCTCCATAAGGGCCAGAGCAGTACCTTCAGGGTCAAGAAACATAGCTCTTTCCCCTTCGATAATCTTCTGTTCAGCAGCAATATCCTCGACAGGTATTCTGGTTCCGTTCATGATGGCTTTGGACATGTTTTCCGAAACGGTAAACTTGTGCCAATGGGGTAGGGCATCCGCAAGAGGGATGATCCGTGCCTCGAATCCATCACGATCGGCAAGAACCTCATCCAGGTTGTGCGCTTCACTCAGCCTGTAAGGCCGACTTTCTTCACGCCTAAGTGATTCCATTACCGCGCCACATCCGAGCCGCGACCCCAAGCTATGGACCAGGGAGCGAATATAGGTGCCGGCAGAGCACCCAACCCGGAAACGGGCCAGTGGCAGAGTCACTTCCAGCGGTTCTGCATCAAATATTTCAATGCTCTTGATTTTGACCGGGGTTTCTTCACCCTTTCTGGCCAGTTCATAGAGCGGTTTGCCATTATGCTTTGCAGCCGAATAGGCAGGAACTTCCTGACTAGTCAAGTCATTCCAGTGTAAAATTTCATTTTCCACCATTTTTTCCGTAATACCGGTAATATCAGCGGTGGAAGTTTCTGTGCCCTGAATATCGTAAGTGTCCGTAGTTCTTCCGATACTTAAGCTTCCTGTGTATACTTTATCATGTCCCAGCAGATAAGGCCCTAACTTAGTGGCGTTACCGAGCATCACCAGTAACACGCCTTCCGCCAATGGATCAAGAGTTCCGGCATGGCCGATTTTGTACTGTTTCAGTTCGCGCTTGATCGAATTGAGACAATCTGTAGATGTTGGCCCGCTCGGTTTATTTAAAACCAGCACACCGTGTTTCTGAAAAGGACTTTTCTTAGGTTTTCTACCCATATATACTTACTTCATTACTTTATCACCGATAGCGGCGATGAGTCGCTCACGCACGGTGTCAGGGGTGTTTTCAATCAGCCCGCCACTGGCATTCTTGTGTCCTCCGCCTCCGAAGAGAGAAGCCACTGCCTGCACGTTGTCTTTAGACTGTGAACGAAGGCTGAATTTGTAACGCATGGGGCTGTCCTCACGAATAAGCACCGCAACACGAACGCCTTTAATTCGCAGTATGAAGCTGACAAGACCTTCACAATCAGTTCCGGTAGCATCTGCTTCATCGAGCATTTCCTGCGGGATGAACAGCAGCGCGGTCTGGCCGTCATGGTGCAATTCAATTTTGCCTAACGCATTGGACCAGAGGTTGATGCGTTTCATGGTCCACTGGTTGCGGATTTTAGGAACAAACTCTCCGAGATCAAGACCGTAGCGCAGGATATCTGCGATGATTTCAAGGGTCTCGGGTTTAGTATTGTTGTAGGAGAAAAAACCTGTGTCGGTAGCAATGGACAGGTAAATGGCTTCACCCAGTTTGCCGCAAAGTGAAATTTTGAATTCACGGGCGATGAGAGTTATCATTTCACCGACAGCAGGACGGTTTGTATCCACCCAGTTTACTGCTGCAAAACCGGAATTTCCCATGTGATGGTCAATATTGATGGATTTTTCAGGGTCCACTGCGTTCATGAGTGTTTCACCCATGCGTGGCGCATCGCCGCAGTCAAGGATGATGTACCATCCGTCAAATCCTTTGGGGATTTCGGTCAGAATAGGAGACGGGGTCTCGAACCAAGCCATGGCTTCCGGCTTACCACTCTGGTTATAGAGGCGGTAGCGTTTTCCGAGCTTTTCGAGAATGTAGCCCATGGCTGCTGTAGAGCCTAAGGCGTCACCGTCCGGGTTAAAATGCGCTGCAACGAGAAAGTCGTCTTCTTCTCTAAGAATCCGACATATCTCTTTCAGTTGAGCTTCCATAAACCATCTCCTCAAGGAAGTTGTCGTGCACGAACCTCAGTTCAGGAATCTGACGGACGCGGATACGTTTGCTCAGCTTGCTGCGTATGTGACCCTTGGCTTTGTCAAGAGCTTTGACAGCTGCTGCGATCTTTTCCTTGTCCCCGGCCATGGTGAACATCACCTCAGCGATTTTATTATCTTTGTTCATACGCACACCGCTTATGGATACCATTTCCAAACGCGGATCGCCTATCTCTTCAATGAGCATTGTCGCAATTTCGCGCATGATCTGGTCGCCCATTTTAACGGAACGGCGTGATGTTGATGTCTTCATTTGTGTATCCTCAAAAAAATATTCCTGATCAAAAAGATCAGGAACTGAAAATTTCTGTTTCGCAATTGATTAGTTCAGCCGGAGCCATGGCTTCGATCATTGCCAGAGCTTTGGATAAGGTCGACTCAACCTTGCGGGTTTCATTGGCTACAGTCACTACGGCCAGCATTAATTTTTCATGCATATCTTGAGCTTCTACCTCGGAAACACTGACATTGAATTTGTTTCGCAATTTCTGTTTTAAACTGAGGGAGATTTTCCGCTTCCCTTTGAGAGATCTGTTTCCGTGCAGCCTGAATTCCAGTGAGAGTACGCCGATGATCATATTGAAAATTTTTAAACAGGGGCGGATTAGAATCCGCCCCTGATAGCTATATTATTCTAAGGTTCTTGCAACTTCCACGACCTGGAAGGCTTCGATAAAGTCACCTTCTTTGATGTCGTTGAACCTTTCCAGTCCAACACCGCATTCGTAGCCCTTAGCTACTTCTTTGGCGTCATCCTTGAAACGTTTCAGAGAAGTCAGGGAGCCGGTGTAGATAACTACTCCGTCGCGCAGCAGACGAACTTTAGCATGCCTTGTCAGCTTGCCATCGACAACGTAACAGCCTGCAATGACGCCAACTTTTGGTACGGAGAAAGTCTGCTTGACTTCTGCCTGACCGAGGTACTCTTCCTTGATGTCAGGAGAGAGCATGCCACCCATAGCGTCTTTGATTTCGCCGACCAGCTTGTAGATGATGTCGTAAAAGCGGATTTCCACTTCTTCGCGCTCGGCGATTTCCTTAATCTTAACAGTGGGCCTTACGTTGAAGCCGATAATAATTGCCTGCGAAGCGGAAGCCAGCAGGATATCGGATTCAGTAATAGCGCCTGCACCGCCGTGGATGACTTCGACCTTGATTTCGTCGGTAGCCAGTTTTGCGAGAGCTTCGTTAATCGCTTCAAGCGAACCCTGTACGTCGGCCTTAAGGACGACGTTAAGAGTCTGAGCATCCTGATCAGGCTTGGAGGCGAGGAAGGACTCAAGGGTAACCTTGGACTTACCTGCCAGCTCACGTTCACGGTGTTTGAGCTTGCGTTCCTGCGCAATGCGGCGGGCGATTTTATCGTCAGCTACGCAGATAAACTCATCACCGGCTTCCGGGATACCGTCAAAACCCTGAATCTCGACCGGGAAGGCCGGACCAGCTGTTTCGATCTTGCGGCCACGGTCATCAAACATGGCACGTACACGGCCGTGATATAAACCGCAGACAAAAGGGTCGCCCTGGTTGATGGTACCTTCCTGGATGAGGACAGTACCGACAGGACCGCGTCCTTTGTCGAGTTTGGCTTCAACAATATTACCACGAGCAGCTTTATCGGGGTTGGCTCTGAGTTCCAGAACTTCCGCCTGCAGCTGTACCATTTCGAGCAGGCTATCAAGCCCGGTACCCATTTTCGCTGAAACGGGAACGAACATGGTATCGCCGCCCCAGTCTTCAGGAACGAGGTCGAATTCAGCCAGTTCACGCTGTACGCGTTCAGGGTTGGCGCCTTCTTTATCCATCTTGTTGACTGCAACAACGATAGGTACGCCCGCTGCTTTAGAGTGACTGATAGCTTCACGGGTCTGATCCATAACGCCATCGTCAGCTGCTACAACAAGGATAACGATATCGGTAACCTGTGCTCCACGCATACGCATGGTAGTAAACGCTTCGTGACCGGGAGTATCGAGAAATACGATCTCACCGCGGTCGGTGGAAACGTGGTATGCACCAATGTGCTGGGTAATACCGCCAGCCTCGCCATCAGTAACAGCACTGTGGCGGATGGCGTCCAGCAGAGATGTCTTACCGTGGTCAACGTGTCCCATAATGGTAACAATGGGCGGACGTGCTTTGAGATTTTCTTCCTTGTCAGCATCACTTGTGGGCAGCAGCAGTTCTTCTTCGGAGTAGGAAACGTTTTCGATTTCGTATTCAAACTCGGAAGCAAGCAGAGTTGCTGTATCAAGGTCGAGAGACTGGTTAATGGTCGCCATTACACCAAGTCCGAAGAGAGCCTTGATCAGTTCCTGAGCTTTCAGTCCCATTTGGTGAGCCATGTCGGAAAGACGGATGGCTTCATTGAACTTTATTTTACGCTTAGCAGCCTTAAGCGGCTTCTGCTGTACAGGAGCCTGGTCAGGGCGGCCTTTGGTTTTGCGGCCTTTCTTTTTGCCGCGGAATTTGCTTTCAAGGTCTCTTTCGCCGTCGTCTTTACGGTATTCTTTACCGAACTCGACTACACGTTTATCTTTTTTGAATTTTTTCTTTTTGCTCTGATCATTTCCGGGTGAAGGAGCACCGGGAACGGGTCTTCCGCCACCGCCGCCACCGCCACTGGGACGACCACCAGGACCACCGGGGCCACCAGGACCGCTGGGTCTTCCGGCGCTGGGACGGCCTCCGCCAGGACGTCCAGCAGGACGAGCTCCGCGACGGTCATCATCGCCTTCGGAAGGACGGCGTCTTGCACCACCCGGACCTTCTGCTGCACGCTGAGCAGCCTGAAGGTTGGGATCAGGTCTGGAAATAATTTTTACTTTAGGCGCTTCAACTTCTTTCTTTTTCTTGCGCTTTTTCTTCTTAGGCTCAGCTTCTTTAGCTTTTTCGCTTTCAGCCGCGGGTTTGGTTTCTGCCTCGGCCTGTGGCTTTTCAGGAGCCGCTTCTTTTTTGGGCTCTTCTTTTTTAGCAACAGGAGCTTTCTTTACGGCTTCTTTGTCTTCAGCAACCTTTGCGGCAGGGGGAGTTTCCACTTCGGGTGCTGCTGTTTTTTCACTTGCGGGGGCTTCTTCTTTCTTATGAAGATCTTCAGGCTTGATTATTTTTACCTTGGGCTTCTCGTTTCTCACAGGAGCTTTTTTGGCGGGTTTTTTCTTTTCAGATGTCGTTTCTTTTGGAGTTTCCTGCTTTTCTGCAACAGGAGCTTCTTTCTTTTCTTCTTTTGCAGGAGTCGCTGAATTTTCTTCAGGCTCATCTTCTGTAGCTTTCTTGCGTCCGCCTTTGCGACGGCGAACAATTACGCCGGGCTGTACTTCACGCTGTTCTACCTTTCCGGATTTGCCGACAAGATCCTTTCGGATCGCATCTGCCTGATCAGAATCAATAGTGGCTACAGTGCTTTTCGCCTGTACGCCGTGTTCGCGGAGTTTTTGAAGGATATCTTTGGCACTGACACCGAGTTCGGTGGCCAATTCCTTTACTTTGATTTTTGAAGCCATATGGTACTACCCCCTGAAGTTCTTCTTCCGTGGCCGAAAAAATTTAAATCTTTCAAGGCACTTATCATTGTCGCAAACATAATATCCACGACCATGCATTACCTTTTTCTCATCCGGAATAAGTCCGCTGTCGGAAGCCCCCTTGCCCACAACGAACCTGAACAGTTCTTCTTTGGCAAAACGCTGCCTGCAAATGACACATGACCTTGTCGGTACATGTTTTTCTGTGCTGTCCTTTCCGGTCAAATACAACTGCCTTTATTAAAATCTCCGGGGTTTCCCCCGGAGTGTACTATTCTTCTTCGTCTTCCGCATTTTGAGCAATTTCTTCTGCCGAAGCAGTTTCATCGCCTGCGGATTCTTCAACCAGCTCTTCCGCATCAGCGGGAGCTTCGGTAACATTCTCTTGCTGGAAAGCTTCTTCTACAGTTTCCTCTTCATCCGCACCGATGCCCAGCAACATAATCGCGGACTTGATGTCGGAGACTTTGGAAGGAGTCATGCCGGAGATTGACATGAGAATCTCTTCAGAAGCATTGGCGACCTGACTTACTGTTTCGAACCCGGCGGAAATAAAGTTGTCCACCGGAATTTCAGCAACACTGGCAACCTGATCCATGCCCTTGCTTGCAGCGTTCATTTCGCCGTAGCGGCTTTCAGTGAAGACATCTATTTTCCAACCCAGAAGTCTTGAAGCCAGCTTTACGTTCTGGCCTTTGCGTCCGATAGCCACAGTCAGCTGGTCATCGGGAACTACAACTTCAAGAGTTTTCTCATCTTCATCAACTGCGATTCTGGTAATTACCGCAGGAGAAAGGGCATTCTGGGCATATTTTGCAATATCCTGACTCCAGACAACGATATCTATACGTTCGCCGCGCAGTTCCTGAACAATGTTCTGGATGCGGGAACCACGGATACCGACGCAAGCGCCGACAGGATCAACATCGCGGTCAAGAGAGTTAACCGCAACCTTAGCACGCAGTCCCGGATCACGGGCAACACCCATGATTTTGACTGTGGCATCGTCCACTTCGGGAACTTCCCTTTTGAAAAGTGCTGTCATGTAATCGGGATGTGAACGGGAAACCACGATCTGGGGGCCGCGGGATTCTTTCTGTACATCGATGATAAATGCCTGCACACGGTCGCCGCGTTTGTATCTTTCGCGGGGAATCTGTTCGTTTTTGGGCAGTACAGCTTCAGTGCGTCCGAGGTTGATGATCCAACCGGTGCGGTCGCGGCGCTGAATAATACCGCTTACTATTTCATTCATGCGGTTTTTGAATTCATCGTAGATGATTTCCTGTTCCGCATCACGCATGCGCTGTATGATAACCTGCTTGGCAGACTGGGCGGCGATCCTGCCGAGATCTTCAACTTTGAGCTTAAAGCCCATTTCATCGTCGATCTGGACGTTGGGGTCATGCTCTTTTGCTTCTTCGAGAGTAATTTCGCTGATTTCGTCTTCAACTTCTTCGGCAACTACCTTGAACTGGTAGACTTCGATTTCACCGGCTTCTTCATTGAAATTGACCTCGATATCCATGGCATCGCCGTATTTGCGGGCCACAGAAGAACGAACCGCTTCTTCAAGGGTATCGATGAGCAGGTCTCTGTCGATCCCGCGGTCCTTGCTGATCTGGTCAATCGCTTTTTTGAGTTCAGAACCCATATCGCTCCTCCGCTTCGGCACAATTTCCGAGGCACAAGTGTTGTGCCGGCCAGCCGAATGACTGCCTAATTAATTTTTATTTAAACTCATGGATGAGTTTTGCTTTTTTAATTCTATCCCACTCTATGTTTATGGGATCTTCCTGATCATCAAGTTCGAGGGTCAGTCCTTCTTCATTGGCATCTTGAAGAAGACCTTTGAAGTTTTTGCGTCCCTCAAGAGAAAAAACCAGGGCGATGTCCAGTTTCCTGCCGATATATGCAGACATCTGCTCAGGCTTGAAAAATTTGCGTTCAAGTCCCGGAGAGGACACCTCGAGTACATATGCGCTGTCGATGATTTCTTCGACTTCAAGCATGAGACCTACATCCCGGCTTACTTCGGCGCACTGGTCGATGCTGACACCATCTTTACTGTCAATATAAATGATGACAGCCGGACGGTTGGCGGAGGTGACTTCTACTCCCCAAAGGGTCAGTCCCATGGATTCAATGGCAGGTTCCACGAACTGGCTTATTTTTTTGGCTAATGAGCCTTGTTCCACGATTTACCCCGTGTTGCTGGTTTTCAGGCGGACAAAATAAAAAAAGTGGACCTGAAAAGGCCCACCTCAGCATCTTAACCCAACAAAAGGTTATAAATTGAGGCTGATGCGAATGTATGAGGTTTGCCTGAAACTTCAAAAATCTACGATGTATACCTGCTGGTTACACTATGATACACCCGCACCGAGTTCAGCAACTTAGACAGAAGCTAGTTCAATGTCAAGTACAGAATGTATGTTTGCGCAGGAACAGGAGAATAGCGTGCCTTAAGAATCAGGATATACGATAAGGTTCTCTAACATTATATTATAGCACTCGCAAGACGGTATTCTTTGACATTAACCATTTCTGCAGGTAAATTTGACATATTCCGTTTTGTCATTATTTTTATTTTATGCGGAACTCTAAAAAGGACTTTAAAAATGCCGGTACTAACTGATAACATTGTTGCCGGACCTGCAGGACACGTGACCGCTGCTCCAGCGGCTACTTTCAGCGCCGGCCCGGCCGGGTCGACCGTACCCGGACCCGCAGGGCATGTGGATATTTTGCCTGCAACACAAGGTGTGAATAGTGTTGACGCGACTGTGGCTTTTGAAGTCACTGACGCTACCATAGGTTTTAACACTCAGGATGCGACTCAGGGAGTTGTTCCAGAGATCAGGGTGGGGGGAATTATTTACTGCTCCGCCTGATTGTATACCAGCCATAGTTGAATATGTCCCGGTCAAGCTTATGCTTGGCCGGGATTTTTTTGTGCTTATCTTCTTTGGCCTGCACTTTGCAAAGTACTGTGCACCAACTAATGCGAAGTGAATCCTCTTTCAGGAGATAAAGACATGCGATCCAGTATTTTCAGTGCCTTGTACGGGGCAATGTCCAACGAACACAGGATTGATATCAGCGCCAATAATTTGGCGAACGTCAATACCACGGGGTTTAAGCGTGACAACTGTGCGTTTCAGGACACCTTCATACGTTTTGCTCACGACTCGGTCGCTGATGCAAAGACCTATTTAAGAGACAAGGATATACTTCCGGAAGCAAAAATCATGGCTCGCCCAAGGCTTTCGGAAGAGGTCATCGACATGTCTCAGGGTTCTTTTCAGAAAACAGGCAACCCGCTCGATCTTGCCATCCGCGGCGATGGTTTTTTCAAAGTCCAGAAAGACGGTCAAGAATACCTCACCAGAAACGGAGTGTTCACACTTTCGGCTGACGGAACGTTAGTAACCGAGCAGGGGTACCCTGTTATGGCCAGTGGTGGAGAGGTTAATCTCCCCCCACGCTCCCGGGTTACTGTTGACGGTGAGGGAGTTATTTATGCCGACGGACAGGAAGTTGCCCGTCTTGATTTCGTGCAGCCCGCAGACTTTCGTTCCTTGAAAAAGGATGGTGAGAACCTTTTCGTTAATGAAGCTGGAGAAGTTCCGGCTGCCGGTGAGGTTGCTCAGGGGTACATTGAGAAATCAAATGTTGAAGTAGTTAACGAAATGGTTGCGATGATCGAGTGTCAACGCAGCTTTGAAATGTATCAGAAAATGATTACCACCACCGACACTCTTGATCAGAAGGTCATCCAGCAGGTCGGTAGGGCAGATATGTAATTCATAACTTAGGGGGATAAAATTATGATGCGTTCACTCTGGACAGCGGCCACAGGTATGGTTGCGCAGCAGACTCACATCGACGTTCTTTCGAACAACCTTGCCAACGTGAACACTCAAGGGTTCAAAAAAAGCAGGGTAGAATTTGAAGACCTTATGTATCAGACCATGCGTATTGCTGGTTCTGAAACTGAGGGTGGTAACAGACTGCCTACCGGTATGCAGATCGGTATGGGTGTAAAAGAAGTCAGTATCCACAAGTTTTTCAGTCAGGGCTCTTTCGAAAGCACCGGCAACCCGCTCGATATAGCCATTGAAGGAAATGGATTCTTCCTTGTTGATCGTAACGGTGAAGAGGCCTACACCCGTGCCGGAGCCTTCAAGCTTGATAGTGACGGACGTTTGGTTACTTCCAACGGTTATCCGCTTCAGCCTGAGTTCACTGTTCCCACCGAGGCTGTAAACGTTGTTGTCTCAGAAGACGGGCACATTGCAGCCCTTGATAAAAACGGAATTGAACTTTCCAGTGCGGATATCACTATTTACGACTTTATCAACGAAGCAGGCCTTAATGCTGTAGGTAAAAACCTCTATTTGCCAACTGAAGCTTCAGGTGCAGCCATTCAGGGAACCCCCGGAGAAGATAATTTCGGTACTCTCGCTCAGGGATACCTCGAAGGATCCAACGTCGAGCTGGTTGACGAAATGGTGGGACTCATTGTTGGACAGAGGGCTTACGAGACAAACTCCAAAGCGATTACCACCTCTGATTCAATGCTTCAGACGGCGATTAACGTAAAACGATAATTAAATAAGGACGGTTTATAATGACTAAGGCAGATTTTTTCCCAAATTTTCGCAGGTTAGCACGTATGCTCATTATCGCTGCCGGGATAGCTGTTTTTGCGGTCTCTCCCGTCGCAGCTTCGAAGCAGAATACCGACTGGCGGATCAAAATTAAGTCTGCCGCCGTGGTCAACAATTCGCGTGTCACCCTTGGCGATATTGCCGAGTTTTACGGGGATCTCCCTGAACAGACCAAGGCCGACCTTTCCCGGGTTGAGCTGTGGAATGCTCCGGGAAAGAAACGTAAGCCGGTGCGTGTGAACCGTAATAAACTGCGTGTCATTCTTCAGCACTATCTTGGAGATCTGATCCGAAATTGTATAATTCCGTCCACCCTGACCATGCAGACCGGCGGCAAGGTAATGTCGCAGGAAGAGCTTCAAAGGGCTGTCGTCAAAGTTCTGACTCCGTATGCGGAAGCCATGAGTGGAGATTATAAGTTCAGAGACTTCAAGCTTCCCCCCCACTTGTTTTTCAAAGATTCTATGGACAGTTTGAGAGTCCAGATCCCCCGGGCTCTCGAACCGGGAAACAACAGTTTCAAGATGATGGTAGTCAGCGTAGACGGGCGGGTTCTGCGCCAGCTGGCCGGAACGGTTTTCGTGGATCAATGGGTTCCCGTTCCCTGTCCTGTGCGTCCTATCAATCGAAAAGAAGTGATTACTCCTGATCTGATCACCTGGCAGAGCAAGAATATGGCCCACATGGGCAGCAATATATGGGATGGAAAGGGCGGCCCGTGGAGGGTCAAAGTTCCCGTTGGGACCGGTCAGCCCATCTTGTTGTCTTCCATTGAGCCCGCTCCGGTCATCGCCCGAGGAGATAAGGTTACTCTCATGTTTCGAAGCAAGCATCTGAAGCTGACTGTCCCTGTGGAATCACTTGAGGACGGTGGAATCGGGCAGACTGTTACGGTCCGTAATTTGCAAAGTAAACGGAAAGTGATTGCGACTGTTGTCGACGGTCAGACAGTTCAGGTCAAGTAATTAAGCGGAGGAATGAATAATATGAAAAAATCAATACTGGCAATTCTGCTTTTAACAGCCCTTTGCGCGGGATGTTCGCCTGCCAAGCAGGCTCCCACCCCAATGCCGGTCATGACTCCGCCTGCTCAATACGAACCGGAACCTATGAATAATCCCGGGTCCTTATTTGCGGCTTCAGACTCCGAATATCTTTTTGACGACAATCGTGCCCGGCGCATCGGTGATATCGTGGTGGTCACAGTTTCTGAAACCAGCAAAGGCAAGCATACTTCTGACTCCAAAGCAGAGAAGGCAAACGATACCAGTTTGAGCGTGACAGGTTTCAGTGCCGGGATTGCCACTGCTGTTGATCCCTTTAATATGAACGGTGCTTCCGGTGATAAACCCATGATTGGTTCTGCCACTTCCAATAAATTTTCAAGTAAGGGTGAAACCAAGAACGAATCCAGTCTGACTGCTTCCGTTGCATGCCGTGTTGTCCGTATTCTTCCGGGTAACGTGATGCAGGTGGAAGGTGCGCGTCAGGTTCGCATTAATGACGAAACTCAGGTTCTGGTTGTGCGCGGTCTTCTGCGTCATCGTGATATAGGCCCCGGTAATACTGTCGCTTCAAATTATCTGGCCGATGCACATATCGAAGTCTACGGGCGCGGCATTCTCGCTGATAAGCAGAGACCCGGATGGCTTTCCAGAATTCTTGACAATGTATGGCCCTTCTAGTCAAAGGGCAGGGTATCTGTAAGGTTTTATTGAGTCATAGTGATCAATGGAGGAAAGGATGAAATTCATTAACAAGATGAACAATATATCAGCAGGGCTCGCGGCAGGCTTATTGCTCATGTTCATCGTTATCATGCATGCACAGCCAGCAGAAGCGGTACGGCTGAAAGACATCTCTTCTTTCAGCGGTGTGCGTGACAACGATCTGGTTGGATACGGATTGGTTGTCGGTCTTTCGGGAACCGGTGACGGGACCAACTCCGCTTTTACAATTACCTCCATGATCAACATGTTGGAAAAAATGGGTGTGCAGGTCGACCGTAATTCCATAAAGCCCAAGAACGTAGCCGCAGTTATGGTTACTGCCAAGATGCCTGTTTCCGCCAAGCCGGGTGCTCCCCTTGATGTAACTGTTTCCTCTATCGGTGACAGCAAATCTCTGTTTGGCGGAGTGCTGCTGCTGACTCCCCTTAAGGGGATAGACGGCAAGGTTTATGCTCTTGCACAGGGTTCACTCACTGTGGGCGGTTTTTCCGCCAGCGGTGATGCTGCAGCCGCATCCAAGAACGTTGTAACCGTGGCCCGTATTCCTTCGGGGGCCACTATCGAACGTTCAGTTCCCTTTGATTTCAACCGCCAGCAGAAGATTACCATTAATCTCGGTATGTCAGATTTCGGTACAACCATGCAGGTAGTAAAAGGGATTAATAATGTAATGGGCGGTTCCTTTGCTAACGCAGTGGATGCATCCACTGTCGATCTGGCTATTCCTGATAACTTTCGGGGCAATATGGTTCCGCTTATGGCTGCGCTTGAAAATATAGAAATTTCACCTGATACAAAGGCCAAGGTCGTGGTTGATGAAAAAACAGGAACAGTGGTTCTTGGACGTAACGTGCGCCTGACCAAGGTTGCCATCGCCCATGGCAATCTGCAGGTGGTCATCGCTGAGAGCGCTGATGTAAGCCAGCCCGGTCCATTCGCTCCAGAAGGGGCCCAGACTGTAACCACTCCCGAGACCGACGTGCAGGTTCAAGAAGATAACAACAGGCTGATGCTTGTTGAAGGAGCTACCCTGCAAGAGCTTGTGGATGGACTTAACGCCATCGGCGCAACTCCCAGGGATTTGATTTCCATTCTTAGGACAATGAAAGTTGCCGGAGCACTGCATGCGGAACTGGAAGTAATTTAAATCAAAGAATGTCAGTGCAATATAATAGAGAGCCTAAAAAGCCCGGCAGTTTACTGCCGGGCTTTTTATTTGGCTAAGTTACGGCTTTACCAGCCCAGTCAAAGTCCTGACCTGACGGTATAGAAAGTGTTTTTTTATCTAAAATAGACTGAATCCTTTTCGTTTTTAATCAATGTTTATAGTGTCTTGATTGAGTTTTCCTTCTTGTGGCGCGCAGTTTGCAATGCTGGGGATGAAAGTGGTCTCAGCATTAATCAAGCCCGGGGCCGTAAATAAACTGGAGGAAAGCTAAAATGATTGAAAGCGTAATGAGCACCGCTACTGCCAAGGCTAATGCCGAGAGCAAGGAACTGGAGGGTTTTAAGAATAAGCTTACCAGTCTCAATGACCGGCTTTCCGGTGGAAAGGATGTCGATAAATCTCTCCGTGATGCGTGTAAAAAGTTCGAAGCGGTTTTTATGGGTAAGATCTGGCAGCAGATGCGCAAGAACGTCCCCAAGAGCGGGTACCTGAGCAACCGTTACGAACAGCAGTATACCGCCATGTTTGATAAGGATTTTTCCGAGAAACTGGCCGAAGGCGGCGGTATCGGATTGGGCGACATGCTTTATGACCAGCTGCGCTCAAAGTTGGATAAGGCCAGTAAATCCACATTGCCGGGCACAGGCAACTCCACTGCACTTAAGACGCTAGACGATGTAGGGCGCCAAGGCTCTATGCACGGGGCCCGTCTTGCTTCCATCAATGAAGACGCTTCGAACGGTTTGCCGGGCATTCCCATGCCTAAGCCTGGAATTTCACTTGAAGATGAAGATTTCACCTTTGAACAGCGCGTAGAACGTCAGGCTAAGAATACGCAGGCCGGAGAATCAAAGGCGCAGGCTCCTTTAAGCAGGCCTGAGGCCATGGCAAAAATTGAAGAGCTGGCCCGTAAGATCGAAAAAGAGCATGACACCAAAGTTTATGTGCAGGGAGTAACTGCTGAAGAAATTGGCAGGAAACTTGCTGGTATATAAATAAGATTTAGTTAAGAAACATTAGTAAAAGATAAAAAGTCCTTAAAATTAGGGTTTTAAATAGAGAGGTAAGGAACAATGATCAGGCTTATACAGGCAAATCTTGACAGGCAGTCCAAGGCGGTCTTGTTGCTCTCTATGCTTCTTCAGGAAGAATTTTCCCTGCTTATGAATAAAGACCCGCAGGGTGTAACCGGAGTTGAGCTGGTTATTCAGGAACTTATGCGCCAGATTTCAGCTGAGCGCATGTCCATGAGATCTTTTGTTCAAAAAATTGACCCATCCGCGAAGAGGCTCGGGCAGGTCCTGCCCGCCATTGAGGATTCCCAGCGTAAGGAAATAGAACAGCTGCTGGGTAAAATTGATGAATTTGAGCAGAAGTGCGGTGTTCAGGCGACTAAGAACCATCAGTTGGCACAGGCTCTTTTAGAGCAGTCTTCCTCCATGCTGGAATTTCTGCACAAGGAAATTACTCCTAAGCAGCAGAATGTTTACTCCTCAAGAGGACGTTATTTTAATCCCAAGCCTCAGGCTACCTTAGTTAACGGGAGGCTCTAATGCCTGGTGTTAATTCCTTGCTGAATT
Organism: Maridesulfovibrio sp.; assembly: GCF_963667685.1. Lineage (NCBI taxonomy): Bacteria > Pseudomonadati > Thermodesulfobacteriota > Desulfovibrionia > Desulfovibrionales > Desulfovibrionaceae > Maridesulfovibrio > Maridesulfovibrio sp. The sequence goes on along the minus strand of NZ_OY763932.1, from coordinate 378,938 downwards.
TGGGCACAGGGGCCCTTTTTGCATCCCAGTCGGCTATTTCCGTAACCGGTGATAACATTTCGAATGTTAACACCAAAGGATATTCCCGCCGTAATGTTCGTCTCGAAGAGAGCATGAGCATTAATTATAATCCGGGCCAGATCGGAACCGGAGTGCGCGCTGCTGAGGTTTACCGCAATTTCGACCAGTTTGTTGAGAACAGCTACAACGATAAAGCTACCATGCGTGAACGTTGGGATACTTTGTACAACTCTTTAAGCAGTGTTGAGGCCCTGTTTAACGAATCCAGGGGATACGGTCTTAACTCAAGCCTGACCAAATTTTTCAATGACTGGCAGGATCTCAGTCAGCGTCCTAACGATGCAGCATCCCGCCAGCAGTTGCTTAGCGATACCACCAATCTTGTCAACTCCCTGCACAGTATGCAGAACGACATGACCCGCTATCAGCAGCAGGTCGAAGATTATATCAAGCAGGATGTCGCCAAGGCTAACGACATCATGACCCGTATTGCCGAGATCAACCAGCGGATCAATGTTGATCAGATCGAAGGGCAGAATAATCCTAACGCTCTTTATGATGAAAGAGCGGTTTTGATTCGTGATCTTTCCGAGATCATGGATACCAAGATGATCGATAACGGAAAGGGGAATATTACTATTCTGACCGGGGCCGGACAGACTCTGGTGGACGGTGATAAGCATTTCAGTATCTCTTATGACGGGCCACAGAGCCAGAATAATTTAAGTTCAACATCTACCTTTGATGGACAGGCATATTTCGCAGGTTCCAGTGAATTTGAATATACCCTTGAATGCGTGACCGCCGGTGATGTCAGCGGAACACCGCCTGCCGAGTACAGGGTTTCTCTTGACGGCGGAACCACATGGCTCAAGGACGATAACGGAAACGTTAAGACTTTCACCGCAAATAACGATACCGGTGCAATTCAGGTTGAGGACCTCAAGATCTGGTTCGGTACCGGTTCTGATTCGACTGCTACACCTGCGAACCCCATGGCCAAGGGTGACAAGTTCACAATCGTGCCCAAGAATGCGCTGTACTGGGTTGAAAATACTTCTACCAAGGAAAACATCACCCCGCAGATCAACTTTGCAGGACAGGACAACCAAAGAAGAGTTACCGGCGGCTCTCTGGCAGGTTTCTTCAACTTCCGCGACAACGCTGTCGGTAGATACAAAGAGCGCATGGACGCAGTGACCAAAGAACTGATCTGGCAGACCAACCGTATCCACTCTCAGGGAGCAGGACTCAAACCCCATACTTCTTTAGATGGAACTTACGGTGTGGAAACTGATTCAGTGGCGCTTGGCAGCGGTTCTTCCGGGCTTCCTTTTGCGGACAGACTCCAGTCCGGTAACTCACTGATGTCTTTTTACAATTCTACCACAGGGGCCATGGAAGCTTCGGGCCAGATTGATTTCAGCTCCATCACTCCTCCGGGTGTGCAGAATTTTGATCCTTCGGTCCATTCCCTTGAGGATGTGGAAAAGGCTATTAACGATACATTCGGTACTTATGTGTCCGCATCAATCGTTAACCATAAGCTGCAGATTAAAGCCAAAGACGGCCATGAGTTTCAAATGGGAACCGATACCTCCGGTCTATACGCGGCTCTTGGTCTGAATACTTATTTCAGCGGTTCGGAAGCTACGGATATAGAAGTAAATGGATCGGTTAACGGTGACATAGATTTCATTAATGCCGGACATGTAAACGGTGCTGGTGAAGCCAACAGCGGTGATAACACCAACGCTCTGAAGATGAAGGAAATGGGAATGACCGATCTGAATATCACCACTTCCTTTGACGGAACCACCAAACAGACCCTGATCGAATATTATGACGGGACTGTGGCGGTTGTTGGTGCAGATACCGCAACAGCCAAGTTCAATTACAATTTTCAGGATACACTCGCATCTGATCTTAATGACAAGCAGCAGGCTGTGTCGGGTGTGAACATTGATGAAGAGATGAGTAACCTGATCAAGTTTCAGCATTCATACACTGCTGCGGCAAAATTGATTACAACCGCAGACCAGATGCTTCAGACCCTGCTCGGGATGAAGAACTAAGGTGTTGTCTAATAAGGCTGAGGGAGAAAGGCTATGAGAATATCGCAGCAAATGCTTTTCAATACATACATGTCAAATATGAATAGGTCTCTGAACAACCTGGTTGAGACAAATATTCAGGCGCAGACTCAGAAAAAGGTCAACCGGCCTTCTGATGATCCTGTAGGCATGGCCCGTATTCTTGACCATCGTGAAACTCTTGCTACAGTTAAGCAGTACCGGGATAATATTGATACTGCTAAGGGATGGCTTTCTCTTTCAGATGCTACCATGACTCAGGTTTCAACCATACTTACCCGTGCTAAAGAATTGGCTGAGCAGGGAGCATCCGGCACATTGACTGACGACAACAGGGAACAGATCAGTTACGAAGCCCGTCAGCTTTTCCAGCAGCTGGTGTCCCTTGCCAACACCGAGTATGAAGGCAAGAGTATTTATGCAGGGCACAAGGTGGATGATAACGCTTTTACAGAGAAACTTTGGATGACAACCAATGACTCCAATGTGTCTTCGCGAAATTTCACCATTACCGGGAATGCAGATAAAACCATCGTGGTCCAGTTTTTGGATAGCGGGGATATAGGCGGAGGTGCTCCGCTTGATTATCGCTACTCCAAGGATGGCGGTAAGACTTTTATTACCAAGACTCTTGCTGCAGGCGATACTAGTCTGGATTTTGACGGAGTGACCATGGATTTCGATCTTGGTACACCTCCGACCAATATTCCGGTAACTCAGAATGATTCAAATAACACTAATGATACCTCCGGAACCTGGATGTGGATTCGGCCCACAGCTGTGTATAAGGGGGACGATGAAGATTCCATTGATGTTATCGGCATGAATACCAATCTCGGTGGCGGCAGGACTAATGCTGAAGGCAGCTTCTCCAAGGATGTTGTTGTCAGGATTGATACCGCCACAGACCTCGCCAGCCAGATTGAATATTCTTACAGTCTTGACGGCGGTACGACCTGGACAACAGGCAACGTTAAGTCTGCTGACGGTGTGGATTCCAATGCGGTGCTGACTATACCCGGCGGTACTTTGACTATTTACTCGAATACCGGTGGTGGAGGATCAAACGCTCTCGGTGCCGGGGCACAGTTTGTTGTCCATCCTGATACTGCGGCAATGAATGTCCAGATTCAGGAAAACGAGTATGTGCGCATCAATGATGTAGGTAAGGATATTTTCGGTGGTGTTTACCAGCTGCCCGGAGCAAACGGAGCCAGTGTTGTTTTCGGTGGTGACAGCATGCTTATGTCCAGCAATAGCTCGGCTACCCATAATATGTTTGAGACGATTGGTAATCTTGTGGCCTTTCTGGAAACCAACAACCAGACCGGAGTCCAGCACTGCCTTGACAGTCTGAACCTTTCCCAGAAGCATATTCTGACAAAGGCCGCTGATGTCGGGGGCAGGGAAAACAGGCTCGCAGTTGCGGATAATGTCTTATCAAGTCTGGAGTTGAACGAGAAGGACCGTATTTCGCACATTGAAGATGTTGATGTCGGGGAGCTTATGACCAAGCTTTCCCAGCAGCAGATTGTTTATGAGGCCGTGCTGAAGAGTTCGTCCATGATCATGAAAATGAAGCTGCTTGATTATATATAAATTAAATATAGACAGTTGTGCTTGCCCGCACGGGGATATTTGGGCTAAGACATTTGCAGTGCTGAAAATGCTTTCCGCAGTGGAGGGTTTTTTCAATCAAAGCAGAAACAATCCAGAAGGATTATTTACACAAATATTGATATGCTTATTTTGACCCGGAGACCGGGGGAAGCCCTATACCTGGATGACAACATCAAGATCACGGTATTAAGTGTGCAGGGACGGCAGGTTAAGCTGGGCCTTGAGATACCGGCAGAGACTACTGTCTACAGGGAAGAGGTTTACCTCAAGATTAAAGAACAGAACCGTTTGGCGCTTGAAAACACAGAGCAGGACCTTCTTGCTGCGACCGAGTTATGGCAAAAGAAAGAACAAAAATAATCAGGACCCGTATTGGGGAGAGGGAAATTACCGACGACGGTATTATTTATTTTTCCCGCGGATTGATCGGCTTTGATGACAAAAGGGATTTCGCTCTTATTCAGATCAGCGATAATTCTCCTTTCCTTCTTCTGCAAAGCCTTGAAGACCCGGGGTTGGGTCTTCTGGTGGCAGATCCGTACAGTTTCATGGACGACTATGAAGTCCGCTTGAGTGAAGCTGAAAAAAGAATTTTGCGGGTGGAGAATATCCGTCAGATTGCAGTTCTGGTAACCGTGACCATCCCTCCGGGAAGACCTGATGAGACCACTCTTAATCTTGGTGGTCCCATTGTGATCAACTCTGAAGCCAAGAGGGGAATGCAGGTTCCGCAGGTGGACTCTAAGTATCCGTCACACTTCCGCCCGGCGAACGATTAATCCTTAAGTCCCGGGCATAAAATATCTTTTTATTTTATGCCCACAGCTAAGGTGTTGCCGGGTCAACCGTGCGGGATATCTCCCATTTATGAAGAGCTTTTTAAAGCGGTGGAATCTTGATAGAGGTTTCACCGTTTTTATTTTGTTAGCTTAAGAAATCAACTTCATCGCGAATAAGGTTCATAGCCGTCTTGCGAATATCGGGCTTGTAAGAACCTGAACGCACCTGTTCCCGCAGATCTCTCACCTTCTGCTCTCTGGTATCCGGGCTCTCGGTGGCAGTCTTTCGTGCTGTTCCGAGGAGCTTTGCCTGTGCCGAGACATTGACTACATCCCGGCTTGGAGCTGAACTCTGCTGCTGGCTCTGGGCCTTGTCCGCAGCGTTGTTCACCCGGTTTTCAGAGTAGGCCTTGAGAGGGGTTTGGCTGTACTGGTTAATCTTCATAATCCCCTCCGGGGTTACCAAATTTACATTAATATGAGGTTGTCTGGAGCGGCCAGCATCAGAGCATGGTCCGGTCTACCTTGTCCAGTGTGATCTCCCAAAGGCGGTTCATGACCTGCGCTTTTTCTTCACGCGGTAGGTCAAATACACCTTCCGGGGTTTCCTTTAGAACCTGTACATCGCTGCCGTCGAGTGGATACTCGAAAACAAAACGGTCACCGAAATCAAGTTCCAGCTGTTCTAATATATCGGACACTACCGGATTTTCATTACCCGAGACGATCAAATTTTCGATAATTTCCCGGGAAACCTTCTCAACAAGCTCTCGACGTCTTGCCTGCCTGGAAATAGTGACCGTGTCTGTAGACTCGGACCGGTTCAGAGCACGTCTGAATCGGGCCAGTCGCTTCGCACTGGTCAGCTGCTTGCCGTATGTTCGCAGCATATTACGTATTTCAGCAGGGGTATTTGCCACAGTAGATAATCCTCCTCATGTACATTATCGGCAGGTTTCAATATATGCTTTAGGGGAAATTAAGGAAAAAAAGAAAAAATATTTTATACTTTTTTCAATATGTTAGGGGTGACGGAGAAATAAGTTTAGAATCGGCTTCAGAAAAAGTATATTAGAAGATGGTACATTTATATTCTTATTTTGGGGCAGCAAACAGTTGAATCTTAGGCCTCTTTCTAATAGGAGAGTTGTCTATGTCAAATAGTCAAGGTTCTGTTCTAATTGTAACTAAATCCGGTGGCGGCAGAGCTGCTGAGCTTGGTGGCGAGATTGCCTGCTGGCTCAAACGGCGCGGCGTGTATTCCCACATGGTTGAACATCCATGTCCGCCTGCCCGGATTAATGTTTCCTCATACAGGGAAAATACCATGCTTGTACTTGTCCTCGGCGGGGACGGTACTTTCATCAGTGTGGCCGGGAATGTCATTGATTGGCAGGTTCCGGTGCTGGGTATCAATCATGGCCGGGTGGGTTTTTTGGCCGAGGTGCTCCCAGAGGACTGGGAAACCGCGCTCGAAAATTTTTTCAGCGGCGAACTGGATATTTCCCTGCGCACCGCATTTGATTATGAAGTGCAGCGCGGTAACGGAATTGTCGCGCGCGGAGTCGCTATTAACGATCTGGTTATTTCGCGCGGAGCAGTTGCCCGGATTATTTCCCTCGATATAGGCCAAAAAGGGCAGTGGATTAAAAATCTGCGCGCCGACGGCCTGATCATCTCCACACCCACAGGCTCAACTGCATATAATGTTTCCGCAGGCGGACCATTGGTCCATCCCGAGCTTGCGGCCATGTGTGTGACTCCGGTCTGTCCTTTTCTTAATGGTATCAGGCCGATGGTGCTGCCGGTGGATACCCCGCTGACCATAGATGTTGGTGAGGCTTCCGGAGATGTATATCTTACCGAGGACGGACGTGTTCCTTATCCTTTGAGCGAGGGATACCGTATTGTTGTTTCACGCCACAATAAAGAGCTTATGCTGGCCCGCATCCGCAGTAATACTTTTTTCGAAAAATTGAGAAGCAAGGGCTTCCTTACGGAGTAGACCCCAGTGAGTATTTTGCCTGATTTTACATCAATGAGAGAACTTAAGTATGGCGAAGACCCGGTTTTTGATGCCTGGCTTCTGCATTTCATGACCGCAAACCATCTGGAGAGCAGTATTGATCCTGTCAAAAATGCGTCCCCTGAACAACTGCGTTTTATGGTTGCACTTGATGATGATCAGGTTTTTGCTCCCTGCTCGGACTGGCAGTTCAACAGGCTTGTCACACCGGGGTTGGAAGAAGATCTTCTGGATGTTTATATTTATGTCTGGCGGGCTTTGGTCAAGCTGGTCAGAAATCATGTCACGGATTGTTACCAGCGTAAACTGATTCTCTATCTTTGCCGCCACAAATTCAGGCAGGCCCTTGATTCGTCCATCATGATCCCTTTGCGTCTGCTTAAGAATATGATCACCATCTTTCTTTCCCGCAGTGGGCTTGATGACCCTTACCGCAATCGCAAGGAGTTGCTCTTTAGCCGGGGTAAGGCCTTTGTTGAAAGCGATTTCTTTAAGAAGGCAATGGAGTCATGTCCTTATCCGGCTCCTGATTGCGAAAATCTTGCAGATATGCGCTTTGAACTGGATATGATTGAGCTGGAGCGCATTTTCAGACTATCCAGTCTGCCGGATCAGTGGAGTCAGGTCCTTTTTGGCGAGGATTATCAGCTGTTTTCTAAAATGTATAGCCGAGATGAAGTCGATTTCAGTGCAGTACGTGATGTTCTCCATGGCAATGGCGGTGGACTCAAGATATTGTTTATTCCTGATGAAACCGGTGGATTGATGGCAGATCTGTTGATGATTCAGTCTTTGCTGCGTCAGGGGCATAGCGTTATTCTCGCCCTTAAGGAAGGCTTCTGGTTTGATTCGCCTACATACTGGGACCGTAACAGTAACCAGTTGCTTGCCGAAGCTCTTAAAGATGCATTGTTTATTGCCGATGAGCGCATATCCAAGAATGAGCTGCTGGCCAGTTTGCGTGAGAATTCTTTTGTGGTCATCTCAGACGGGACACGCGAACGGCTTAATCTTATCCGTTGCAGTGTAACGTTTGCCCGGGCATGGAAAGAATCAGATTTAATTCTGGCCAAGGGCTGGGGCAACAGGCGCAGGCTGATAGGTAACAGCAATCTATTTACCCGCGACATAATTTGTTTCTACCGAAACCTTGAGGGCAGGTTTAAACTTGAATTCAAAGCTAAATCACCGACGGTGCATAAATTTACCGAAGCCGGTATTTCTGCAAAGGCCAATGAAATCATAGCCGAGATGCAGCAGGCGCGCAGCGAGCGTAAGGCGGTCATGTTCTATAGTGCTATCGTGGGCAGCATTCCCGGGCAGGTTGATACTGCTATCAAGGTCTTGAACACTTTTGTGACCCATCTTCGTGACCGGCTGGCTGATACTTACATAATCAATCCGGCAGAGTACTTCGAAGAAGGTATGGATGCTGACGACCTCATGTTTATGTGGGAGAAGGTTCAGCGCAGTGGCTTCATTACTATCTGGAGATTCCAGACCTATGCCGATATTGAAGCCAGTTTTGAGTTGATGGGTGAAAAAGTTCCCCCGGTATGGGCCGGGAAGGATGCCACTTATTCCACCGGCTGCACTAAGGAAATGCATATTGCCCAGGACGTGCAGCGCCGCCACCGGGAACTTCAGATTATCGGTCCCGGACCTGATAAATTCCGGCGTCGTAGAGAATACGGGGTGGGGAGGTTCAGCGACGTGGTTATTGAAGCGTAAATAAATGAAAAAATATATTTCCACTATTAGGTTACTGGCTGTCTTCTGTCTGTTCTCAGCTTTGCTGTGCGGCTGTGCTGCCAAGGTTGGTACTGTTCCCAAAAAGAGGATTGTTTCTCAGGGTACAAGAACCAAGGTTTGGAAAAGTAAAAGGGAAGGCAGGAAATTTGTTGCCGGCCCGGTACGCTATTCCAAAATGAAAGAGCAGTCTTCAACTCTGGCCGCGCGCAGGATTTCGGCAAAAAGTCAAAGTATGCGTTCCTGGCGGGAGCTGGGACCGCAGATTCGTAAATCTATTGAATATGTGCAGCGCAATCCCTCTGGAGGTTTGGCACTTAGGCGAAAAGAGTTACGCCTGACCTGGGGACAGCTGCGTAAATCACTTGAAGACCTTGAAAGGCTGCTTCCCCGGCTGGACCGTAACCCGGAGTTGCTTGGCAAGTATTTTGTCTGGTATGAACTACAGTCCGGTGCGGAAATGACCGGATATTACACCCCGGTTATAGAGGCCAGCCTGACCCAAAAAGGTCCATATAAGTACCCGGTTTACAGGCTTCCACCTGACCTGCGCAAAGCCCGTCCCGGGCAGACGCATCCATGGTCCGAGCAGTTGCGTAAGGCTTATCGGGTTGAAAATGGCAAGATACTCCCGTATCATTCCCGACGAGATATCGATATTAAGCAGGTTCTTTCCGGCAGAGGCCTTGAAGTTGCATGGCTGAAAGATCCGGTAGATTTGTTCTATATGCATGTGCAGGGTGGAGGAGTGCTGCGACTTCCCGACGGGAGGTTGCGTACAGCTGTTTTCAGCGGAAGTAACGGACGTTCCTTTAAAGGGCTTGGCAGTATCATGCTGCATAGCGGGATTCTCAAGAAGAGCCAACTTTCCCGTGAAAAGATAAAGGCTTGGTTGCTAAGCCATCCCGAGCAGATGTGGGAGCTGATGGCCAGGAACGAGAGCTATATCTTTTTCAAGGTTACCCGCGGTGAACCGCAGGCCGCCATCGGCAAGCCTCTTAAATCAATGGTCAGCCTCGCTACGGATCCGGAGTTGATACCACTCGGGTCCATTGTTTCGTTTCGCACGGATATTTATCCTAAATTTGGGCAGCCTTCGCGGCGCGTGAACGGTGTCGGACTGGCACAGGATACCGGCAAAGCAATCAAGGGAACCCGTCTTGATTACTACATAGGTACCGGGAACGAATTCAAGTACCCGGCGCACCACATGAAAACACGTGTCCCGGTATATTTACTGATAAGCAGATCCGCTTTGCGAAGATAAAAATATTTATAAATCTAGTTTGTAAGGAGCTTACATATAATGACTCAGTTTGAAACAGTTATCGGGCTTGAGGTTCACGCCCAGCTTAAGACCAAAACCAAGATTTTTTGCGGTTGTTCTACTGAATTCGGTAAGGACCCCAACGAGAACGTCTGTGAAGTCTGCTCCGGTATGCCCGGTGTTCTTCCTGTGCTCAACGAAAAGGTGATGGAATACGCTGCCAAGATGGGGCTGGCTACCAATTGTACCGTTAACCAGAAATCAATTTTCGCCAGGAAAAACTATTTTTACCCCGACCTGCCCAAGGGCTACCAGATTTCACAGTTTGATTTGCCCATCTGCGAGCACGGCCATCTGGATATTACATGGGAGGATGATGACGGCGAAAAGCACGAGAAGCGCATCGGCATCACCCGCATCCACATGGAAGAAGACGCCGGTAAAAACATTCATTCCGTTGCTGAAAATGCCAGCTTCGTGGACCTGAACCGTACAGGTGTTCCGCTGATCGAGATCGTCAGTGAGCCTGATATGCGTAGTGCTGATGAAGCTGTTGCCTACCTTAAAGGTCTGCGTTCCATCCTGCTCTACCTCGGTATTTGTGACGGTAACCTTGAAGAAGGTTCCTTCCGTTGTGACGCAAACATTTCAGTTCGTCCGTTTGGCCAGAAAGAATTCGGTACCCGTGCGGAGCTGAAAAACATCAACTCTTTCCGTAACATTCATAAGGCTATTCGTTACGAAGTTGCCCGCCAGATCGACCTCATCGAAGACGGCGAGAAAGTCAGACAGGAAACCCGGCTCTATGATGCGGACAAGGGCACAACCCACTCCATGCGCGGTAAGGAAGAAGCTCATGACTACCGTTATTATCCGGACCCTGATTTAGTTCCGCTGGTTATTGCCGATGAGTGGCTTGCTGAATGGCAGGCATCCCTTCCTGAACTTCCCGCAGAACGTAAAGCCCGTTTTATTGATGAGTTGAGCCTTAGCGGTGATGATGCTGAACTTATCAGCTCTGAAAAAGACATTGCCGATTACTTTGAAGCTGTTCTCGAAACTCATAATGAGCCAAAAAAGGTTGCCAACTGGATCAAGGGAGATTTTCTGCGTGAGCTTAATCAGTCTGAAATGACTGTTGCCGATTGTAAATTTAAACCGGAAATGATGGCTAAACTGATCCAGCTTGTGGATAAAGATGTGATCAGCATCAAGATCGGTAAGGATATTTTTAGTGATGTTTTCGCTGAAGGTCTTGATCCTGAAAAGTATGTCAAGGACAAGGGACTTGTTCAGATTTCAGACAGCTCCTCTCTCGAGGCCGTAGTAGATAAAGTTCTGGCTGATAACCCGGACGAAGTTGAAGCCTTCAAGGGCGGCAAGAAAAAGCTGATGAGCTTCTTCATGGGCCAGATCATGCGCGAGACCAAGGGTAAAGCCAACCCCGGCATGGTCAGCAAGATGATTTCCGAAAAACTTTCCTAACCAAGCGAGATAGAAATGACCGAACATATTCAGTTTTCAGCCGAAAAAGATGCTCTCGTACTGCTTGATCAGCGCTACCTGCCTACCCGCGAGGACTGGTTCGACTGCAAGACTACGGATGATATTGTCGAGGCCCTTGTCGTTATGGTTGTGCGCGGAGCGCCTGCCATCGGCGTAACAGCTGCTTATGGCTGCTATCTTGCGGGCCGTGAAGTTGCCGGAAGTGCCGATTGGAAAGCCGATCTGGAAAAGAATCTTGATAAGATCGAAAATGCTCGCCCCACAGCGGTCAATCTGCGCTGGGCTGTGCGTGAAATGAAACGCATCTGGATGGAAGCAGGTGATGTTTCACTTGATGAACTCTGCGATATCTGGCTCAAGCGTGCTAAAGAAATTCATGTAGATGATATTCGTATGTGCGAAGACATCGGTAAGTTCGGCGGCGAACTCATGGACGACGGCGACACCATCATGACCCATTGCAATGCCGGTGCGCTGGCTACAGCAGGGTATGGGACAGCGCTTGGCGTTGTGCGCGGTGCAGTTGATCAGGGCAAGAAGGTTTCCGTCATTGCCAACGAAACCCGTCCCTTCCTTCAGGGCGCACGCCTCACCGCATATGAGCTGCATCGTGATGGAATCCCGGTGAAGGTTGCCTGTGATAACGCCTGCGCTTTGCTCATGAAGAAAGGTTTGGTCCAGAAAGTTGTGGTCGGTGCTGACCGTATTGCCGCAAACGGTGATGCTGTAAACAAGATCGGAACCTACGGCGTGGCTCTGCTTGCCCGTGAATTCGGCATTCCATTCTACGTTGCCGCCCCTGTTTACACAATTGATCCTGAAACCCCAACCGGTGACGATGTCCCCATCGAAGACCGCACTCCCACTGAAGTAACCCACGTGGGCGACCACCGCATCACCCCTGAGGGTGTAGACGTTTTCAACTTCGCTTTCGACCCGACCCCAAACGAACTGATCGCCGGGATCATAACTGAAAAGGGTGTGTTGAGACCTCCTTACACCGAGGCTATCAAGAAGCTTTTTGAAGAAGAATAGTTTTAATGCCTCCGGCGGCTTAAACCCTTTTGCAAAAGGGTTTAAGAATCCCAAAACCTCTTGGTAGGCTTCGCCGTGTAGCGCAGTTGGTTGGAATTGATTTTAGGACGGACCTGAGTCTTGTGGCTTGGGTCCGTTTTTTTGCAACTGATGCTCTTCATGCTGTTATGGGCTAAATAAAAAATATGAAGGATGGGCACCCTATCCCTAATAAACTCCTTTACAGCTTCATGCTCATTGTGCCATATGACTCCTTTGTGGAGATTTTAATAGCGGGAAGCGGATGTCTTCCCGCTTTTTTTGATATATAATGCTGACCACGGTGACTTTTCCCGTGCTCTGCATGTTCATTTTTTTTCGGAGGACGGCCATGCTGCCAACCATCGCACTTATCGGACGACCTAATGTGGGAAAGTCCACTCTATTCAATAGATTGTTGAGGAAAAAAAGGGCTATCACCCACGATATGCCCGGCATTACCCGTGACCGTATTTATGCCGAGGGTAATTACAACGGCGTTCATTACGCTTTGATTGACACCGGCGGTCTGGTCATGGAAAGTGATAATAATTCAGAAGAATTTCAGAGTGATATCTTCGAACAGGCCCGCGAAGCCATCGAAGAAGCACAAGCTCTTATTCTTGTTGTAGACGGACGTGCCGGTATTACCCAGCTTGATGAGCAGGTTGCCGCATACATCCGCCAGAGCAACAAGCCTATTCTGCTGCTGGTGAACAAAGTTGACGGCGCAGAGCGTGAAGCCCCGGCCACAGCGGAGTTCCATGCTCTCGGTTTTGAGATGATGGCTGTTTCCGCTGAGCATGGTTTCAACCTGCTTGAACTGCGTGAAAAAGTTGCGGATATGGCTCTTGCCACTGGTATTGAGTACGTGGAAGAGGACGAGGAATCCAAAGGGCTTAAGATTGCCATGCTTGGGCGTCCTAATGCCGGTAAGTCGTCCATGGTTAACGCTTTGACCGGGGAACAGCGGGTTATCGTCAGTGATGTGGCCGGGACTACCCGAGACAGTGTGGACGTTACATTTGAAAGCGGCGGCAAAGTGTATACTTTTGTTGATACCGCTGGTGTCCGCCGCAGGACCAACATCACCGATACCATTGAGCGGTTCAGTGTAGTGCGAGCACTCAAGAGCAGCACAAAAGCAGATGTTACCATCATGGTTGTTGATGCTTTGGCCGGGATTACCAAACAGGATAAACGCCTTTTGGAATACCTGCTGCGCGAAGCAGTTCCTTTCATTATCGCAGTGAACAAGATCGATATGGTATCCAAGGCTGAACGCTCTTTGTTGCGTGAGGGATTTGAGAGAGCACTGCGTATGGCCAACCATGTTCCGGTTGTTTATACTTCCTGCATTTCAAAATCAGGTCTGGGCGGTATTCTGCCGCTTGCCAGCAGACTGAAAAAGGAATGTTCCCTGCGTATTTCCACCGGCCAGCTGAACAGGATCATGAAAGAGGTTATTGAGAAACATCAGCCGCCGGTAGTGAAAAGGAGAAGGGCCAAGTTCAAGTACATGACTCAGGCTGATGATGAGCCGCCAACCTTTATCTTTTTCATTAATGATGAAAAACTGATCAAGTCTTCTTACCATCGTTTTCTTGAAAACAGGCTGCGCAAAATTCTGAATGTGAAGATTGCGCCGCTGAATATTGTGTTCCGCTCCACTTTTAGGGCAAAAGAAGACATAGTTCATAAATAATTCAAAAAAATTAAAAATGTTGTTGACAATCGGAAGGGTCGGAGATATTAAAACGTTTCCTGAGTGAGTGAAACGCATCGCGAACATTCACCACATATACGGAGAGGTGGCCGAGCACGGCTGAAGGCGCTCGCCTGCTAAGCGAGTATAGGGCTTAAAACTCTATCGAGGGTTCAAATCCCTCCCTCTCCGCCACATGAAAGTAATAGGCAGTTGGAGTTAATCCAGCTGCCTTTTTCTTTATGAGCCTGATGTTTGACTTTTGGGGTGCGTTCTAATGCAGTTGCATTGTGCAGTGCTTTCCTGATAAGAATCTTTATCTTTTCAGGTTTTCGCAATTCTATTATCTCTTGGTTTCAGGTGTTTGATGCTTAATTTGGTTAAAGTGGTTATCGCTGACGATCATGCTCTGGTACGCGAAGGATTGAAGACGATCCTTAAGTCCCAGCCGGGAATCAGTGTGCTTGGTATGGCCGAGAATGGCGAAGAGGCTATTCGCCTTTGTAAGCGCCTCAATCCTGATGTTGCGCTCATGGATTTATCTATGCCTGTGAAAAGTGGTGTGCAGGCAATCCAAGAGCTTTCCGGCTTAGTCAGAACAAAGTTTCTGGCTCTAACAGCCCATGTGGAATCCGACCATATTTTTTCAGCCCTTGATGCGGGAGCCAGCGGTTATCTACTCAAGACTTCATCCAGTAAGGAACTTGTCATGGCTATTGAGACGGTCATGGCGGGTAAGGTCTACCTTACTCCGGAAATTTCCGCTGAAGTGGCTAAAGGTTTTCTACAGAAGGAAAGAAGCAGGAGCATCGAGAGTCTTGAGTCTCTCACTGAGCGTGAACGGGAAATCTTGAAGCATGTGCTTTCCGGATACAAGAACCGTGAGATCGCAGACCTGCTGGTGATCAGCATCAAGACCGTGGAGAAGCACCGCTCGAACCTGATGAAGAAGCTGGGACTCCGGTCAAAATCAGAGTTGATGGCTTATGGTGAGGAGCTGAAAGAGAAGGGTGTTTTTTTATAGTGAATAGATGTTTTCAGCCTTTATTTAAAGCCTAAGTTGATTTGATGGACGCTGTGGCAGTTTGAAAAATTGTTGGGCTGCATTTACAAATAAATTTCTATGGATTAAATCAAAAAAAAGGTTGACATTTAGCCCGAGTTCGGGAAAATTCTTTTCTCACGTTTTGGAGAGGTGGCAGAGTCCGGTTGAACGCGGTAGTCTTGAAAACTATTGAGGGTTTGCGCCCTCCGGGGGTTCGAATCCCTCCCTCTCCGCCAGAATGTAATTAAGCCCTTGGAATCACTTAAGTGTCCGAGGGCTTTTACTTTTTTTAAATAGGGTTAACTCAAAAGGTATGAGTTAACCCTATTTTATTTGCACTTGTTACGATTCGCCGCCAATTTCTCTAAGTTACTTCCCAAAAAAAATTGAGTGATGTATATTACAGTAAAGTAAACATTCACAAACGGAGGATTTGCAATGAGTAGCGGTAATAAATGTCCAGTAACTGGAAAATCAGGCCAAAAGGTAGCGGGGGGAGGGACGACGAATAAGGATTGGTGGCCTAATCAAATAGATCTGAAAATCTTGCATCAACACTCTGCAAAGTCTAATCCGATGGATACTGATTTTGATTATGCTGATGAATTTAAAAAGCTTGACCTTGAAGCTCTCAAAAAAGATATATTCGAGTTAATGACCACTTCTCAGGATTGGTGGCCAGCAGATTACGGGCATTATGGTCCGTTTTTTATCCGCATGGCATGGCACAGTGCTGGTACCTACCGGATGGGAGATGGACGTGGTGGAGCTGGAACGGGTAACCAGCGTCTTGCCCCGCTCAATAGCTGGCCCGACAACGTTAATTTAGACAAAGCCCGGAGACTGCTTTGGCCTATCAAGCAAAAATACGGGAAAATGATTTCGTGGGCCGATCTGATTATTTTCGCCGGCACCTGCGCTATCGAATCAATGGGCTTGAAGCCGTTCGGGTTTGCCGGAGGCCGCATAGATATCTGGGAACCTGAAGAGGATGTGTATTGGGGAGCTGAAGAAGAATGGTTGGCCACAAGCGATAAACCCCATAGTCGCTACTCAGGTGAACGTGATTTGGATAACCCGCTGGCAGCGGTGCAGATGGGATTAATATATGTAAACCCGGAAGGACCGGACGGTAATCCTGATCCTGTAGCATCCGGGCATGACGTCCGCGAAACATTCGGCCGTATGGCCATGGACGATGAAGAGACAGTCGCACTTGTTGCAGGCGGGCACACTTTTGGTAAATGCCACGGAGCAGGAGATGCTGCAAATGTAGGCCCCGAGCCTGAGGCTGCACCGATTGAGGAGCAGGGACTTGGGTGGAAAAGCAGTTTTGGCAGTGGTAGTGCCGGTGACACTATTTCAAGCGGTATCGAAGGGGCATGGAAGCCGAAGCCGACAACTTGGGATATAGGTTATCTTAAGGTCTTATTCAAATATGATTGGGAGCTGGTCAAAAGCCCTGCTGGAGCGAACCAGTGGTTAGCCAAGAATGTGGACGAAGAGGATATGGTCGTAGATGCCCATGAT
The DNA here is from genome assembly GCF_963667685.1 of Maridesulfovibrio sp. Lineage (NCBI taxonomy): Bacteria > Pseudomonadati > Thermodesulfobacteriota > Desulfovibrionia > Desulfovibrionales > Desulfovibrionaceae > Maridesulfovibrio > Maridesulfovibrio sp. Next base: position 362,544 of record NZ_OY763932.1, on the reverse strand, counting down.
CCCTCCAAAAAGCACCGCCCCATGATGACAACAGCTGATTTGTCTCTAAAATTTGATCCGGTCTATGAACCTATTGCAAGGCGTTACCTTGAAAATCCTGAAGAATTTGCCGATGCTTTTGCCCGTGCATGGTTTAAGTTGACACATCGTGATATGGGACCCCGATCCCGGTATCTGGGCGCAATGGCTCCTGAAGAGGAGCTTATTTGGCAGGACCCTGTTCCTGCGGTTGATCATGAGTTGATTGATGAGCAGGATATATCAAAACTTAAGGATAAAATATTATCTTCCGGATTATCCGTGCCGCAGTTGGTATCTACCGCTTGGGCATCTGCATCCACTTTTCGCGGTTCTGATATGAGAGGTGGAGCGAATGGTGCCCGCATCCGGCTTGCTCCGCAGAAGGACTGGGATATCAATGAGCCTGATAAGCTTGAAGCTGTTCTGCAAAAGTTAACCGCTATTCAGGCAGAGTTTAATAATGCTCAACCTGCCGGTAAAAAGGTATCTTTAGCAGATCTTATTGTTCTGGGTGGGTGTGCTGCAATAGAAAAGGCCGCAGTAAGTGGCGGACACAAAATAGCTGTCCCCTTTACTCCCGGACGCACGGATGCTTCGCAAGAACAAACTGACATCTCTTCCTTTGATGTACTTGAGCCTGTTGCTGATGGATTCAGAAATTATCTCAAATCAAATTTTTCAGTAACATCTGAAAAGTTGTTGCTTGACCGAGCCCAGCTCCTGACATTAACTGCCCCGGAAATGGCTGTGCTCATTGGTGGACTGCGTGTCCTAAATTGCAATTTTAAACAAGTCCAGCATGGTGTTTTTACCAAGCAGCCTGAGACATTGAGCAATGATTTCTTTGTAAACCTGCTTGATATGTCTCTGGAATGGAAAGGAACAGCCGATCCAAATGTTTTTGAAGGGTTGAGCCGTTCTACCGGTAAGACACTTTGGACTGGAAGCCGGATAGATCTTCTTTTCGGATCAAATTCCCAGCTTCGCGCCATAGCAGAAGTATATGCTTGTGAAGATTCAAAAGAAAAGTTCGTGAAGGACTTTGTTGCTGTGTGGAATAAGGTTATGAACCTTGATCGTTTTGATCTTAAGTAATCAAGTGTATAACGGTGCCCGGTTTATGCTGGGCACCGTTTCTTTATCGATGTCTGTTTATTTAATTCCACAATCAGCCCATTCGCATTTCACAATTAACAGAAAGCAGCTAATCAGAGTGCTGATCGGCTGCTTTCTGTTGTTGTGGTAAATGTTATTTCCCAGATATGTTTTCAAGTTCCTCTGCAAGTTGGACAAGATTATTCAGAGCTGTTGTTGAGACTGAAACTCTTTCACTTATAGCGCTGGCAATGTCATTAACATCACCTATTGATCTGTTGATTTCTTCAGAGCTGGCTGATTGCTCTTCAACAGCTGCGGCGATGTTTGCCATGTCAGTGGTAGATTCTTGAATGAATTTTACGATATCTTTTAACTGATGCCCTGACTCTTCGGCATATTCTGCAGCCCTGACAGCGAGAGTTCGTGTATCATCTGTTATGCTTTTTGATTTATTGGTCTGGTCACGCAATTCAGAGATGACATATTCAACTTCTTTTGTGGCATCTACTGTTTTTTCTGCAAGCTTTCGAACTTCGTCGGCCACTACAGCAAATCCACGCCCTGCCTCTCCCGCTCTGGCTGCTTCGATTGCGGCATTCAGCGCAAGGAGGTTGGTTTGGTCTGCAATGTCATTGATTACATTAAGAACCGACCCGATACTTTCAGCCCGGTCTTCCATTTTAGCCATGATTTCACTCATGATTTCGGTCTGATCTTTAACTTTTGTGATAGCTGCTGTAGCGTTAAGAACAGTTTCGGCACCAGTTTCCGCCCGGTCTCGGGTTTCTTGGGATTTTTCTGAAGCCCGACCGGCATTCTCCGCAACATCGAGTACACTGGCATTCATCTGACCCATAGCAGAAACTGTTTCGGATAGAAGTCTCTGCTGTGAGCCGACTGATTCATCGACTGATTCCATGTCCTGCTTCAAGCCGTTGCAGCTGCTGGAGACTCTGGATGATGCTGCTCTGGTAGATTCGTTTACCTTGTTTATTTTTGCAAGCTGGAGGTTAATTGCATTTTCTTTTTCGACCAGGTCGCTGACATTGCGGGCTACTTCCAGATAACCGAAGATGTCCCCTTTCGAGTTTTTAAGTGGAGTTGCGACAGGCTGTATATGCATCTCGTTGCCATATCTGTCTTTGAGCAATAATATTTCCGCTTTAGTGTTCTGCCCTGTATGCATGCTTTTTTCAATAGGGCATTTTTCTGTTGAGCAGATTTTGGTTTTGAAAATGTTCGCGCATTTGTTTTGTTTGATCTCGCCTATTCCTAATCCCGAGAAATCTTCAATGGCCTTATTTGCCAGTAGTAGATTGAATTTTTTATCAACAACGAAAATAGGATCGGGAACAGCGTTTACGACATCAACATACACCTGCATGTTGTCCACCATTTCCGATAATTTACCGAGCATGGTGTTAAACAAAGCGCAAAGAGTTCCAATTTCGTCATGAAAGCGTATTTTTAGTGTGCTATGAAGATCTGCCCTGTCTTCGTTAATGTCGTTAATTCGATCAGAGATAGCTTGAACGGGCTTAATTACCTGAATGGACAGGCTAAAGTATATGAACACCAGCGGTATGATCAAAATCGCAGCTAAGCATATTAACAGCCAGCTATTCGCACTGCTGGAAAGTTCTGCCAGTTTTGCGGTGTTCAATACTCCTACTAAGACACCAACCTGTTTTCCTCGATAGTCTGTTATCGGTAAGGTGGCGATTGCTGTGTTTTCTAAGTTTTTTATGATCTGTTTATTCCGGCCGTCATCCAGCAGCTTTTTATCCAATAGATTTGTGTATTTGTTCTTGTCTGTAGAGCTTACCAGTACATAGTCGTTAATAATTGGGTATTTGGATTCGTCTTTTAATGATGTTGAAGTACTTAGCAGATCTTTGTTCATGAAAAGCATGGTGGATATACCTGCGTTTTCAACTCCCTGCAGAACGTGTTTGAAATTCTTTAAAACTTCTACAGAACCAAGAGCCTTACCGGATTGGTCTTTGACAGGAACCACGCCTCTGATAGCAAACCCACCCCGTCCCAGTTCAATGCCGCCAACTGCTTTTCCGGTCTGATTGACGTCCAGAACCGTCTGACGGAAACTTGATATATCGTCGGAGATATCCACCCACTCTCCATTTCGTTTGGCTTGTTTGTCACGCCATAACCGTACAAGGCTTCTCCCATTGGGAAGATGAAAATGAAGTCGTATCTTTCCATCCCCCAGAGCCTGGTATCCTTCGAGTTCTGCCTGAAGAACATCTCTGATGTTTTCGCGAGCCTGTTGTGCTTCCGGCGAACGCTCGTTGTCAATATCCCCTGAATGAGCAATCTTAAAAGCTTCAATCACATCATGGCGGTGTGAGAATAAAGCAGCAAGCTGTTGTGCGGACTTTGCAGAATCGTTGATACTGTTTTTTACAGAAGTAAATGCATTATTTACTTTTGACTCTACATACATCTCTTTAAGCTGCATAAATGATTTATCGATTATGTAGAAACTTATGCATCCAAGTGCGACAACTACGAATAATTGCGGCAAGATAAGTTTTGTACTGAGTTTCATGTTTTTTCTCCGGTTAAGAAAATAATAGTTCTTAAACAGTAACATAGCAGAAAGTTGTGAACAATCCTTTTGCAATTTCAAAAGACTTTTTCAAATAATTCACAAAGTATCTTAACATTGAATCTCTATTTTACAAAAAATAAAATTACTATGTGATTTTTAGAACAAAAGTACTGTCGAACGCTTTTGAATTTATTCCTGATTGGATTTAGAAAGGTTTTTAGCAGGTTGAATCGTCATGGCTGAAGAACGTTGAATGAAGCCCGACAGAATAGGCTTTACTCGTCAAATAGATGGGTTTTAGGCACCCGCAGCAAGGCGTTGGCTTCAACCCCGTTGATACATATCAGCTTTTGTATTGCGTGCATTTCTTCTTCAAGGATATAGCGGGCGCTGTCGGCCTGATGCCTGCGAAAATCATCCTCATAAAGCCGCACCATGTCTACAGCATTTCCCATGAAGTCGATGGTATTATGCATTATGCGATGATATGATTCGATATCCGGCTGCATGTTGAACTGGTAGGGGGTGCTTGTAACTATTAGCGGCTCATCAATTATCGCAAAAGAGCGGATAAGCCCCAAACGGATGCACATGTCCCAACCAAGTTCTTTGTCAGCACCGGGTTTGAAAATACCTATTTCGTTATGAAGGCTGCGTCGGTAAAGCAAACCACGAAGATCGCAGATGTCATGGATCATTTCGCGGACATATGCGAGAGGAGCAACTGTCTGTGGCATGCTGCCTTCCCGGTGGACAATATACCCACACTTGGCAGCGGTCATATTGTCCTGGCCTTCAATTTCCCCCAATAGTGCTGTTATGCAGTCGGGCTGCAATTTGTCGGAAATATCCGACCAGAATATGAACTCGCCGCGGGCAGCACAAAGTCCAGCGTTATATAATTCGTGTCCGTTAGAAGGGCGGTTAATTGTTCTGATGCACAGGCTCGGATGATTTTCAGCCAGTTTTGCGATAATATCATGCTTAATTTCTGAGCTGAGAAATATTATTTCTAAAGCTTTTTCAGTCTGATTGGATATGCTTTCTAAAAAAAACGGAATTGATTTGAGGGCCGTCGCATTAGGCAATAGGCTTAAAATGCTGATTTTAACATCCTGTTTACGTTCTTGGCCGGATATGCATGGGCGGAGAACGGTCGGGTCTGAAGAAATTACCAGTCCCTTGTTCACATGTTTAATCTTTCCATGTCTTTTTAATTTGTGCCATGTGCGTCCCAAGGTGTCAGCGCTGCTGCTCGCAAATCCTCCTGCATTGCGCAGGGTTTCCGTTTTAAACATGGCGCAGGCCCCAATTTCATTAAAATGGGGCAGGGAGAACGCGGCAGTTGCTGCATTGTGTTCAAAAAGACTTCCCAGCCGGGAGAACATGATCTCATCAAGGCAGATTTCATTACCAATATATTCCATTTCCCGGCGGTCATGGATAAACCGTTTCAGGTTGGGGTAGGTAAGTGCTGTGTCCGGTTCTGTGAGAAAGACTTCCCTCTGGGAGTAACAAAAATTTTCCGTGTACTGGCAATCCGGTGAAGCTGTGACGGTAAAAGGCCCTTTTGCCAGCTCCAGCCCACGGTTCAGCATCTGCTGCAGACTCATTTCCTTGGCATCAACATAGTGCAGGAAGAGCCGGTCATTATATTTTTCACGAATGTTCTCTGCAACTTCATCGCTTTCATCTGCGTCGAGCAGAATAAGTTCTGTAAGCAGTAGTTGGTCGAGTAGGGCTTCTACGGCCAGTCTGGTTTCATCGCTCCAACTGAAAACTGGAAGCAGAATACTCGCTTCAATTTTCCCGCGTATATCTTCAATAGCGAGACCTTTTTGTCCATAAAGCTCCCTGGCACTCTGCGGACCATCCAAGACAGTCTTTTTATAGAAGTCATATAATTCATCTTGGATTTCAGGTTTTGCACCTATATAATTTTTAACAAATTCTCCTTCGGAATTGTTATAAAGGGCATTAGGGACACCGTCATTAAGATAAAGGGCCCACCTGTTTTTGCGTACGCAGGCATAGGTGGTTATAGCGGTTCTGTTTGAGTGATCGCTGCGCTCAGCAATTCCGAATAGTTCCGGGACAGGACCGCCATGAAGAGTCTCTTTGAGGCTGACTCCCTGAGCTTTCATATCTTTGCCCAAAGCAAGGTCTAGCAGGGTGGGGGCGATGTCGATTGACCTTACCAGTTCATGATGTTTTGCTGGTTTGATATCTTCGCCTATGAAGGATGCAAAAACGCGGGTTTTGCTGTCTGCGAATCCCCACGCAATTTTCTTGTCGTATTCAATATAATCCTGATCAAGTATGCAGCCGTGGTCTGAAGTTATGACTGCGATATCATCCGGACCCGGGGCAAGCTGTTCCCATAAGCTACGTAAATCCTGAGCTTGTGCTGAAATAACATTCAGATATTCCTCAGTAGACCAGCTGGAACGCATCATTCCGCCAAAGTCGTGGATGAAATAGAGATGAAAATTTGCAAAAAATGGTTTCTTGCTTTGTCGGACACGCCGGACAAAATCAGCACGCTTCGGGTTGTTATAGTTCATGTGGGGAGCATTTCTGATACCCGGATATCCTGCTTCGTATACGTCAAAACCCCGTTTCGGCTGGCAGGAATCAAGGTTGCTGTCGGCCCAGCGGAATGTATTATAGCCGTGATGTTTAAAATGTTCTGTTATAGTGAGCACATCACCCTTGAATTCACGTAGAATCTGTACCCCTTGCTCGGTCATGCCCGTTAATCCGGGCCGTAACGATGCAAAGTATGCCGGTGCTGAATTTCGGGTAGACCCCCCGCAGGTCATCACGTCGGTGAAAATGGCCCCCTGTTCAAGAATCTCGTCTAATTCATTGTATTGAGCTCTATCGGAAAGGCATGAAGCGAGCATGTCAGACCTAAGAGTATCTATGACGATCCAGATTATATTTTTCATTGGGGCTCCTATTTCTTTGCCTGAAAAAAGCGCGGACATCCGGTAAATGAATTCCGCGAGAGGCTTTCAGTCATCACAATGACTTTAGAAAAATAAGAAGCAATATTTATTCCAAAAAATATGAAACGACAATAGTGTGTGGCGGGATTTATTGCAGAATAAAACCCGGCTCAAGTGACCGGGTTTTATGTGTCAGGCGCACGGACTGCCCTTTAGGCTTTAGTGTTGGCAATAGTCCCAACGCCGGAGTAAGCGGCACTGAGAACGCTTTTTTGGAAATCATAATCGGTACTGGTTGAAGAACTGAACTGGTCGGAGTTCATGTAATCAAGAGTTTTGGTTACTACTTGCGCTCCGAACAGCTGCTTGTCACTTACCGCTGGTGCGGCCTCCATGGTTGAGTTGATTCCTGTTATGTCCATAAACCCCTCCTGAAAAGGGCAATATACGCGCCTATCTGTTAAATCGGATAAAATATAAATTACTTTAGGGTGAAAATAATAAAAATAAAAAAATTAATTATTAACCATTAAAATGTTTGTTAAAAAAAATCCCCGCCATCAAAAACTGATAGCGGGGAATAATTTTGTAATTGGGGGATAAAATTTATTTTACCTGTTCCCAAAGTTCGTTTTGTTCGATGAGGTTCATTTCAGAAAGGTCCTTGCCCTGTTTTTTGGCGAGGTCTTCCATCTTCGCGAAGCGATCAAGGAATTTGTTGTTGGTAGTGTCGAGCGCACTGTTAGCTTTGATACCTTTGCGACGCCCAAGTTCAATGAGGGTAAAGAGGTAGTCTCCGAATTCTTCAGTGATTGCCTCTTTGTTGCCGGATTCAAGGGCGCTGTTCCATTCATTCCATTCGCTCTGAAGCTGCTCAATGCACTGTTCGTCTGACTCATAGGTAAAGCCGCTGCGCGCAGCCTTGGAGTTGATGCGGTATGCTTTGAGCATGGGGGGCAGTCCCTTGGGCAGGGAGTCGAATATCTTTTTGTCTCCCTTCTTTTCACTTCTTTTAATTTTTTCCCAGTTGCGCAGAAGTTCTTCCTGATCTTCAACTTTCGCATCTGCGAAAACATGGGGGTGTCGGCGAATCATTTTTGCTGCTGCGGAGTCGACTGCGTCAGCAAATTTAAAATCTCCGGATTCTTCGTAACGCTGAGCGATAAACAGAAGCAGGAACATCACATCGCCGAGTTCTTCAAGGACTTCCTGCCGGTCGTCAGCGCGAATGGCTTCAACCAGTTCGAAAGCTTCTTCGATTACTGAGTCGCAAAGTGTAAGCGGGGTTTGCTCTTTATCCCAGGGACAGCCTTCAGGGGCAGTCAGGGATGCAATTACATTCTTTAGTTTTTCAATGGAGTTAGTGCTCATTTTATATTGTGTCGCTTAGAGGGTTGGTAAGTTGTGACTGGTCGGGAAACATAGATTTGATGTCTAATGAATCTAATACGTTATCTGGAGCGAAGCTTATGAAAAAGCTTGCAGTAGCCATTACTTTCGGGGCCAGTTTTGAGTTGGTCAGGAACTCGGAATTTGGTGTGAAGCTGTTAAGGACAACGATAATGATTCCGCCAACGATAATAGCTTCAACAAATCCTAAAATCCCTCCGAGAACCTGATCAGCCCAGCTGAGCATGGTCACGGTAAGTATTTTTTTAATAGTAACCCCAACAAGAAAGGCAACAAAGAGGGTCGCTACTATTATTGAAAGGTAGCTGAAAGCCTTGACCGTCCCGGGACCGTCAAAAAAAGTCTCAAAATAGGGTGCCAGTTTATAGTGATACTTGGCGGCCAGATAAAATCCTAAAATCAGGGAGAAAACAGATATTGCTTCCCTGACTATTCCGCGCAGCAATCCCCTAAATATGAGCATCCCCGCAATAACAATCAATATTATATCCAGCGCATTGAGGGCTAAACCTGCTGTTTGCATACTTAAATCCGTTTTAAAATTGATGTTTATAAAAAATCTAACCTTCTCTGGAAGCAAAATGCAATAAGTTGTTGATAAAGGTTAGCAGACCGTAACGGAAAAGTGAATATCATGAATCTACCTGAAAATAATAAAAAATATGACAATCAAGTGAAAAATGAGGTTGTGTCATTTCGTGATCTCAGGTAATTCTCGGTTAATTTTGGGAGAACGGTTTTTTGTGTCAGAAATTTGATTACTCATGCTTGGAGGATATGCGTGAAGTTGATTGAAACGGAATTTCCCGGCCTATTGGTCATAGAACCGAAGGTTTTCAGGGATAAAAGGGGCTTTTTTCTGGAAAGCTTTAATAAAAATGTTTTTGCGGAAAATGGTTTACCTACAGATTTTGTTCAAGACAATCATGCATATTCATCGGGGATCGGCGTAATCAGGGGCTTGCATTTACAGATGCCGCCGCATGCTCAGGCCAAGCTGGTGTGGGTTACCCGGGGTGCTGTTTATGATGTAGTTGTTGATTTACGCAAAGGGTCGCCGACCTATGGGAGATCGTTCAAAATTGAACTATCTGCCGAGAACTTTCTCAGGCTGTTCATCCCCAAGGGATTCGCGCATGGGTATGAAACTCTGTCAGAGGAAAATGAGTTCATGTACAAGGTGGATTCCGGTTATTCCCCTGCCAGTGAGGCCGGGATCAGGTGGAATGATCCGGACCTGGATATCCCCTGGAGTACTGAAAATCCTGTACTTTCCGATAAGGATCGTGAACTTCCGCTGTTGGCCATGTTCAGTTCGCCATTTGAGTTTTAACCCAGGCTTCGGCTGAAGGCCGGCAGGCGCTTTTGCGCACTCCAATTGTAAAAAATAGTGCACTTTTTCTATTTCTTGAGTTTGTGAAAAGTTTCATATTCTCTTGACATAGAAAGATTCTCTATTTTAGAAGAAATGGCGTTAATTGGTTGTTTATGTTTCACAAAACTTAAGGAGTAGTGGGGCGAGGTTATGGAGGAAAAAAGAACATCGAAGCAGTGTGGAGGAGTTCTTCCTTTCTTCATCGGTGTCCTTGCGAGCCTGATTGTCGGTTGGTGGGTTTTCCCGCAGGTTATTTATAGCCAGAAAACTCAGCCTATCGATTTCAGCCACAAGGTTCATGTTGAAGGTGAAGGTATGGACTGTGAGTCATGTCACATCTTTCTGGAAGATGGTTCCTTTGCAGGGCTGCCTTCCAATGAGAAGTGTGCTGAGTGTCACGAAGATGTACTCGGTGAATCTAAAGCTGAAGAAATCTACGTGACTGAATATCTGCAGAAGGGTGTGGAAGTTCCCTGGCTGGTTTATCAGTATCAGCCCGATAACGTTTACTTTTCGCACATGGCACACCAAGGCTTCGAGTGTACTGATTGCCATCCCGACGTAGGCAACAGCGACACGCTGCCGACGTATTACGAAAACAGAATCAGCGGTTACAGCAAGCAGACCATGAAGATGTGGCAGTGTGAACGCTGTCATGCGGAAGTTGGTACCAGCAACGCATGTTACGTCTGCCATAAGTAAGTGAGGGACTGCAATGGGTATTGATCGCAGAACTTTTATTCAATTGGTAACAGGTGGTGTTGTTGGTTCACTCTTCACCCCTGTAATTTGGAAATCTCTGGATGACGCTTCAATCTGGTCTCAGAACTGGCCTTGGATCCCCAGATTGAAATACGGTACGATCACTGAACAGGCTACTGTTGCTAAATTCGGCGCAGCTCCTTGTTCTGAGATTGTTAAATCCGTGGGCGGAAGCCCTTACCTCACCAGAGGAAATGCTGAAAACGAAATGAGCAAGGGTGGTGTTGATCCGATCAGCGCCAGCGGCCCGCAGCTCATGTACAGTCCTTCTCGTATTAACGGTCCTATGAAAAAGACCGCTGAAGGCAAATACGAGTCAATCTCTTGGGAAGATGCGGAAAAGCTTCTTTCCGAGAAACTTGCAGCAGTCAAGGGACAGAAAGGCAAACTCGCTGTTGTTTCCGGTGATGTCACCGGTACTGCAACTGAGGTTCTGTCCGGTTTTGCTTCAGAAATGGGTGCAGACTGCTACCTGATGCCCTGTGAAGAGCAGGGTGCAGCCGTGGCACTTTCCAGCATGGGTGGAAAGGGTCAGATCGGTTATGACCTGGAAAATTCTGATTTCGTCCTCTTTGTAGGAGCGGATGCCATGGATTCCTGGGGTTCGGTTGTGAGAAACCAGCGTGTTTACGCTTCCAACCGTCCCACTGGTGAAGATGTTAAAGCGTCTTACATCTATGCAGGTCCTTTCCAGAACAATACTGCCGTAGCAGCAGATAAGTGGATTCCGGTAACACCCGGAACCGGCGCTATTTTCTGTCTCGGCCTTGCTTACCATCTGCTTAAAGCTGGAGCATCCGCATCCGCTTCCGACTTCGCTGACTTTAAGACTCTGGTTATGTCCAGATTCTCTCCCGACAAAGTGGAGAAAGCTACTGGCGTTGCTGGAACTGAAATGGCTGCACTTGCTAAGCGCATGATGAAATCTTCCGCTCCATTGGTAGTTGCAGGCTCCGAGTTCGCTCAGGGTGCCGGTGCAGCCGATGTGATCGCCGCTGCTGCTGTCAACATGCTGCTTGACCGCGTCAACAAAGACGGCGGTATGAAGATTCTCCCTGAACTGCCCAAAGCTGTTGACGCTGCCGAAGGCCGTTTTGAACTTGCTGCCAAAGACTTCGTCGGCTACCTCTCAGGTATCGCCGCGGGTAAAATTGCAGCACCTGAAGTAATGATGGCTTACGAAGCCAACCCTGTTTACGCACTGCCCCAGAACACAGTTCTGGCTCCGGCATATGAAAAAGCAGGCTACCTCGTAAGTTTCAGCACTTTTATGGATGAAACAGCTTCTAAAGCTGACCTGATTCTGCCCAACCCCACTAGCTATGAGCGTTTTGAAGATGCACAGACTCCTTATGGTGTCGGTGCGGCTATGCTTTCAGCCAGTGCTCCTGTTGCAGAGCCTCTCTACAACAGCAAGCCAACTGTAGACGTAATTCTCGGCGTGGCTTCCGGATTGGGCATTGATCTTGGATATGAATCCTCTGAAGCAGTTTATCAGGCTAAGGCCGAGAAAGCTGGTGCAGATTGGGATTCCCTTTTGGAAGGCGCTGCTTATGTTTCAGATTCCACCGAATCCGACTCCCTTAAGTTTGCGGCTTCTGTCCTGTCCAAAGCTGTTGCTATGCCTAAAGGCGGCGAAATTGCTCTCGCTCCTTACTCCAAGCTTATCTTCGGTACTCCCACTGTGGCTATTCCGCCGCTGAACGTGGTTGCCATCAGCAAGTTTGAACTAATGGGCAAAGACATCATGGTTCAGGTTAACTCCAAGACAGCCAAAAAACTCGGCGTGTCTGAAGGTTCCAAGGTCAAGCTTGGCGGAGCAGGTGGAGAATGCGCTGTCAGAATCCACATTAATGAAGGCGTAATGAATGATGTTATCGCCGCACCTCTTGGATTCGGTCACACTGCATGGGATGCGTATTCCAGCGGTAAAGGCGAAAATATCTCCAAACTTCTCACCGTTGGCACTGAGTCCGGCACCGGTTTGTCCGTGTGGACCAGTTCTTTCGTGAGTATCGCCTAAATTAAAGTCAGGGGATTCACGTTATGCAACATATCGAATTTGATACTAAATGGACCATGGTAGTCGATGTTGACAAGTGTACCGGTTGCGGAGCTTGTATGGTATCCTGCCAGGCTGAAAATAACATAGCGCCTATGGAGGAAGGGTCCAACAAGCTTAAGACCCTCACCTGGATGCTTGTGTACGAACTCAACAATGGTAAGGAATTCCCCAACAGGGAAGTTGCCTACCTGCCCAGACCATGCATGCAGTGCGGTCATCCCGCCTGTGTTCCCGTCTGTCCTGTAGTTGCCACTACCAAGGATGAAGAAGGCGGAATCGTCAGCCAGATTTATCCTCGCTGCATCGGTTGCAGGTACTGTATGGCTGCGTGTCCTTACCACGCCCGTTACTTCGGATGGCTTGATCCGGTTTGGCCCGGCGGAATGGACAAGGCGTTGTCTCCCTCAACATCAACCCGTCCTCGCGGTGTTGTTGAGAAATGCAACTTCTGTCACTCCAGACTGCTGAATGCACGTCAGCGTGCCCGTAACGAAGGTATGGACCCAAATAAGCTGCCTGACGGATGGTATCAGCCTGCCTGTCTGGAAGCATGCCCCACTGGAGCAATCTCTTTCGGTGATTCAAAGAACCCTGAGCACAAAGTCCATGAACTGATCAAGAGCCCCAATGCTTTCCGCATTCTGGAATCTATCGGTATGGAACCTCAGGTTTACTACATCAGCCGTCGTGACTGGGTCCGTGAGCAGAGTGATAACCACATCGCTGAAGACAAGCACTAGGAGGGAGGTTTACCATGGATAACAATCTCTTCCCCGAAGGCGTAAAACGTTGCGGACTGCCTAAGTTTCTGCTTTGGATGGCATTTCCTCTCGCCGTCCTGCTCTGGGGCGTTTACGCTGCCGGACAGATTTTCTATTACGGCATTGGCGTAACCGGCCTTGACAACTACTTCGGGTTCGGCCTCTGGATTACTTTTGACCTTGCGGTTATCGCACTTGGTGCCGGTGCATTTTTCACCGGGTTCCTCAAGTACATCCTCAAGATCGATCAACTTAAAAATATCATCAACCTTGCAGTAATTCTCGGATTCCTGTGCTACTCCGGCGCCATGCTCATCCTGACCATGGACATCGGTCAGCCTATCCGTGCATGGTTCGGCTACTGGCACCCTAACGTGCACTCCATGCTCACAGAAGTTATCTTCTGTATTACCTGTTACTGCACAGTTCTGATTATTGAATTCATTCCGCTGATCTTCGAACAGAAGCAGCTGAACAAGATTCCTTTCCTGCACCACTTTGCCCATCACCTGCACGTGAATATGGCTCTGTTCGCAGGTATCGGAACCTTCCTGTCAACCTTCCACCAGGGTTCTCTTGGCGGTATGTACGGCGTTATGTTCGGCCGTCCTTACGCCTTCCGTGAAGGCTTCTTTATTTGGCCCTGGACTTTCTTCCTCTTCGTTCTCTCTGCTGTTGGTTCCGGTCCTGTTTTCACAGTTCTGGTTTGTACCCTCATCGAGAAAATGACCGGTAAGAAACTGGTTGAATATAAAGTTAAAGCCCTGATGGGTAAAATTGCCGGAACCATGCTCTGTGTGTACATGTTCTTCAAGATCATCGACACATGGGCCTGGGCTGTAGGCTACCTGCCTTCCGTCGGACTGACCTTTGATCAGATGTTCCACGGCAACGCATACGGCCAGTGGCTTCTTTGGACTGAGATCGTGCTTTGCGGCATCGTTCCCGCCATCATGCTGATCACTCCTTCCATCAGAAACAACCCCAGTCTGCTGTACACCGCAGCAATTCTGGACTGCATCGGCGTAACCATCAACCGTTACGTATTCACCGTACAGACCATTGCTATTCCGGTTATGCCTTTCGATAACTGGGAAGTGTACCTGCCTAACTGGGCAGAGTGGGCTACATCCCTGATGATCTGTGCTTATGGTGCACTGGTACTCAGCCTTTGCTACCGCTACCTGCCTGTGTTCCCTCAGGAACTCAAGCTGAACAAGAAGTAGTATTAAGCTGGTTGCTTATAGTAAGTCAAAAGGCCCCGTTCATGAGAGCGGGGCCTTTTCTTTATTTCTGGGTAAGATGATTTTATTTCTGGCTAAAACTGGAAAGTCGGAACAGATGCTCGGGTCAATAATATTCAAAACAGAAGCGAAGACTTAAAGTAGACATTTGGAGTTTCTGCACGGTAGTGAGGCTCTGTTTCTGCGGTGCTTCACCTTAGTAAGGAAGAAACCACTTTATTCCATCCATCTTGGCAGGAATAGGTTTTTCGTAGACTTCCGGGTGGTCTTTTTCCCAGCATTCCATTTCATCTTTTATCCAGGAAGGGCGGGAAAGCCTGATAGAATTACCTTTAGTAATGCTGTCGTCATCACCGCTGAAATGTTGGAGAATCAGGCTGACGTTGCCATCTGCATCGCCAAGAGACCATTTCCAAACCTTAAGAGTTCCAAACGGGTTTCCTCTCCAGTCGTTAGGCTTGCCGAACCTTTTTTCAATTTTAGCGTAAATCTTATTAAAAAATTCCATGCTGGAATCCTGATACTTAAGCTTCATGCGTAAGATAATGTCTTTGCGCTTGCAGTCACCTATAACAACATAACCACCCTTGTACCCTTCAATGTCTTTCAAGGCGACTCGTTTTATGAATTCTTCCTGCCACGGAGATGTTGCAGAATTCATTTCGACAATGGATTTAATGGTTGAAATATTGTTTCCAATAGTTATACCAGCAACAGATTCAGGTGCATTGCTTGCCGCCATCACATTCGTCGTGAGCAGCAGGACTAAGACAGCAGCAGTTAACATAGTGTTTTTCATATGAATAATCCTGTGAGCCTTTTTATGTTATATAAGTGTCAATCCTATGCCAGTAGTGCATCCTGCGCACCCTGGGTTGTATTTGGAAATGAACCTCTCTTCCCAGTTGCTTATCATGTCAACAGTAGCTTTCAAAAATTTTTTGCTTATCTCAGGGTACTGTTCTTGAGCTTTTTTAAATTTTTCACTGGTCAGCCTGATACAGACGCAGTCTGTAATAGCTTTCAAGGTGAATAATCTTTTGGAGTTTCCAATAAGCGAAAGAGCCCCAACGAAGTCGCCTTCCTTGAAGGACTGGATTTTCTCGGAACCTGAATTCAGATATGCTTCCATATTGCCTTTTATGATAAAGTAAGCAGACTTATCGAAGTCGCCACTGGCAAAGACTTCATCTCCGGCAGTGAATTTTTCGCGTACGCAAAGGTAGGCGATCAGTTTTTGTGCCTCAAGTTCGAGACTCGAAAAATATGGTATTTCCCTCATTATCTCTAGATGTTCTTGATATTCACTTGTTTCTGCTGCCATGACTAATGCGCTCCATGTACGAGTTCATAAAGCAGTCCCTTGCGTTCCATGAGTTCCTCGTAGGGACCGACTTCCATTAATTTACCAGCCTTCATTACTGCAACTTTATCGTAGTTTTTAATTGTATCCAGCCTGTGAATTACTGAAATAAGGGTTGCCTTGCCTTTCCACTTTGTTTCCAGCAGTCCCTGTATTCTGTTCTGTGACCTGTTATCAAGCGCTGAAGTTGCCTCATCCATAATCATAATTGGAGGATTCTTCAGGAATGTGCGTGCAATTGCCAGCTTCTGACACTGTCCACCGGAAAGCTTATCGCCTTTGGTGCCGACCTGGAATTCCATCCCAAGCTCAACAACTGTTTCAAGAAGATCTTCCTCAATGAGCAGCTGTATCAAGGATTGGTTGATGGTATCCTGTACTTTTGGGTGGTCGGTTTTGGGTTTACCGAAGAGGATATTGTCCAAAATAGTCTGTGAAGGGATGAATTCGGTCATCTGGTAGAAGCTGAATGTCTCAGGCCTTTCCTCAAGAACTTTGGCATTGAACATTTTGCGTCCGTCGAGGATGAGTCCCTGCAGTACTGTCGGCAATGCAACAATTTTATGCCTGCCGGGAACAAAGCTAAGAGCCAAATGCAGCAGCATCTCCCGGTCTTTCTCTTCAATATCCGGCAGCGGTATGTCTTCTATGCGTGTTATGAGCTGCTTATATCCTTCAAATTCTTCGGAAGGAATAGGGCTTTGCTCAAAGAAAACTTCATCGGGTGGGAGATTACCGAGAATATCCACAGTCTGTTTGGCAAGTTCGCGTCCAAGACTGAGAAGCGGGGTTTCAAGCTGTGCTTCCTTAAGAAAGGCCAAAAAGTATTCATTGCTGACCAGTGCCCGTCCAGAGAAACTTTCATCATTAGCATGACCAAATGTTATGTTGCCGGCAACGCTTGAATAAACAAGATATTGGCCGGCGCGGTAAAATTCAACATGCTCTGCGAGTTTATCACCGTAGTCGGAGTGGAAATTTTTGCGTACCCTTACAAGCCGTTCGGAAAGCTCCGCCTCTTTATCAGGATCAAGGAGCGTATTAAGGCCAAAGCGCAGGACATCGACAAATATTCCGGCTTGCTGAATAGCCTCAATCATGTTGTCCCGGTCAGGCATTTTCTGCTCCGCTTCAGGGTCATTATCGATAATGGCCGCACAGGAGTATAGCAGATTGTCTTTTATTGTTCCTGAAAAGATGAACGGAGACTGGGCTACAATCCCCATGTTATGGACAAGGTCTGCCTTGGTCAGTTCGTTAACTTCATAACCGTCAATTTTAACTGATCCGCTCGTATATTTATACAACTGGGAAACGCACTGAGCCAATGTACTCTTACCACTGCCGGAAAATCCCACCAGAGCCATTTGTTCCCCGGGTTTGAGCCGCATATTGATCTGTTTCAGCAGCCTGACGTTTCCAGAGACAGTGAACCCGAGATTTTGGACTTCAATGTCACCTTTAAGTTTGACAGGATCACGGCCTTCAGGTTCGAGTTCAAATTCAGGTTTGGCATCAAAGTACTCCATAACCCTGTTGTAGCGGACAGAAGCATCATTATGGACCTGATAGAAATCCATAAGTTCTTTCCAGGGATCATAAATCTTTTCATAAGCTGAAAGAAATGCGACCAGTGCACCAAGGTCGAAACGCCCTTGAATCGCGAGATAACCGCCAACAATAAAGAGCAGGAACGGGCCGAGGTTTTGGAAAAAATTGTTCAGGACTTTAATTCCCTGCCTATAAAGAATCCATGTGATCCTGATTTTAAAAAGACGGTCTACGAAATCACCGTATTTGCGGTTTTCAATACGGTATGAACCGTTGCCATGGATTTCGTGAATACCGGAGATTGTCTCGTTTATGTGACTGGAGAGGTTTCTAGTAACATCGACCCGCTCTTTATTTGCACTATTTGTTTTTTTCTGGAGTTTAGGAACCAGATAAATAACAAAGGGATATAGTGCTATAGAGATGCCGGCCATAATGGGGTTGAGGAAAAACATGTATCCGGCAAAAGCTAAAAGCGTAAGCAGGTTTGTAACAGGAACAGCCAATGATTGACCTACATATTCACCGGCAGGAGCAAGTTCCGTCACCAATGATGAGACAACCATCCCCGGATTGGCTTTTCTGAAATATCCGAGCGGCAGGGTCAGGATGTGGGCGTAAAGTCCTTTACGCATTTCAGCAAGCGACTCCTGCCCGATGTAAGTCTGCAAAACAGTTATTAGGTATTTAAGCAGACTGGCTGCTACTACCGATGCAATATAAAACCCGGAATACATCAAAAGTAAATCAACCTTGCGCATACTTATCGCCTGGTTAATGATCTTTTTCTGCATTTCCAGCGGAATTAACCTTACTGCTACTGTAAAAAAGATGACTACAAGCAATATGAGCTGTAATTTCATATTACTGTTTTTCACCCAGTAGGTTAGCGCTCGCTTGGTGATCATTAAGTACTCCTGTTGGTATGGGTATCTAACAAAAATTTATTACCTTTTTGTTGACGCAGCGACAAGGGTTTTTTAACTTGAGTGTGGTAGATAGTATTTTCTGTTCATAATGAGAAAATTGGGGATATGGCTTTGGAAAATAAAATGGAGCCGCAGACCGAAAGCGGTGTCACTTCTTCTTTCTCGCTGAAATCAGATATATCAGAACTTAGTATTCTTGCCGAAAATATCGAAAATTTTGGTAATGATAACGGTATATCCGATAAAGCCGTCTTTGAACTAAATCTTGTCCTGGATGAGCTCTTCACAAACCTCGTTAGCTATGGCTGCCGGTCTGGCAGTCATAATTTCGAGATTCTCCTCAAGTTGAAAGACGGTCTGCTTACTCTCTGGATCGAGGACGACGGTCACAAATTCAATCCCCTTGAGGCTCCTGAACCGGATGTTGAGTGTAATTGTGAAGAACGTAAAATTGGGGGGCTAGGCATCCATTTTATGCGCAAGATGATGGATAGCATTGAATATGCTTGGGAAGACGGTAAGAATAAATTGAAGTTGACCAAGAATATTCAGTAATTATATGTGTACTTCACAGAAAACCAGTCCGCTGGATAAATTTTTATATTAACGGTGAATAGTGCAATGCCGCCCTATGGCGACAAAACGGAGGAAAAGATGGGGCTTGAAGTCGGTGAAATGAAAATTGACGGGATTATTACTTTTCAGCTGAAGGGACGTCTTGATTCCAATACATCAAATGATTTTGAAGAAAGGTTGTTAAATTCTATTCAGGGAGGAGAAAGCAAAATTATTTTGGATTTCGAAAACCTTGAATACATTTCCAGCGCCGGACTTCGAGTTCTGCTTAAAGCTGCCAGAGAGCTTAAAGGCGGAGATGGAAAACTTGTTCTCTGTGAGCTGAAAGACTACATCAGGGAAGTCTTCGACCTTTCCGGGTTCGTATCTTTTCTGCCTATATACAGCACTGTGGATGAGTGTCAGTCCGCATTCTAGACATTTATGAACAATCAGGCCATAATGACGGCCTGTTTCTATGATAGAACATCTTCCTGTGCGCTTTTGGGCGGGCAGGAAGTTTGTTTTTTTAAGGCAGTATTTGTTTATTGCTACTATAGGCTGATAGCTTTCTACATATACCGGAGGGAAAAATGAGCGGAATATTTACATCACTTGCAGTAATGTTGTCCCCGGGGGGGCTGGAAGCAGTCGGGCACGGAGCCGGTCTGGGGGGAGCAGCTTTTATAGTGCTGCTGGTCCTTGGTGCACTTGTCTCGGTTTGCACTGCCCGCAGTATGGATAAGCTGTCTTCTGGAGAGTTGCGGGCGACCCCTGTTGATAAAGTGGCTTTCGGTTTTCTGGATGTGGCCCGTTTTTTCTCGCTGACAGTTTTAGCCGTCTCATGGTTGGGAATCGCAGGGTATGCCCTTAATGAAATTTTCATCAGCTCTTACCCGAACATGGCAGCATCATTTACCATTCTGGCCTTAGCTGTCTGGGCCTGTTTTTTGTCGGATAAATACGCCGGGGATTTATTTGGCGGAGCTTTGACTCTGGCATTTGTTTTTTTTGTGTATGTGGCAATAATGGTTAACCAGCCTGTCACCGGTGGCATGGGCTATCCCACAACTATCCCGGAAGTTTTTCATCCGTTGGTACCTGCATCCCTTTTAGGAAGCGGTCCCATGTCCTGGATGCAGCTTGTTTTTCTGGCTGTACTGGCTTTTGTCGGCTTTGATCTGCCGCTCGTATTCAAAAACAAAAGTTCCCGGGCTTATCCGGCTATTTTCCTTATCCTTGCCGCATTTGTGATGTTCAGCTGGGCTGCTCTTCTGGTTGAGACTCCCGAATCATTGTTAGAGTCCACAGTCCCGCACCTGAAAGTGGCAGGACATGTACTTGAAGGGAAAGGCCGCATGCTTATGGGCGGAACTGTTATTTTTGCTACGTTTGCCGCTGTATTCGGCTTGTTTCAACTTTTCGGATACCGGGTACGCGGAGCGGTTGCGGACAGCTATAGCAAATATGCCGCAGGCGGAGCTGCTTTATTTCTCGGTTCCATCATCGCTATACTTTTGGCCAACGGCTGGGCCGGAAAGGAAGAGCTGGAATCACTTATTGCTGCCGGTCTTTGTTTCTGGTTCGGCTCCTACGCCCTTATCGATCTACTCGGAATCATTGCTTTACGCAGGGCTCGTAAATTCTATCTGCCCCGTATTCTAACGTTGTCGTTGCATGTCATCGCTGCTGTCTTTTGTTGTCTGCATATTCAATTCCTGAACTATTTTCTCTACACCGTTGGCTGTATGGCAGTTGCCGGTATTGCCCTTGGTTTCACCATGAAGGAATATTGCAATTATCCTCCCCTTGAAGAGCTTGATGCTGAAACTGATGTTGAGCTTGGAGATGGAGAATCCGTAAATTCTCTGGATGGCGTGAGTGATCCTGTTCATGATGATCCCGAAGATGAAGAATTGAACATAGTTAGTTATAATTAATCGTTTTACTTTTTTTGCTTGTCCTACTGTTTTGATCTGATATTATTGATTTAAGCATTCGTGTTTAAGATGTAATTATATTCAGTTAAATTCCGGGAGGTAATGATGAGTAAGCGTATTTTATTACTCCTTGTTGCTGCGGCCATAGCGACAGCGGCAAGCTTCATTGTCCTTCCTGTCTCGGGGGAATCCGCAGATGTTCCGCGGGTCTCCTGCGAGTATCTTGAGCGTAAGCTTGGCATGGATGGAGTTGTTGTCGTTGACTCCCGCACTGGTTCAGACTGGCGTGGCAGTGAGCTGAAGATAAAGTCCGCCATTCGTGGTAAGCCCGGAAAGGAAGAGCAATGGTCAGCTGGTATTCCTAAAGATACAGAGCTTATTATTTATTGCGCTTGACCCAGCGAATATACCAGCTCCCGTGTGGGGCGAAAGTTGCAGAAGTTGGGATTCAAGAATGTTAATGCACTTCTTGGCGGATGGCATCTTTGGCACCGCCTAGGCTTTCCGGTTGAAGGAAAGTGATGCAAGGGGTACGCATCAACGCGTATCCCTTGTTAATTGAATGTGGAAGAATATTCCACTCTTGACAAGCCGCCCCTGTTTCCGGTTAATTACAAAATCCGCTGAATGCATTTCAGTCCGATTTCTCACAGTCCTGCCTGTGATCTTTTTTTCAATTACAATTTTCCGGTACGTTCCAATCCTGACAGTAGATATTACGTTGTCTCATTGTATCTATTGTTTCCAGTTAATCATATTTATTAGCGGGGATATTATGCCATCAAATATTTACCTGATCGGGCCAAGAGCCTGTGGAAAGACCACGGTAGGCGAGTGTCTTGCCGATAATTTGAAGCTGGATTTTTTTGATACTGATAAAGTGCTGGTGGAGAAGGCCGGATGTGAAATATCTGAATATGTACAGCAGAACGGCTGGGATGCATTTCGTGATCTGGAAGTAGAAGTGCTCGCAGAACTATCCAGAAATACGGGTGCAGTTATTTCCTGTGGGGGCGGTATTGTTGTCCGGGAAGAAAACAGGATAGTGCTCAGAAAAAATTTTACAGTGTATATAAAAACAGACGTAGAGATACTTGCCGGCCGCCTTCAGCTTGACCCTAATCATGATCAGCGTCCGTCGCTTACCGGAAAGTCTATTGTTGATGAGATCCGTGAAGTTCTTGATGAACGGGAATCTCTTTATGACGGCAGTGCATCTTTTATTGCGGATGGGGCCGGGACAATTGAACATGTATGTAACCAAATTTTAGAAAGTTACCAATCCTTTAGTAAGGGAGATAAATAAAATGAGCGGCAACACCTTCGGTCATATTTTTAAGATTACCACTTACGGAGAATCCCATGGTCCCGGATTGGGCGGTGTTATTGATGGCTGTCCCGCAGGAATCCAACTCAGTGAAGAAGTTATCCAGCTTGAACTGGACCGCCGCAAGCCCGGACAAGGCATAGCCTCAACAGCCCGCAAAGAGGCCGACCGGGTCAAGATTCTTTCAGGAGTATTTGAAGGCCGTACTACGGGGACATCTATTGGTTTTCACATTGAAAATACAGACCAGCGTTCCCGTGATTACTCTAAAATCATGAATGTTTTCCGACCCGGTCATGCTGATTTGACCTTCGATGCAAAATACGGTTTCCGGGATTACCGTGGCGGGGGCCGTTCCTCCGGCCGGGAAACAGTTTCCCGCGTTGCCGGTGGTGCTGTTGCACAGGAATTTTTGCGTCAGCAGGGTATCAACTGTCAGGCCTATACTATTCGTATAGGCGGAATTGATGGTGAAGTTAAAGATCCGGAAGGAGCACATGAACTGCCGTTCTTTTCAGCTGATCCGGATATCATTCCCAGCTGGGAAAAGCGGGTCATGGAAGTCCGTTCCCAAGGAGACACCCTCGGGGGCGTGGTTGAAGTCCGTCTTAAAGGTATTCCTGCCGGACTTGGAGAGCCTGTTTTTGATAAGATTGACGCACGTCTTGCTTACGCCCTCATGTCCGTTGGAGCGGTGAAGGGTGTGGAGATTGGCTCAGGTTGTGCTGCGGCTGATGCGCTAGGTAGCGAGAACAATGATTTTATGGATGAGGACGGTTTTCGCAGTAATAACGCCGGTGGTATTCTAGGCGGTATATCCAGCGGTCAGGATATAGTGGTGCGTGCTTATGTTAAACCCATTCCCTCCATCAGCAAGCCGCAGCAGACTGTTGACCGGGATGGTAAAAGCACAGAAATTAAAATCGGGGGCAGGCATGATATCTGTGCCATACCGAGAATTGTTCCGGTACTTAAGTCCATGGCCATGCTCACTGTGGCCGATTTTATATTATTGCAACGTCGAATGGGATAAAATTTAAAAGGGGTGGATGCTTGAGCATCCACCCCTTTTTATTAACCTGTGCAGGTCTTGCAAATTTTCAGATTCGTGAAATCACCGGAGTAGTACTGGCGGATCAGCGATATGAAGTGCTCTGAGTTCCAGATCTCTTCAAGGGTATTTTTATAAAGATTACCGAGGACTACAGTTCTGCGCCAGTCGTGGCAGCAGAGAATAACGTCACCGTTAAAAAGCACATAAGCCTGTTTGAGGAACAGGTCACAGTCTCGTTTAAGCCTGGCTTTGGAGGCGCTAAGACTGCTGATGTCATCCCCGGCGCGGTTGTCCAGCTGGTGGGTTTTGAAAGTGACATCACGTTTGGCCCAGTGTTTTTTAGCATACTCAAGTTCATCATGGACGATGGTGGTATCAAGGGTGGTTATGGCAACCTTGGGGCGCTTGGCTCCTTTTTTGTCCCTGATATCAAGAAATCTGTCGATATTATCAAGAATATTGAATTTCTTAATGCCCATGGATTTTGTATAGGTCTCTTCAGAGTATCCCTGTACTGAAACCCAAAGGTGGCGCAGGCCGGAATCAATAAGTCTTTCGCTCATGTCTTCAGTGAGCAGGGCGCCGTTGGTGTTGATCTTTGTGCGGGTGAAAGGGCGCTTGTTTTTTTCTATGTAAGCGATGCGCTCGGGAAGTTTCTTATCCATGAGCGGCTCATTCATTAAGTATGGGCTGACGCGGCCTATGAAATGTCTGCTGGTCTCATCAATAATTTTTTTGAAAAGATCATCTTCCATATGGCCCTGAGGCTGTGTATTATGAGTGTGTTTCCAGCCACAGAACAAACACATGGCATTACAGTAGCTTGTAGTTTGTATCTGAATGGCGCGCGGAAATGAAGGTCGTGGACGTTTTTTGTCCTTGATCCAGGTTATCAATTGTTGAAATTTGCCTTCGTTCTCCGCAGGCATATAATATTCACCCATGTGAGTTTACTCCTTGTAAAACTTATGTTGGGTAATTTGAGTGTCATTATTCGGGTGGACGAACTTATAATGAGTTGACAAGCAGTGTCAACGTGTATGGAGAAGCAGACAATGAGTGTACTTGTCGAATTGACTATTTTCCCCACTGATAAAGGTGAAAGCGTTAGTCCCTACGTAGCGAGGGTTGTAAAGATTATCCGCGAGTGCGGACTTTCCTGTCAGCTTGGTCCCATGGGAACGAGCATAGAAGGGGAGTGGGATGAAGTTATGGCGCTGGTAACTCAGTGCTATAAAGCTTTAGAGGCTGATTGCGAACGGATTTATATGGTGATGAAAGCTGACTGCCGTAAAGGTGCGGTTGACAGGTTGCATGGTAAGATTAAGTCCGTGGAATCGAAATTATAGATCTGGTTTTGGTGGAGATTTTGATGAAGCTTTTAAAGTCTGTAAAATACGCGTTTCTGGCGTGTTCACTGCTTTTTGCGGCCGGCTGCGCCCATCTTGGGGTCTCGCATCTGGAACGCCAGTCATGGAAATTGGAAGCTCCACGAGCTATGGCGATGGAGTTTGTTAATTTCGATTATGAAATTGTACCCCGCAAAGACAGTTTCGGGGTGCGTGGTATGGCTTATGTAAAAAAGAACAGTGTTCCTATGTGGGCCGAATGGATAGGTGAACTCTGGATTCAAGGTTACTTAAGTGATATGGACGGTGAAGTTCTGGCGCAGGGACTTCAAGTCTTCTCTCCGCAAAAGTTGGAGGAAGGCAAAGGAATTCCGTTTGATTTTGAACTGAAGCCGGATCAACTTGATTCCGGTCCTCTTTTCATCTCTTTCGGTTACCGCATGGCTCTATACAAAAGCCGGGATGACAACAATAGTCCGCCGTTTATGGCAATTGAGAGAGCTGTCAGTCAGTAGTTGTGTTTAGAGGGCAATCAGCTCCAGCTTGCCCCATGCTCCTATTTTGGAGTCGTACTGCACAAAGACTCCTTCTAGCCCGTGCTTTGTTAACTCACGGGCTTTTTCAATTACCACAGGAACATCAGCTGGGGATTTCAGCAGGTTGGCGAGGGCTGTTGCTGCTGCATCGGCGAAGCGTCCGTCTTTGGCACGCACCGTCACCAGATCTCCGCTTCCCAGGCTTAGTGAGTGTCCTATTGTTCCCGAGGAAGAACATATGGAAAGTGGAAATTCTCCGGCTTCAACGGCAAGGCCGATTCTTGTGCCTGAGCCGGGTTCGGACAGCAGACCGATCCTCCGGGAACGGGTGGAGTGCATATAGATATCACCGCCGTTCTCAACTATTACATTAGATGAATATGGCAGTAATGTTTCGGCAACAAACTGGGCTACAGCCCCGGCTACGGCTGCCATCGGCCCGACTCCGCAAGCCTGTGCGCCGTCAGCCATGGCTTTTATGACCGGATGAACATCATCTGGAACGGGAACAGGCACGAGACTGGTAGCGAAGGCAGGATTGAGTACAAAGTGAGCCTGTAGAATTCCGCGGACTTCGTGCACTGCATCAAGTGTCAGCTCACTTAAATCTTTTTCAGCTACAATGAATAAATCTGTCTGCTCGACAATAACCTGAAATGATTTCTCGTTTTCAGAAAGTGCTATGTTTTCGCGGTATCCACGGGTGTGGTCGGTATGAATTTTTTTGCTCAAGGTAAGAATCCGAAATTTAGCAGAAGCTTCAAAGCCGCAGCAGCGAAGCCAGATAAATATTTATTGGGAAAAGTCCCGTGGATCTTATAGCGAAAAAAATCCACGGGACACCGGAGTACTGTTTTTAGAAGCCTAAGTCTTCGTTGATGAATACTACATGGATGCGGCCCTGCGGGAAGGATTTTTCCGTAATTCCCCAGGTATTACAGATGCGGTCCTTGGAGTTACAGTCCTGACATTTACCGGTTACAGCGCATGGAGTCTTGCGTTTGAGACGCATGGCGTTAACCGGTGCAGCGTATTCTTTTACACGGCTGACTGCGGCATCGAGATCCGGACAGAGCTTGTTCCGGCCAACCAGAACAACTACATTCCGGGGACCGAAAGCCATTGCGGCTACGCGGTTCCCTGTGCCGTCGAGGTTAACCAGTTCGCCTTCTTCAGTGAAAGCGTTGGCGCTTGTAATGTACAAGTCGGTAAGGAGAGACTGTCTGCGGCGTTCAATTTTTTCTGCCATAGGTGGGTTAACATCATAGGTGTCGATAACTTTGACGTTTTGAAGCTTTTTTACTTTGTCAAAAACACCTGAATCAACAACAGTCATGGAGCCGCCGAAGCTTATTGATTTTGGCTTAAGTTTCGGGATAATTTTATCGAGAACAAGTGAAGCTGCAGCCTTCTGGCTTTTTACAACAGAGGTTTCGTATCCGTTATCTTCAAAAACTTCTTTTATCTCTCCGAGCTTGATATCCCAGAAGGTTTGTACAGGGGTCATGATTATCTCCTTGAAATCTTTTCAGTCCACGGAAGTGGAGTAGTTATGGATTTAGCCGCCCAAAAATAGTATGAAAAAAGCGGTGAAAAAAAAATACGCCCGTGTTATTCTTTTCTACACAAGTTAAGAGAATTCCACGTCAGTATTATGTATGAATTAACTTTGACAGTCTGGCCGCATCGGGGTATGCGGTCTTGTTTTCATTTGATGCAGCATAGATTATTCAGAGTGAGATTAAAAGCACTTAGCTGCACGGTCACATTGAAAACATTTCTTGACGATATCAGATGTAAGGGATATATGTTCCCGTTCCTCGTAGCCGGAATATGGTATTCGGCTTTACAACGTTATTTATTTTGGAGAAATAGAAATGAAAAGAACTTACCAGCCCAGTAAATGTAGAAGAAAAAGAACCCACGGTTTTCTCGTACGTTCCCGCACCAAAAACGGTCGTGCTGTTATCGCAAGACGTCGTGCTAAAGGTCGTAAAAGATTAGCCGTTTAAGTTGGACAAAGGAGCACAAGCTCCTTCGTAAGCCTGAGTTTGATCTCTGCTATGAGCAGGGAAAGAAGCTCTTCACCAAGAGTTTTATACTCTTTGTGCTGTGTCATGGTAGCGGCCCCGGCGGGGTTCGTTTGGGCCTTACCGTGAGCAGAAAAAAAGGGCCTGCTGTGGTTAGAAACCGTATTAAAAGGGTTCTTCGCAGTTTTTTCAGGTTGAATCAGGAACAATTTCATATTCGTGCGGACGTAATTGTTGTGCCCAAACGAATACTGAACGGCAGGGCTGTAACCTATGGTCAGGTCGAAAAAGAATTTCTTCCCATGATCGGCAGGATCAATAAACTTGTCGGTGATGGTGAGTAATGAGAAATCAGGGAATGCGGACTCTGTTTCTTTACCCCATACGCTTTTACCAGAAGTTCATCTCCCCGTTATTTCCGGGGTGTTGCCGCTTTCATCCAACCTGCTCGCAATACGCCATAGAGGCTATATCCCTTCATGGAGTGCTCAGAGGGGGGATGTATGCTTTGTGGCGTCTGTTGCGTTGTAATCCGCTATGCAAGGGCGGATATGATCCCGTTCCCGCCCATAAAAAAATTCCACCGCGCAGTCCCGGCTTAATTTGAGGGACAAATTTTTAGTGAGAAAATAAGACATGGAAAATAAACGCGTTATTTTGGCTGTGGCCCTTTCGTTTGCAGTTCTTCTCGGCTGGCAATTCCTTTTCCCTCCCCAGCCGCCGCAGCCCGCGCCTGTTCATCAGGAGCAAACCGCCCAACAAAATCAGGCCGTTGATTCCAATGTCGCCGGGCCTGAATCAAACCAGCTGCCCGACCCCGCTTCCGCAAGCGCTATCGTTTCCGCAAAGGGAACAAAACTTACCGTTGATACTCCCCTTTATACCGCAGTGATCAATTCCCAGGGCGGTCTTCTTGAGAGCTTTCAGCTTAAAAAATTCAAAGCAAACATAAATCACGACTCTCCAAATATGGATATGGTCAGCACCAATGCTTTGAACAAAGCTCCCATGGGTATTATCCTTAACGGCATGCCTACCTGGGCAAACGGTGTCTGGGGTTTTGAAGGCAGTGACCTTCAACTTGATGGCAGCAAGCTTGGCACTTTAGTTTTCCGCGGAGATGTGGAAGGGTTCAGAATCGAGCGCAGACTTACTTTTCACGCTGATAACTACCTTATTGATGAAGATGTAAGGGTTATCAATAAAACCAATCCCAGCGGGATGGGCCGTATCGCCTTTACTACCGCTACCAAAAGCCTGACCGCAGCAGATGACCGTTACAATCCGACAAGAATTGCATGGTTTAACGCGGAAGGTCTGGCAGAGCAGAAAGACCGCGAGGAACTGACCGAAACCGGTGTAAGCGAGACTGGTAAAATCAGCTGGGCGGCCATTGATTCAAACTACTTCATCCTTGCTCTTGTTCCAGGTGCTGATTCCGTTACCATGAAGGCTAAACTTCAGGATGATATTTTCCGTATCGCATCAGAACAGAATGTTTCCTTTGATAAGGACATTGAACGCAAGCTGACCTGCTCATATTACTTTGGCCCTATGGATGCTCAGCTGATGGCCAAAGTTCCCGGTGACCTTTCTAAAGCTATTGATTTCGGCTGGTTTGATATTATCGCTAAGCCTCTGGTTGTGGCTCTTGAGTGGTTTCACCAATACACCCACAACTACGGTATTTCGATTATCCTGCTGACTATCGTAATCAAGTTCCTTTTCTGGCCCTTGTCCCATAAAAGTTACAAATCCATGGAGCAGATGAAGCGTCTGCAGCCCATGATGGCCAAGCTTCGTGAGAAACATGGCGATGACAGGGAAGCCCTAAACAAGGAGATGATGCAGCTATATAAGACTTATAATGTCAATCCGGCCGGCGGTTGCCTGCCTATGCTGCTGCAGATTCCTGTATTTTTCGGACTGTACAAGGCGTTGATGGGAACAGTTGCCCTCAGGCATGCTGATTTTATCCACTTCCTGCCTTTTACTGATATTGTCTGGCTGGCCGACCTTTCGGCAAAAGACCCGCTTTACATCACTCCTATCGTGATGGGTGCGACCATGTTCCTGCAGCAGAAGATGACTCCTTCCGCAGGCGACCCGACACAGCAGAAAATAATGATGTTTCTGCCCCTCGTGTTCACTTTTATGTTCCTCAACTTCCCTGCTGGGCTGGTTGTATACTGGATGGTGAACAACGTACTTTCAATTGCACAGCAGTGGATGATGATGCGCAACGTGAAGAATTAGCGCGCACAAACTGATCGGATTTAATGGAGTGAAGAACAATCAGGAGATAGAATGAGCGAATTCATGGAATTCCAGGGGAAAAATTTGGACGAGGCGATCAATAACGCCTGTGATCATTTTAGTCTGAATCGCGACAAACTTGAGATTGAAATCATCAGCGGAGGATCTACAGGGGTATTCGGTCTGGTGGGTAAAAAAAATGCAAAAGTAAAAGCCCGTCCCAGAGGAGCTGATAACCGCTCTGCAACGGATGATGAATCAAGAAGGGGAAGAGGGCGTCACCAGAGACGGGAACAGTCTGAACAGAGATCTCCAAGAAAAGAGTATCGCCGTGAAGAATTGTCACCGGCAGCGCAGGAAGAAGATTCTGAGGCTCTCCGTACTGAATCTGAAGTTCCTGCGGTTAAGCCTGAAGCTGAAGTCGCGGTAAAAGAAGATGGTGAAGTTGCAGTCAGATCTGAAAGCGAAATGGCTGTCAGGGAAGAAGCTCCGGCACCGGCTTTAGTAGAAGAGCCTGCTGATTTTGAGGATGAATCACCCTACGACGATAGCGATTCCGTTGAAGAGCGTGCTGAACACCGCAGTATTATGGAGGGCGATCCCGAAGAGATCGCTGCTGCTGTTCGTGAAGCTCTAGAAATGATGATTGAACCGATTATTCAGGATAAGCCTAAGCTTGAGATTGAAGTCGGTGAAGATCGGGTGAATGTTCTGGTAGATGATGAAGAGAATTCCGGCCTGATTATCGGCCGTGAGGGACAAACTCTTTCTTCTCTGCAGTATCTCTGTAACCGCATGGTCTCCAAAAAATTGCAGACTTCCGTGCGCGTTCAGATCGATACCGGTGACTACCGTGAGCGTCAGGACGAGAAGCTTCGCCAGCTGGCCTGGCATCTTGCCGATAAGGCTATGCATACCGGCCGCGTGCAGTCCACCAAGCCTCTCAGTTCCTACCACCGCCGTGTAGTCCACATGGCACTGCAGGAAGACAAGCATGTTAATACCCGCAGTAAGGGCGAAGGCCCTATGAAGCGCGTATTGATTCTACCCCGCAGAAGCCGTAGCGGTGGAAGACGTAACGATAATTATAGCAGAGGAAACGACCGTTACGAACCTCGCAGCAATGACCGCACTCGCGGTCGCCGCAATGATCATAACGACCGTAATGATAATTACCGGGGACGCCGTACCGAGCGACCTGAACGCACCGAGCGACCTGATCGCACTGAGCGGCCTGACCGCACCGAGCGACCTGAACGCAATGAACGTAAAGAGAATTATCGCGGCCGTACTGATCGAAATGAGGGCTATCGCGGGAGACGTACTGAGCGCACCGACACTTACAACAAGCGTAGTGACAATTTTAACCGAGATCGTGATGAAAACTTCGGAAACCGCGAAGAATTCAACCGTCCTGCACCGTTCGACAACGGTTATGGCAACCGTTATCAGCAGGATGACAACTTCGGTAACCGTCAACCGCGTTTTAATAATACCCGCCGTAATGACCGCAATAAGGATGGTAATAGCGCTAATTACAACAATGATCGCTACAATCGTTATTAGTTGTTCACGAGCGGTGAATAATGACTTTGAAAACCCCGCGGATGAATGTCCGCGGGGTTTATCCTTTCAGGGAGAATGTTGATATGTCCAGCACATCCACCGGAACCATAGCCGCCATTGCCACTCCTCCGGGAGACGGCGGGGTTGGAATTATCAGGATCAGCGGTGAAAAAGCCCAGAGTATCGGCAGGGAAATTTTTCGTCCGGCCAAGGACTCTTTCTCCGGTTTTAAACCTTATACCATGCATTACGGAACAGTTGTTGATTCAGAGGATATCGAAATCGATGACGTACTTGCCGTGTTCATGCCCGGTCCTAATTCGTACACCGGGGAAGATACCATTGAGATTAACTGCCATGGTGGGCGGGCCATACTCGGTGCAGTGCTTGGAGAAGTGCTCGCCAGAGGTGCCCGGCTGGCCAATGCCGGGGAATTCACCCTGCGTGCTTTTTTGAATGGACGTATGGATCTCACTCAGGCTGAAGCCGTAGCAGAGATGATTCACGCTCCTTCAAAAGGAGCTGCACAGCTGGCCAAAGTCAAGCTTTCCGGTGTCCTCGGCGAACGGATCTCCGGGTTACGTGCGCGTCTGGAAGACCTGCGGGCGCAACTTTGCGTGGCTGTTGATTTCCCCGAAGATGAGCTTGAGTGTCTGCCGTTGGATAAGATGCGTGACGAAGTTGGCGACGCAGTACAAAATATTTCTGAGATACTTTCCGGAGTTGAACGTACAAAAGCTTGGCGGGAGGGAGCTCTCGCCGTACTTTCCGGAAAAGTGAATGCTGGAAAATCAAGTCTGCTGAATGCGTTGCTAGGGCGCGAACGGGCCATTGTTACCGATATTCCTGGTACTACTCGTGACTTTATCGAGGAAACGCTCAACCTTGAGGGGTTACAGGTTCGCGTTGTTGATACTGCCGGATTGCGTGAAACCAGTGATGCAGTTGAGAAGGCCGGACTTGATATGGGGCGTGATCTTGCTGCACAGGCCGATCTGGTGCTTCTGATTATAGATGGTTCGAAACCCTTTGTGCTTGAAGATCTTGATCCACAGTTTGCAGCGATAGGAGCTGATTGTCTGGCTGTTGTCAATAAATGTGACCTTGAACAGGCCGTTCCGGCACCGGCGGAAATTATGCGTGGGGCTGGATACGAGGTTGTTGAAATTTCCGCTAAAAAGGGACAAGGTATCGAGCGCTTGGCAGAACTTATCCGTGAGCATATTTTGAAAGGGGCAGGTGAACCGGACCCGGATGAACTGGTTCCCAACTCACGTCAGGCCGCGACTTTGAAAAAAGCCAATTCCGAGCTTAAAGACTTAATGGAAGATATCGAAATGCAGATTCCTTACGATCTGCTGGGTGTACGACTTGAGACCGCTTGCAGTGCGCTTTCCGAGATTACCGGGGAGATTACACCGCAAGAAGTGTTGAATTCAATTTTCGAAAATTTTTGCGTTGGTAAATAATATGGATGACAGTAAATTTGTTGATCTGAAAGCCGTTACTTGCGGGCTGGTGCCTATTATCGTGAACCACTTGGATACCACTTCAAATCCCGTTGTGGAATTTCAGGTCCGGCTCGGTATACGTGAGGAGCTAATGAGTGGATTCGGCACCGGCGGGAATTGGGATATTGAAGTTATCGATGACCTTGGCTGTGACCGGTTACGTTTTACCCGTAGACGAGAGTCTGACGAAGATAGATTGAATATTGTTGAGTATTAGTTCTGATTTCAGCTAACTTTGCATAAATGTATTCAACAAAGCCATACTTTTGGGGCAAAGCAGTACATTTGCAGGGTTGGCGGTCAGTCTTTTCAAGTCAGCAAGTGTATCCATGTCCTGATGCTCTCTAAGAATCACTGGTTCAATTTTTCTTTTTTTTAGTCGTGAAATGGTCTCATCGAAGACGGCATCCGTGCTCCATTCCATGTCTTTGAACACTGAATCAGTTAAAGTTCCTTTCTGAAAGCCAATCAGGTAATACCCCCCGTCTTTTGCAGGTCCAATGCAGGCGGGGGATTTTTGTATGCTCTGGATAGCCTGATGTACAACAACCGGATCGAGATCAGGGAGGTCGCTGCCTGTTAGGATGGCGGTCTTGAAGCCTAGTCTGAATGTTGCCCGCAGGGCATTTAGCATCCGTTCTCCAAGATCTTCGCCTTGCTGTGGCATGTATCGGCGGGCGCCAAGCCATGCACAGTAATCATCCTCTGCCTGATGCGGATCATAGGCTATGATAGGGTTGATGCCTGCATTATTTAAATTATCCAGCATATCTTCAACGAATACGGTATATAGCTCAGCTGCTGTTTCAAAGCCGATGTCATTCCCGATTCGCGTTTTAACTTTTCCCGCAATGGGAAATTTTACAAAAACAATGATCGCGCAATTCGTCATTCTTTGCCCTTTCTGCCGTACATCTTTGCCAGTGTTGCAGGCTTTACTCCGTATAGATGGAGCATGCGCAGGAAAGTATTGCGTAGGGCGCACCTTAATGGCCCGGCAGCCTGATAGCGGCGGGCTGAGGTCGTGATGGCTTCCTTGAGAATGACTATTTCCAGCCCTTGCCGTTTTATGTTCTGGAAGAATTCAACATCTTCCATGAGCGGAATTTCAGGGAAGCCGCCCATTTTTTCAAACGTTGATTTGTAAACGAAAATAGCTTGATCCCCGTAGGGAACACGTTCCAGTCTACAGCGCAGGTCTGCTAAAATGGTAATCCATTTCATAGAGCACAGAGTGGTGTCGAAGCCGATTTTGAAGGCTCCGGCAGTAGCGCAAGGCGCGCGAAGTGTTTCGCGGACAAGGTTGTCCGCAGCTGGCGGAAGAATTGTGTCTGCATGCAGAAAGAGCAGAATATCTCCCTTAGCCTTTCGCGCACCGAGGTTCATCTGTGCCGCACGTCCGGGTGGTGATGCGAGGAGCAACACCTCACCATAATTGACAGCGGACAGGGTAGACCCGTCAACGGAACCGTCGACAATTATGATCTCGTAATTCTCCCCGCATGTCCTCTGTACGTTCGCGATGCATGAGTTGATCGTGTCAGCCTCATTATAAACCGGAATGATGACAGAAATTTTCGAGCTTGATGACATGGATACATAATTATCCTGTTTCCCAAGCTCAATAAAGAGGAAAATTTATATACCACGCAGCGAAATTCTATCAAAAGAATTAGCCAACACGTCCAAACATATCCTCTTCCATGCGGGATTGGCAGCCAACGCAGAAGCGAGTGGTCGGGTTGGCTTTGATGCGGGCAATGGCTATCTCTTCTGCGCAATCTTCGCAGATACCAAAATCCCAGTTGTTCACTCGGCTGAGAGTTTCTTCCAGCTCGCTGATAAGCTTTGCCTCGCGTGCATGCAGGGCAAGATTGATTTTCTGCTCGCTGATGCGGGATGCATATTCGTTATCATCTGCACAGGTTTCAACGGCAGTGCTTCGTGTTTTAGTGCGCATAGTAAGTTCAGCCAGCTTTGCTTCAAGATGTTTCCTGATGGACTCCCTCTGAGAAGAATTCATAATAACCTCCGACTATTGTGGTGGAACAGATTAATAAATCCTTTGACTATGGGGCTTATACGTCCGCTAGTCTGGAAAAAAATCTCAATCCTGTTACGGAGATGGGACAATTCTATAACACAGAAGAAATTATTTAAATATTGGCGTCTTAGGTTTGTGAATTAATCAATTTTACTGGTCCGTCCAAAAAGTTCTGTCATTTCTCCCAGCTTTTCGCGGATAAGCGGGGTTAACTGGCCAGGTGTGAGCTTCCAGGTCCAGTTGCCAACTGGTTCGCCGGGGACATTCATGCGCGCACTTCCATCAAGGTTGAGTAAATCCTGAGCCTGAATGATACATAGACAACCCACGCTGGACATGAGCATCCTGATCATTTCCCAGGAGATTTTAGCATCATCAATCCAATCATAGCCAAGATAAGCGAGCAGGTTTTTACGGCTGATTTCGTCAGCATCATCAAGGAACCATCCCCGGTTTGTATTGTTGTCATGTGTTCCGGTATAAACTACTGCGTTGCGTCTGTGATTGTGTAATGCATCCCCGCAGTATCCTATATCTTCACCAAATGAGAATTGCAGAATATTCATGCCCGGCAGGTAAAAACGGTCTTTGAGCCATATTACATCCGGTGTGATGTGCCCAAGGTCTTCAGCGATAACCCTTAAACATCCTTCTTCAGCGGTGAGTTTTTCAAAAAGCTGGTGTCCCGGTGCAGGAACCCAGTAACCTTCCGTGGCAGTCTCTGCATCGGCGGGGACCTCCCAATATGCCGAAAACCCGCGGAAATGGTCGAGCCGGACCCAGTGGTAAAGTCCGAGGTTATGCTTCATGCGGCTGCTCCACCAGCCGAAACCTTCATTTTGCAGTACTTCCCAATTGTAAACAGGGTTTCCCCATAGCTGTCCGGTTTTGCTGAAATAATCCGGAGGAACGCCGGCAACGCAATATGGCTTGCCATTCTCGTCAAGCTTGAAAATGTGTTTATTAGCCCAGACATCTGAACTGTCATGAGTCACATAAATCGGAACATCCCCGATAAGTTCCACCCCAATCTCTTCGAGGTGGTCTTTCAGCTGCCCCCATTGGCGGAAGAAAATCCATTGACAGAATTTTACGTATAATATTTCTCTATAGAGTTTTTCACCCCAATGACGCAATCCGTCTTCTGTGCGGTCGCGGATATCCTCTGGCCATGTGATCCAACTGTCACCTTTGAAATGTTTTTTCAGCGCAGTAAAAAGGGCGAAGTCGTTGACCCAGTGCATGTTTTCCCAGATAAACTGATTAAAAACCGGATCGTCCAGCAGTGTGTTTGCTACTTTTGAGAAAGCCTTACGCAGCAGTGTTTCCTTGATTTCACCTGCGGCATCAAAATCGGCT
The DNA here is from genome assembly GCF_963667685.1 of Maridesulfovibrio sp. Lineage (NCBI taxonomy): Bacteria > Pseudomonadati > Thermodesulfobacteriota > Desulfovibrionia > Desulfovibrionales > Desulfovibrionaceae > Maridesulfovibrio > Maridesulfovibrio sp. The sequence goes on along the minus strand of NZ_OY763932.1, from coordinate 326,915 downwards.
TTGTTTGTGTCAGGCTGGGTGTGGTTCAGGATATCTTCATATTCAAGCAGTCCATATTCAACCATGATTTCAGGGCTGATTAGGTTAGTGTTGGCCGCAAATGCAGAAAATCCGGAATAGGGAGAGTTGCAAAGATCCGGAGCGGTGGGTGTTATTGGCAGAACCTGCCAGAACCGCTGTCCGGACTCGGCGAGAAAGTCCGCGAAATCATATGCCGCAGGGCCGAGATCGCCAACACCGAAGCGGGAAGGAAGTGATGTAAAGTGTAAAAGAATGCCGCTGGACCGTTTCATGATAGAAATCTCCTTCTTGTTCTGCAAAGTATGCGTAAAGTCAGTGCTGACTCTATCATTTTCATATTGCAGGGCAAGAGTGGATATGTCCAGTTAGTATATTTTTACTTGATTGGAATATCCTATGCGGGGTTCATTGTGGGCGAATATAGAAACAGGGCAAAGGATTGCCCTGCAATTTTGATAGCTCCGTTTTGCGGCAGTATGTCCGGTAGTGCTTCAGCATTACCTCCATACCTTTTGTCAGCGCTGTATAACTCAGTTGCCCATGTGCCGTCAGGTAAGTATGGGGAAATACGAAACTTGGATTCTTCCTTTCCAAAGTTGAAGACCACAGCAGCGTACTTGCGGTCTCCTGAACTGGGGTTACGAAAGATTAAAATAGTGCCCTGAGCGATGGTCTGCACATGGCACCTGCTGCGGCATGGTTCGTGAAGAGTAGGGTGTTCTTGGCGGATTTTGATAAGCCTGCGGTACAGGGAAAGCATGGATTGGCCCTGAGCATTTTCAATATTCATCCAGTCCAGTCGGCATTCGTTTAATGCTGATGGGTTGTCAGCATCATCGAAAAATATAAACGGTGCAGTCTCCCCATACTCTTCGCCCATAAAAATCATAGGTACGTATGGGGAGAGCAGGGTTGCTCCTGCGCTCAGCTTTGCAGCTTCAAAACCGGCCTTATCGATGATCCGGCACCTTGAGTCCTGTTCGCCGTTTTCATCATGGCCTTGTGAATAGACTACAAACATGCATCCGGGTAATTCTGACTTACTGCTCCCCTGCAACCTTATATAGTGCTCGGAAATTTCTCCCCGGTAAGCAAATCCGTACTGCATGGCTGAAACCATGCGGTCAGGGTCAGAGTAATCTTTGAAATGCCCTTTGTTGTTTCCGGTTACCCGGCTATGCAGCGCGCAATAGAAATCATCATTATACATTGCGTCTAATCCGTAACCTCCTTTCTCAGGCGGAAGTACCGGGCGCAGAGCATTACGTTTGGCCCCGTTTATAAGTACGCAGGTGCGGTTGTTTTTTTGGGCAAATTCTTTAATACGGGCGGAAAGTTCTTCAAGAAAGTGGACTGGTGTCTGGTCATGAATGTGGTCTGCATCTTTGATTCGAAGCCCGTCTATCCTATAGTCGCGTAACCATGATAAAGCGCATTGTATGTAGAATTCACGTACTCCGTAACTGTATTTTTCATCAAAATTAAGAGAACGCCCTTTGGGCGCATTGTACTTTTTGCTGAAAAATGGAGCATAAGCAGGCTCCATGTTCGCAGCGGGATTCAGGCTTCCGAAAGATACATCAATTATAACCGCGATTCCGTTCAGATGGCATTGTTTGATAAGCTCTTTCAATTCATCAGGGCTGCCGTATTCAGTGTGTACAGCGTATGGATAGACAGTATCATATCCCCAGCCCTGCAAACGTGAAAACTGTGCCACAGGCATCAGCTGTAGGGTGTTGATCCCGAGTTGTTTCAGGTATTCCAGTCTGGATAATACTCCTATGAAATTTTTTTCCGGGCTGAATGTCGCCACGTGGGCTTCATAAATGATCATTTCACCCATGGCTAGTCCTTGGAAACTGTCACCGGACCAGTCAAAAAAATGATGCCCGACGATGGCTGAGCGTTCCATGAGTCCTGCCGGTTGCCAATGTGATGCAGGGTCAGGAATGAATTTTAATCCATCCATTTCGAAAGAATAAAGATCGCCTGGAGTAATTTTCTCGATAGTGGTTTTATGAAAACCGTATCTGCCCGGCGTAAGTTCTTCAATGATTGTTTCTTTACTTTGTATAGTTATTTTAACTTGTTGGGCATGTGGAGCGAAGATTCTGAAAGAACATTTACCGTCGTCATGAAGCCGTGCACCGAAAAAATTATCATTCATAGTAGCGCCCGCGTTAAAATAAATTTGTTTTTGAGCTAGTAATAATGTATCCTGATACCAACAGTCGGCTCGTCTTTTGCATGTGATTGAGTACTTGCATCTCGTAACAGCATCAGGAGGCAGACCATGAATAACCATGAATACCGTGAAGCGTCAGAGGATCGGGGTAAAATTGCCCAAGTCATGGCCGGTGAAAGCTCAATTCTCCATGAACTCGATTTTCAGGATGTAGCAATTTCCGCCAACGCCATTCAAACCCTGCGTAAGGCTGCCGTTGCAGTGATGCAAAGATTTATGCCCGGTAGCCGCCCGGAAAAGTTGACAAACTCGCAGGCTGTAGCTTTTTTCATCGACCGTGTCTTCTGGGATCAGGATTCAAAGGGCTTGATTCTGTGCGCCGATATAGCAGAGCGCAGTTTCTGCATCCCAATCCCAAGTGAACATTGGCATATGAAAGACGATCTTGGAACTATTCAATAGTTATTTTTAAACTATTTGACAAGTAAAAAATAAAAAGCAGACTAATTATGTCTGCTTTTTATTTTTTAGCAACTATAGAATATTCTATTTAATGGAGTTGCTGAAATTTTGAAATGTAAAACACATGTCACTGCAGGGTAACATATTGTGGCGGCTCCCAGGCTATTATGGAGAATCAAAAATCAATAGCAGGGAGCTGTCGATGGTTCATGAAACATGTTCGGATTTATTCAGTTTAAAATCACCGTTCAAGGACCCATTCAGGGGTGCCTTGTTTTCCATTGTGGAAAAGCCCTTGTCTCACCTTTTGTGTCTTCCAAAGCTAAATTCATTATACAGCAGGGTGCATGATAAAGATCATTGGGTGGAAAGGGGGCAGGTTGATTTTGTCAGTAAGGCCTTGAGTCTGCTTGGGGTTAATGTGGAGCTGGACAGTCAGGAACTAAAGCGCATCCCTAAAAGCGGGCCTTCTGTGGTCGTAGCCAACCACCCCTTTGGAGTCGTGGAAGGTCTCATCCTGATGCAGATGCTTAAAGCCGTGCGTCCTGACGTTAAAATAATGGCCAATTTCATGCTCGGGCTCATTCCTGAAATGAAAGAGCATCTTATAGCCGTTGATCCTTTCGGGCGTAAGGATTCGCATCTTGGTAATATTTCGGGACTTAAAGAGGCTGTTAAATGGGTTCGTTCCGGTGGAATGCTGGCAGTCTTTCCTGCCGGAGAAGTTGCCAGTCTGAATCTAAAGGGAGCCAAAGTTGAAGACCCGGTCTGGAGTCCTACTGTCGGCGGCATCATCAAACGTACCGGGGCCAGTGCGACTCCCGTTTTCTTTCATGGCCGCAATAGCCTTTTGTTTCAGGCAGCTGGTATGGTTCATCCCAGTCTACGCACTGTTCTGCTGCCCCGCGAAAATCTGAAGAAAAAAACTGGACCGGTTGAATTTGCAGTCGGCAATACTGTCAGCGGGGAACGCCTTTCTTCTTTTGATAGTAAACAGGAACTTATGGAATACCTGCGGTTCCGGACTTACAGTCTAAGTTTAAGGTTTAAAAAAAGAAAAGTTGCGCTGCCTGCGTTCAAGAAAAAAGAAAAACCAATTAGCGCTCAAACAGCCCGGCGCAGGATTATTACAGAGCTTACTATGCTTGGTTCAAAGTCAGTCCTGGTTGAAAATAACGAATTTGCTGTTCACGAAGTACATGCAGCGGACTGTCCTTTTGTTCTGCACGAAATTGGTCGTTTGCGTGAGAAGACATTCCGGCATGTCGGCGAAGGAACAGGACAGGCAGTGGATGTGGACCGCTTTGATAATACTTTCATTCATCTTGTGCTTTGGCACAAGGAGAGCAAAGAAATTGCCGGAGCTTACCGCATTGCCCGCACAGATGAGCAGATTGACCGGTTCGGCCTGAAAGGAGTTTACAGCCATTCCTTTTTCCGGTTCAAGCCTGAGTTTTTTGATAGGGTAAATCCCGCGCTTGAATTGGGGAGATCGTTTATCCGCCGAAGCTACCAGAAGAATTTTTATTCATTGATGATGCTCTGGAAAGGCATTGCCGCATATCTGGCGAGGAATCCCCGTTACAGATACCTGTTCGGTTGTGTCAGCATTTCCAATGACTATAGGAAAATATCACGCGAGTTAATGGCAGATTCGCTCATGCGTTACAGTGGCCGCGCAGATCTTGCAGAATATATTTCACCTGCCAGACCCTTGAAGTTCAAGAAACTCAAAGGATGGCAGAAATATACCCCGGGCATTTCCTTTTGTGATTCGGATGATCTTGAAAAAGTGGTGCAGGATATTGAGGGAGGTATGGGAATTCCGGTTCTCCTGCGGCATTACTTAAAAATCGGCGGCAGGTTGGCGGGATTCAATGTGGACCCGGATTTCGGGAATGCTCTGGACGGGTTGATTGTAGTTGACCTGATGGAAACTTCCGAACGCAGCCTTTTTAAATTCATGGGCAAGGAACAAGGGCGGGAATATCGGGCTTACCATCTCAGTCGCATTGAGGGGGATCAGGAAGGCGTCACTGGAGAAGATGAAAAAGTTGCTTAGAAGGCAGGGCCAAAATCTATATACTAAGCTCCCCCTCTTTTCCGTCATGGAATGAGGGGGAGTCTTTTTTATCAAATCAGTTCTTTCAATGCGGCGCAGAAATTTTCAATATCTTCGTCTGTGGTGGACCATGATGTCATCCAGCGGACTTCCCCGGTCTGTTCATCCCAGACGTAGAAGGGGAATCGGGCTTGCAATTTCTCTACTGCGTGTCCGGGGATGATGGCGAAAATCCCGTTGGCTTCGACTGGGCGGGTTATTTTTACACCTTCAATTTTTCCCGCTTTATCGGCCAGTTTACGGGCTAGAGAGTTGGCGTGGGCTGCATTGCGTTTCCAGAGTTCATCGGTGAGCAGTGCTTTGAACTGGGCACCTACATAACGCATTTTGGAGATAAGCTGCATGTTCTGCTTGCGAAGGTATTCGAAATTTTCACCCGCTTCGGGGTTGATGAATACGGCAGCTTCTGCACACATACATCCGTTTTTGGTTCCGCCGAAGGATAAGACATCAACACCGCAGTCAACTGTCATTTCTTTGAAGCTTACGCCGAGCGCTTCCGCTGCGTTGGCAATTCTGGCACCGTCCATGTGAACGAACAGACCTTTGCTGTGCGCGAAATCACAGATAGCTTTGATTTCATCCACTGTGTAAAGAGTGCCAAGTTCAGTGCTCTGGGTGATGGAAACCACTGCGGGTTGGGCACGGTGGACATCCGGTTCGGAAGGAACCAGCGGTTTGATGGTTTCAACAGTAATCTTGCCGTTCTCGGTTTCAGCCAGCATGAGCTTGATACCCATGCTTTCCGGTGAACCGCACTCATCTACATTTATGTGAGCGTCTTGAGAGCAGATCACGCTGTTCCAGCTTTTGCAGAGGTGGCGAAGTATCAGGGTGTTGGTTGCGGTTCCTGTGGTCAGGAAAAAGACTTTAGCCTGCTGTCCGAAATGTTCTTTGAATAATGTTTCAGCTACGGCGCAAACCGGGTCTGCCCCGTAGGAAGACATATGGTCTTCATTGGCGTTGATAATAGCCTGCATTATTTCAGGGTGGACACCGGAATAGTTGTCACTGGCAAATGATCGCATATGGAATATCCTTATCAAGTGAAGACAGCATTCCCATCAAGAGAATGCTGTCCGGTTCGTAATTGGAATTTTTGGAGAGGCTGTTATCTAACTGAGGTGGGGCAGGATGTAGGGGGAAATGAATTTACCGATCATTTCAGCCATGATGCCGTAACCTTCAGAGTTCGGATGTACTCCGTCGCTCTCCTTGAGGGCCTTGATGTAAGCGGGGTTATCCCGCAGTGGGGAGTTAATATCCAGACACGCAATGTCAAGGCTTGCGCATATATTGCAGAGCTCGGAAGCGAGATTTTTTGTCCGTGCATCTTTTTCCGGGTCAATCATGGGCGGAGGGGTGACGAAAAGCACGTCATGATTATCTTTGGCTTTGCGCAGAATTGATTCCGCGTTGGCTTTGCTCCGGTCTAAACTGATATTCTTCACCACATCTGGTGCGCCCATGCAGAATATCAGCATTGTAGGAACATCCGGCAGTACTCGGCTCTGAACTTCATTTTCCCATCGGTTTTGAATATGCTCGGTGGATGAAGCCCGTACTCCAAGATTGTATACGCTGAGTTTAACTCCCTGCGGATCAAGCTCTTTGCAGATACGTCCGGGCCAGCTTAGTCTTTCGGCGTCATTGACTCCCAAAGTGAGTGAGTCGCCAATGAATATTAATTGCATCTTTCATATTCCTTTTAAAATGTTATGAAGCATGGAATAATAATTGATTGGGATGAATGGGTAAAAGAACCATATAGTAAAAAACTTGTAAACTTTATACTGCTGTGCAGCATGAAAATGTCTGCTCTAAAAAGATAGTGCAATTCATTCTCAATTGATATAAAAGCTCGATTCGACGCAAACACGTTCGCTCGTTTAAAGGAAATAACGAAAATGAATCAGGAAAAAGTCATACATTTTGATAGAGTCAGCTTTGGTTATGGGCAGCATACGGTTCTGGACGATATCAGTTTTGATATCCTGTCCGGTGATTATCTGGCTGTGATCGGTCCAAACGGAGGGGGAAAAACAACCCTGCTCAAACTTTTGCTCGGGCTGATAGAACCGCAAAAGGGCAGGATTGAAATTCTTGGTATGCCGCCTGGAAAACATGGCGGATGTATAGGTTATATGCCGCAGTACACTACTGTTTCCAGCTCATTCCCTATCACCGTGCGAGATGCGGTTCTTATGGGAAAAGTTGCGCCCGGATTTAAAGGAGTGTTCGGTCTCAGGTTCGGGAACGGCTCCGGTGGTGAAGTAGAGAAAGCCCTGGACCGGGTAGGAATGCTGGAGCACATCGACCGCAGGGTTTCCGATCTTTCCGGGGGACAGAAGCAGCGGGTTTTCATCGCCCGTGCAATAGTTGATGATCCGAAAATGCTGCTTTTGGACGAACCTGCCGCCAGTGTGGATCAGGCTGGTAAAAGTGGACTTTACAGCTTGCTTAAAGAATTAAACGAGGAAATGACAATCGTCATGGTCAGTCATGATATATCTGTACTAGGAGAGGGCGTTAAGTCCGTGGCCTGCGTTAACCGTAAAGTTCATCTTCATGACCAACCCAAGATAACCCGTGAGCTGCTCAGCGAAGCTTATGGAGAAACCATCAAGGGAACCTGCCCCATTGAATTGATAACTCATGGTGAATTGCCGCACCGGGTGCTGGAGTTTCACCCTGAGTCAGCTGATAGTGAAGGAGACTGGAATGTTTGAGATGCTGACTTATGAATTCATGCAGAATGCCCTTATTGCAGGGCTGCTCGCTTCCATTATCTGCGGGGTTATAGGTGCGCTGGTGGTCGTTAACAGGGTCGTACTATTGGCCGGTGGAGTGGCCCACGCCTCATATGGCGGGGTTGGGCTGGCCTTTTTTCTCGGGTTGCCCATGCTTCCGGTGACTACTGCATTTGCAGTTTGTGCGGCTTTGCTTATGGCTTTGGTTACTATGCGGGTCAAGGAACGGGCAGATACATTCATAGGCGTGATGTGGGCGGCAGGAATGGCGTTGGGTATTATTCTGCTTGACCTCACGCCCGGATATAATGTTGACCTGATGAGCTACCTTTTCGGCGGCATCCTCGCTACACCCAAGTCAGATTTGTTGCTAATGGCCGGGCTTGCCGGGGTTGTGCTGCTGGTAGTCTTCATTTGCTATAAGGGATTCTGGGCCATGTCCTTTGATGAGGAATTTGCACGCTCGCGTGGTGTTCCGGTTACCCTCCTTTATTTTATTATGCTGGCCTTGATTGCACTCAGTGTGGTCATGGTTATCCGGGTGGTCGGTCTTATTCTGGTCATTGCCCTGTTGACTATTCCCCCGCATATTGCCGAAAGCAGGACTTCTTCGCTTTTTTCAATGATGGTGCTTTCTTCGATTTTGAGTATGTTCTTCTGCGTGAGTGGACTGCTGCTTTCCTATCAGCTGAACCTTTCTTCCGGGGCAACAATCATCGCCGTAAGTGTTGCCGGGTTTGCGCTTTCCGCAGTGGCAGAGAAGTTTAGAAGCAGAGCTTGATATAATTTTGCCATTGTAGAAATAAAAAGCGCTCTGTGTTCTCCACAGAGCGCTTTTTTTGCTTTTAAACCCGGCCTGCCTTATGCTCAATGGCCCAGAGCGCGAGGTTGAGAATATTCCAGACGAAATTTTTATGTTTTTTGCGGCCTGATATATGTTCATCAATGCGTGTGTTCAGCGCTTTTATATCAAAGATCCGTTCAAGAAAAGGAGTAGCCTGACTGATGGCATTGCGGGTGAAATCTGCTGAATCCCCGCTGGTCCATTTGGCAACAGGCATTGAGAATCCCTGCTTGCGGCGGTAGAGGATTTCAGCAGGCAGGTACCTTTCGGCCAGTTTCTTGAGTAGGTATTTGGATTCCCCCCCTTTGAGTTTTAGTTCCGGGGGCAGCGTGGCCATGTAGTCGAAAAGTTCATGGTCAAGCAGAGGGGAGCGAACCTCAAGGCTATGGGCCATCGATGCGATATCGACCTTCACCAGCAGGGCATCGGCCAGAAAGTGGGCCGTATCCATCCAGAGTAGACGTTCCACAGGATTGTGTGCCTGAGTGCATGATTCGGTGGCTAGATTGTACAACCATTGAAATGTTGATTGCCCTAGATGTTCGCGCATATCCTGATTGTATACATAGTTCTTATAGCGTGCAGCGTTGTATTCATTGCGCAGAAGGCGTTTGAACTCCGGGTGGAATTTGCTGATCATCTTGCGGCGCAGTGCACCGATTGTTGTGTTGCTGTTGAATGCGCTTGCTATATTCTTTTCAGGAAGCGGTTCCTTGCCGATCAGGGAAGCCATAACGGAAGCCAGCTTAACGTGAGTGTAAGCAGAGTAACCGCAGGCAAGTTCATCGCCGCCATCTCCGCTGAGGGCCACCGTAACATGTTTGCGTGTAGCTTCGCTGAGCAGCATAGTAGCCAGTGCAGCATCATCGGAGAAAGGTTCACCATACTGGCGTACTACAGCAGGGAGCATATTTTCAAACTGGGCCGGGTCCAGGTATTCCACGTGATGGTTTACGCCCAGATGTTTGGCGACTTTGGCAGCATGACCGGATTCATCATATTTCTTTTCATGGAATCCGATGGTGAAAGTGTCGATGGATTTACTCCCGCATTCTGCCATAAGAGCTACTATGAGGCTGGAGTCCACTCCGCCTGAAAGCAACGCCCCTAAAGGTACATCGCTTTCAAGCCTGATGCTGGTGGCTTCCAGGAGTCTTGTATGCAGTTCTTCAAGAACTTCGGCTTCCGTACACTGGATTTTATGGGTAAAATCCAGTGCCCAGTAGCGCTGCATGTCCATTCCCATCTCATCTATAATTGCGTAGTGGGCAGGGGGGAGTTTGCGGATGGCTGAATAGATGGAGAATGGGGCAGGGACACAACCTGTGCTCATAAACAGGTCAATGGCCTGTTTGTCTATATCTTTTGAAATATTCGGGTGGGAGGCAAGGGCGCGAATCTCGGAAGCGAATATAAATCCATCATTGGTCCTTGCGTAGAAGAAAGGTTTTTTGCCCAGCCTGTCGCGTGCTACGAGCAGTTGTTGTCTGGACCTGTCCCAAATGGCAAACGCGAACATTCCGCGAAGCATTGCAATGCATTCTTCGCCATACTCGGCGTAAAGCTTGAGCAGTACTTCGGTATCGCCGGATGATGTGAATGTGTACCCTTTGGCGGTCAGCTTTTCACGCAGGGTTTTGAAGTTGTATATTTCACCATTGAAAACAATAGTGTTCCCGGTTGCAGGGTCGGTCATGGGCTGGTTGCCGTGTGCGGAAAGGTCGATGATGGAAAGACGGGTGTGTCCCAGTTCAATGTCCTGTTCTGAATAGATATTGTGGAAGTCTGGTCCCCTGTGGGAAAGAAGGTTGAGGATTGGTCTTATGCTCTGTGGCTTTTTTCCGGGTTGGAAGTGTCCTGCAATTCCGCACATTGTTGCTTTACCGCCGGGAGAAATGTTGATGTTTTGAGTCTGTCCGCTGGTTACACAGTGTTTTCGGGCCGGTCAAGAAAGACGGATATAAAAAAGCGGCCCCGAATCGGAGCCGCTTTAATTGGTGATTTGTTAATCTGTTTAAGACTGCATATTGTGGATCAGTTCCTTGATGTTGGCAGCAAGCTTAGCGACCTCCGAGATAGCCATGGCAGACTGGACAGTGGTCTCAGCAGATTCAGCAGAAATTACATTGATCTCCTCCGTTGCCCTGCTGATCTGTTCGCTGGAAGATGACTGCTGCTCTGCAGCCGCTGCAATCTCTTCGATCTGGTTGGCAGAAGCCTCAACCATGCGCACAATCTCATCAAGTGCGTCACCGGATCTGGCAGCCAGCGCAGTTGATTCCACAACTGATTCAACCGCAGTTTCAGTTACTCTGACATTGGTGCGGGTGCTTTGCTGAATTGAAGTGATTGCTTCGCCTACTTCTTTGGTAGCGTCCATTGTTTTTTCCGCCAGCTTGCGGACTTCATCGGCAACAACTGCAAATCCGCGACCAGCTTCCCCAGCCCGAGCAGCTTCAATAGCCGCGTTAAGTGCCAGCAGATTGGTCTGGTCAGCAATATCAGTAATCACATTCATGACCTTGCTGATAGATTCTGTGCGCAAACCGAGTTCTTCCATACTGGATTTCAATTTTTCTGAGTTCTGTTCCAGTACTTTAATTGCCTTGACAACTTCACTGACAAGTTCCTGACCTTCAATGGCTTTTTCTTTAGTAGAACGGGCATTTTCTGATGCCTCTCCAGCATTACGCGCAACTTCCATGACTGTGGAATTCATCTGCTCCATTGCTGCTGCGGTTTCACTGGCCCGTTGCTGCTGTACTTCCGCTCCTTTCCGGGATTCTTCCACCTGGGCGGAAAGTTCATCCGCAGCGGAAGAAAGCTGATTGGAGATTTCGTTTGCTTCCTTCGCAGTTTCCGCAATTGTATCACGCTGGGCGGTTATTGCCCGCTCGTTTTCTTTGATGGCGGTTATGTCATTCATGACCATGAATGCACCGATTAATTTTTTATCAAGATCTTGCAGCGGCGCGACATCGATAATCGCATAGAATTTCTTACCGTTGGCAGTTCCGCTAATTTCGATTTCTGAGAAGTTTTTCTCTTCTTTGATGCAGCGGTCAATTGTTTCGGAAACGGCGCTGATGTCGATAAGATTACGGACCTGTGTGCCAAGATAATCCTCCGGCTGTCCATTAAGACCGAACTGCTCAAGCAAATGCGCATTGATGAACGAAACCTTTTCGTCAAGGTCTACAACCACACAGGGGAGTGTTAAACCATTCAGCAGTCCGTTCGAGAACCCGAGTTTGTTTTTGAGTTCAAAAACCATATGCTTGACTGAGCTTATAGTTTTACCGATTACATCGTTAACATCGTATTCAAGCTCGGAATTGTAATTACCTTCGGAAACCTTACTGGTAAAGTCGGATAGTTCCTGGAGCGGCTTGGTGGTTGATTTGATAAGCAGCAGAAGTATAACTGCGGCAAAGACAAGGGCTGCAACTGCGATGATGACATTGGTGATGACTATTTCCCTGTCAACTCCGTGCGACATGTCTGCGATATTCATGGTGAATGAAAAGGACCAATTCCACGGCTCGAAATAAGTTATATATGCGGCTTTTTTTACACCGTTAAATGTATATTCGACCTCGCCTTCTTTTGTTTTTGCAAAAATATCCCAAAACGGGGCATCCTTTATATTTTCCCCGGTCATGGTCGGATGGAGCAGCACATTACCATTTTTGCTGAATATTGTCGCGTATCCTTTACCACCTACATTAGAAGAAAGAACAGATTTATTGAATGCTTCGGTTAAGATTTTGCGTCCGACATAAATTACACTGACGATGTTTCCGTGCAGGTCCTCAAGTGGTTTATAAGCCGTGATATACCAAGCATTAACAACATAAGCCATGCCGTAGTAAGTCTTGCCGCTCATGACAGATTTATATACCGGGCTGGTATTTGGAATATAGGTTCCTGTTGCGCGGTTGCCGTCCATCTTCATGACGTTGGTGGACACGCGCAGCAGTTTGTCAGGAAGCACTTCAAAAATGGTTGCTGTTCCACCTATTTCTTTTTGCAGATCGTCAACGATATCGTATTTCCCGTTGATCGCGATTCCACCGAATTCGAGACTTGGATAAGTCACGGTTTCACTTTGCTTTGTGATCTGGTTGGTGATGGTCGATTCAATGGGATGGCGTTTGTTCAGTTTAGGGAAGCCGAGTGAAAATATTTTGTTGTCCAGCGTGTCAATATCTGCTTTAACTTTATCAAGCAGGATATCATTCTGGATTTCCATTAGTGCGTGAACACTGTCTGCAATGGATTTCATGGAAGTCTGGCCCAGCCGATGCAGCGAACTTTGTACTTTGTAAAGGTTGACTCCGGTCATGAATACAATAGTAGCCAGAACAATCAGTACTGCTCCAAGCATGAGTTTGGTTTGAAATGCCAGCTTTTTTAACATGGTCTCTCCTAATCCGAAGTTGTATGCTTTTGCCATCCCATATGCGCACTTCCCTTGAACGCATGATAGACGGTATTACTAATTCTGTTGAACACTGCTTCTACAGTTTTCAGGCATTAAGTAGTTCGGCATGAAATCATTGCGTACTTTTCCTTGAGAATCTGGCTAAAACCTGAACCACCGCATTTTCCTTTTCATGCTCAATGCGGGACACCTCGGGCGCGGCTTTAGCATAGTACACAATTACACTATCCCCTCTTAAAATCCTCCTCCAGAAGTTGTTTTTAACTACTGCGGTCCTTTCTCTGGGGATACCGGAACTATCAATGAAGCGATAAGTTACAGTATACCGTTTAGTCTTTTCCTGTTTATAATTATATTCACCTATTCTGCTGTTTTTTTCAATAACAATACCTATAACTTTATTTTCACCGAATGCTCTTATCCTTTCCAGCCTTATTTCCTGATATGGGATAAAGAAATATCCAGCTATAACCAACAAAGCAGCACAAAAGGCTATTTTCCTGGTTAAGCCGGATTTGGGAACTGAGTTATAAAGTATCATGATTTATTGTAGCATCTGCATTTATCGTGGGCAAGTTGTTGGTCTTCACACACAAAAAAAGCCCGGAACCTCTGAGTTCCGGGCTAAAATAAGTACGCTGAAAAGATTTGGCACAACTTACTTGTTGCTTAAAGCCATTTTCAGTCCAAGTCCGATAAATACAACACCGGATAAAGCTTCCAGCCGTTTTTTGAATTTTCCGCCGGAAAGCAGGTGGCGGACACGGCCCAGCGCGAGGGTTACAAAGCTGAACCAGATGATCCCCATGCTGAAATGGATAGCCATCAGCTGCAGAGACTGTCGTAGGATGGATTCTCCGGGAGAAATAAATTGCGGAAGCAGGGCAAGATAGAAAACCGCTACTTTAGGGTTCAGCACATTTGTCAGGAATCCTTCACGGATTGAGGCGGAGATCCCTTTGCTGCATGTTTTCGTGGAGAATTCAGCTTCTTCATGCTTTCGGCTGTTTCGCAGGGACTGAATTCCAAGATAGATTATATAAATGGCTCCAGCCATTTTGACCATTTCGAACGCAGTTGCCGAGTTCATGAGGATTACGGAAAGCCCGAGTGCAGAGGCAAGGGCATGGACAAACAGGCCTGCATTGATTCCGGCAACGGTGCAAAGTCCGTCCGCTGTTGATCTTGTCAGTGTATTGTTGACCACAAGCATCGTGTCCGAACCGGGAGTGACAGTCAGTACTGCTGCAACAGGAATAAAAGCAAGCGTGAGTGCATCCATGGCGAAATCCTATATCATCCCGAATTTATCGAGTTCAGAACGTATTTTTTCGGCAGTGATGGGTTTTGTCATATATGATAGGGCTTCGCATTTAAAAAATGCACGTGAAGCCTTCGTATTGTCATCAAGGGCAGTGGTCATGATCGCTTTCAGTTTTTTGTCATCGGCAATCTGTTTTTCCTGCTCAATGGCCCTGATTTTTTCAAGGGTCTGCAATCCATCCATACCGGGAAGGATGATGTCCATAAAAATAAGATCGCAGGGATTTCCTTCAATCCATTTGCGCTCGAACTTTTCAAGGGCTTCCTCGCCGCTGACTGCACAGTCGATATCAGCATCGAGATTTTCGGTAATTTCTTTCAGGATTTCTTTCAGGTACATCCTGCTGGTATTGCTGTCTTCGACGATTAGAATCTGCATGTTGGGCTCGCTTGCTGGAGTTTTCCTACTCCCCGCTCAAGTAGGGTTCAAGTTCACTCACCGCTTCAAAAAGAAAGTGGTCAATAAGGTGGCAGAACAGGTGTCCGACAGCTATGTGGACTTCCTGAATTATAGCGGTATCCTTGCTTGGAACGCTGATAATATGATCACAAATCGGGAGCATTTCACCGGCGCTGATTCCTGTCATGCCCACGGTGACCATGCCCTTTCGCTGTGCTTCTTTAAGTGCGCAGATAACATTGGGGCTGGTTCCTGAAGTGCTTATGCCGATAAGTATATCACCTGGCTGTCCAAGAGCCTGAACCTGTTTTTCAAAGACCAGATCGTATGAGTAGTCATTGCCAATCGCAGTCAGGATTGACGAATCTGTGGTCAGGGCTATGCCGGGGAGGGGAGGGCGTTCAAGTTTGAATCTGTTGACCAGTTCCGCTGCCAGATGCTGACAGTCTGCTGCGCTTCCTCCGTTTCCGCAGAAAAGGATTTTGGAACCGAGGGCGAGTCGTACGGCCAGAGCCCTGGAAACGTCTACTACCAGCTGGGAATATTGTTCGAAAAAAGATTCGCGGACTTCAAGCCCGTCACGGGCATGGTCTAATACTTTTTGCAATGCGGTCTGGGACATATATTTTCCTTCTGTTTGCAATTTATTAAAAGCAAGTGGAGAAACCCGTGTATAGGAAATCATTCCGAGTGGCAATATGCTTGCCGCTCTTGCAAAATTGCAGGATGCTAACTATACCATGTTTTTTTTGTTTCGCATAAAAAAGGATCGGAGTTTATTCTTTGAGAAAATTAATAGTTATATATGTTTTGGTTGCAATTTTTCTTTCCGGATGTGCTGCAAAAAAAAGTTCAAACGGACCCTCTGAACTGGATATCATGATCGGACAGATGGTCATGGTCGGGTTCAGAGGTTTGCAGCTTAATGCGGACAATCCAGTAATAAGAGATATCCGTGAAGCCCATATCGGCGGGGTTATACTTTTCAGCAAGGACTGCGCGTTAAACAGCACGGTGCGTAATATCGAAGGTCCAGCACAGATTTCCATGCTCACTTCCGGCTTGCAGAGTTACGCTGCAACTCCGTTGTTTATTGCTGTGGATCAGGAAGGGGGCGTCATTAAACGGTTAACCGGGGAAATGGGATTCCAAGAGACGCTCTCAGCTGCCGAACTTGGTAATAGCGGAGATCCGCAGAGGGCTTACCGAGCCGGTAAAATTACCGGGCGGACTTTGAGAACAGCAGGGATCAACATGGATTTTGCACCGGTAGTGGATGTAAACCGCAACGCGTCCAATCCTGTAATTGCCGCCTTGCAGCGCAGTTTCTCTGATGATCCGCGTATCGTGGCCCGTTTTGCAGAAGCCTTTATCGACGGTCTTCACTCAGAAGGGATACTTTCTTGTATGAAACATTTTCCCGGACATGGCAGTTCCCGCGGTGATTCCCATCTTGGATTTACCGATGTGACCGAATCTTGGGACAGCAGCGAGCTGTATCCTTTTCAGAAAATTATTCAGGACAACAAGGCAGATATGATCATGACTGCCCATGTTTTCAATGCGAAGCTGGACCGCAAGTATCCGGCAACACTTTCCCGTAGGGTTATCCAAGGTATATTACGGCGCGGTATGGGGTTTCAGGGACTTGTTGTTACAGACGACATGCAGATGCAGGCTGTCAGCGGTGAATACGGCTTCAAAGAAGGGGTTTACCGGGCAGTGAAGGCCGGAGCGGATATTCTGTTATTTGGTAATAACCTGATTTTTGAGCCGGGACTGGGAACCAAAGCTGTGGCGACCCTGAAACAGTTGGTCCATGAAGGTAAAGTCACAGAACGCAGGATCAGACAGTCGTACGAGCGTATTATGCGGGTCAAGGAAGGTCTGGCGGATGACAGGAAATGATACTGTTTTTTCCCAAATGAGAGAAGCCCGGAAAATCAGTTTATGATTTCCGGGCCTTTTTCTTATTTTTGCATGGCAGGAAGCTGGATGGTGAAGGTTGTTCCCAGCCCGGGTGAAGAATCTACCAGAAACACACCCTGATGATTCTGGGTTACGATGAAATAAGAGACTGAAAGTCCCAGTCCTGTTCCGATCCCCGGTGATTTGGTTGTGTAAAAAGGTTCAAATACTCTTTTACGAACAGCCTCATCCATGCCGGGACCATTGTCGGAAACTGTACATTTCACCATATTTCGGTCATTGCGGATTCTGATCACAATTTCCGGGGACCTGTCCATATTTTTCCAGTCGTTCATGGCCTGTGCCGAATTGCGCAGCAGGTTCAGGAAAACCTGTTCGATTTCAGTCGCGGTGCAGGGTGTCAGGTAAAGATTTTCATCATAATCCTTTGTGATTGTGATTTTCTTGAAATCGTATCTCTTCTGGGGATTGTAGTCCTGAGCTGCGAGAGTCGTGGCTTTATCCATTATTTTCCGCAGGTCGCCCGGAGCCTTCTGGGAATCGCTTTTACGGCTGAATTCAAGCATGCCGGAAACAATGGACGCAGCCCTTATCCCGGAGTCAGTTATTCCGTCCAGTGTTTTCAGTATTTTTCGGTCTTCCATGTAGGCAATTATTGAATCAACAGAGCAGCCCGCTTTTTCTGCAGCTCGGAGGTTTGCCGGTAAGTCCGGTGATATCCGACGGACTATGTTCTGGATACCCTGAAGAATTCCCCCCAGAGGGTTGTTGATCTCGTGAGCCATTCCAGCTGCCAGCCCCCCGATGGACATCATTTTTTCTGTCTGGATTATCATTTCATCTATTTGGACCCTTTCAGTAGCATCATCGATACGGATAACAGCTCCGCGCATACCGTCATTGAGAGGGTAGATGATAATATCATGATGACTGTGCGGAGCGCTTATTCCCTGCGCGCGAATACCGGTTTCCGGAATCCCGCTCTCGATGGCCTGGGTAATGCTGTATGCATATTTGGCGAGTGGGGGGAAAGCAGTCTCAACATCAGCTCCTTCCAGTTCTTTGGCCGGTAGAGCGGCCAAATTTAGTGCGGCTGTGTTGAAGTGAATTATTTTGCAGTCATTATCCAGTCCTATAATCATTGAAGGCATGGAGTCGATAATATTGCGGATATAGTTTCTGGTCTCATGGAGTTCACTCTCCATTTTTTTGCGCTCGGTAATGTCTGTTCCTACGCAGAGAACTTCAGAAAGAACTCCTGATTCATCAAACACAGGGCTGTTGGCCCAATGAACCCAAACGTATCTCCCGTCTTTACGGGTGTTGCGGTTCGTGCTGACCGGATAGGCTTCGGGATTGCTGGTGAGTTCATTAATAAATTTTTCAAGATCAGAATCACCATTTTCTGTTCTTGGAATGAGTGTGCCGAGAATACTGCCGCCGATCATTTCTTCTTCAGAAAAACCGAAGAACGACTGGGCATATTCATTAAAAAAAGTACATTTGCCCGTGCAATCGATACGGAGAATGATGGAACGGGCGGTGTGCACAAGATCATGGTACTTCTTGCGGGAGCTTGTTAGTTCGCGTGAATGCGATGCAACTTCTTCCAGCAGACGCAGGATTTTTCTGGAAAAGAAAGCAGTGGCAGTGACATAGTTTCTGCTTTCCAGAAAAGCCATCTGCGACGCTTCTTTGTTCCAGTCTACCTCACGGATTCGTTTTGCCGTAGCCTCAATTGCCGGAAGATGGTTCAGATTTTTGTCCGGGGCATCCGATACCTTCTTCAGCAGATTGTTGATTCTGATAAAATCTTTTTCATTCTTATCAAGATCCCAAGTCAAGAACGCTGACCTTTTGATCAGAATACCCAGGCATATTGCCGTAAAAAGGATAAGTGATATTCCGGCATAAAATTCTGTCGAAATATCTTTGCCTATTGTCAGGGATAGGCCACCGAAATTTTGAGTTTTAGCTTGCGCAGATGCGATAATGTGGAACTTGGAAAAATGAAGTCTACCCAGCTTGAACGAATTAGGAATGTAATCTTCACTTGATTCGAAAATCGAATGTCCGTCTCTGTCTTTAATATAAAGCTCCGTTCCCTGAGGGGAGACAGGCAGCAGGCTTTCCGGAGGAACTTTGGCTATCGCGAAGCTGTGGTCCAAACGCTGGATAAGGTATAGCTCGTCAGATTCTACATCGCTTGTGCGTAAAAGTATGGATTGGCCGGGCTTAAAGTTTTTTACTTCCTGAAAGACAGGAGATTTTGCAACGGATTTTATTTCAGACGGGAAAGGTCTGCTGTTAACAACTTCGCCTTCAGGCGTAACTCTGAGTATCGACATCCCATGGTTGAAAGTTGCCCTTGATGTAACAACATTCTCCAGAAATGCTATCCGCTCTACGAGGTAGTTTGCCCATGTTGCCGCTTTACTGTCCACTTCTTTGGTCACAGACCAGAAAAAAAGAATTGAAGAGCAGAGTGAGCTCGCAATGAAAATGGTCAGGAATAGGCAGAGGTAATTCCTGATACGGTTATTAAGCTTATGAATGCTTCGTATCTTCATGAAAAAAGTGCGCTATGGCGCTTGTTTTTGGATTATAGGTGCTTTTGCTTTTCGGGTCATATCGGTGAAATAGAATCGTGTAAACATTTTCCCATCCCTGTTGGCGGGAAAGATTTTCCGCTTAACGAAGGGCAGATATTTCCCTTTTCTTTTCCTTCTATCCCTTTCTTTATAAATATTAAGGTGCGTTTGTTTTTAAAAATACTGTCTAAACAGTGTCTTGTGGTTTCTGTATTTAAATAAATAACCATCTTCGTCTCTCTAGGCATACCCATTGCAAATACCCCCGCAGAGTAAAAATATACTCAAGTCAACAAAGGAGGATGCCCGGAAATATTAAGCCGTAGTTAACATGAGCATATAAAGGTATTTGGTCGAGTGCGATTCTCGGAGGTTGGTAATGTGCGGTTCGCTGCATAGAGAAATTTCCCAGAACGGGACATGTGAGAATCGCCGCCGTATGGCCGTGCCTGTACAGAGTCGCGGACTCATCACTGGAGTCCTGCGTCTTAACCGAAAGATTAAGCGGACACCTGCGTGAGTCCATATGCAGGTAATGCCCGAAAATGCTCCAGGTTGAATTCGGTGATTACCGGGTTGAACGGCCGAGGCCGCATGTCGAACTGTTCCGGAGGGTATTTTATGCAGTAGAAATTCCAGAGGATTTTGTACTGACTATTCAACCAGTAAAAGGTCGGAGTGGAAGGACCCACTCAGGCGAATTTCAATAAGTAATTCATGGAGGAATTATTATGTCGCTCGTAATCAATCACAACATGATGGCAATGAATGCAAGCCGCAACTTGCAGGAATCATACGGCAACCTCGGTGTTTCAACACGCCGCCTGTCTTCAGGTCTCCGCGTTGGAACCGCAGCTGATGATGCCGCAGGTCTGGCAATTCGTGAACTTATGCGTTCCGATATCAAGTCCCTTAATCAGGGTATCCGAAATGCTAACGACGCCATCTCAATGATCCAGACTGCTGATGGAGCTCTCGGTGTTATCGATGAAAAGCTCATCCGTATGAAGGAACTTGCAACTCAGGCATCCACCGGTACTTACAACTCTGACCAGCGCCTTATCATCGACTCTGAATATCAGGCCATGGCTTCAGAAATCACCCGTATCGCAAGTGCCACCGACTTCAACGGAATTCACCTGCTCAATGGTAATATGTCCGGAGCTACCAGCGATCACAGCGGTGCTGGTCTCACATCTACCGGTCCTGTAAAGGTTCACTTCGGTACCGGCAACGATTGTGCGGAAGACTATTACTACATCTCAATCGGCACTTCCACAGCTTCGGCTCTTGGTGTCGGTGCAGCTGCAGATAACTCCATCTCTACTCAGGAGCTGGCTCAGAAGTCCTTGGAGAAGCTTCAGAACGCAATTATCTCCAAGGATAAGATCCGCGCAAACCTCGGTGCTCTCCAGAACAGACTGGAAAATACCATTACCAACCTCTCAATCCAGGCTGAAAACGTTCAGGCTTCGGAATCACGTATTTCCGACGTTGACGTTGCGACTGAAATGACTGAATTCACCAGGAACCAGATTCTGACTCAGTCCGCAGTGGCCATGCTTTCCCAGGCTAACGGTATGCCCAGGATGGCAATGCAGCTCATCGGTGGTTAATAATCACAGATGGGTTATATACAACTCAGAAAGGGAGGTCCGTATAGCGGGCCTCCCTTTTCGCTTTTGAATTATATGCTGTTACTGTAGTTGTATTTCGGTGAAAATTTCCTGATTTAATTATTTTGCGAAGTATGTGTTTATGTGGTGTTGTAGACTGGCTTTTCTTTACTTTTTTGCAAGACTGTCGTATTTGTGCGCTCTGTAATCTATTGTGCAGATACAATCCTGCCGTTTTCCAGTCTGCGGACGGAAAAATACCCGGTTCCTCTTTTCAGTTTAATGATGACTCGAAACGCCGTCCGGTCTTACCTGATGCCACTTCTTATACAGGTGTCAATTCACTGCGCAGCAATAAGGAACCGGAGCTGTGCCAGCAATAAAGGAGATCGTTTTGTCTACTAAAACAGTATATTTTATAGAAGGTGATGGTATTGGACCCGAAGTATGGGGCGCAGCCCGTCCGGTCCTCGATGCCGCAATTGAAAAAGCTTATTCCGGTAAAAACAAAATAGAATGGGTTGAACTTCTTGCCGGCGAAAAAGCTTATGAAGCTACAGGTGAGTACCTTCCTCAGGAAACTCTTGATACCCTCGCCAAAGCTGAATTGGCCATTAAAGGCCCTTTGCAGACCCCTGTCGGTAAAGGAATCCGTTCCCTCAACGTTACCCTGAGACAGGTTTTCGATCTCTACGCATGCATTCGACCCATCCGCTATTTCGAAGGCATCGAGTCTCCGGTCAAGCGTCCTGATCTGGTTGATATCGTGGTTTTTCGCGAAAATACCGAAGATGTCTACGCAGGAATCGAGTGGAGTTCGGCATCTCCTGAAGCTAAGAGGGTAATTGATTTTCTCGTCAATGAAATGGGTGCGAAGATCGATCCCACTGCCGGAGTAGGGATTAAGCCTATTACTCCTGCTGGTTCTAAGCGTCTGGTTCGCCGGGCCATTGATTACGCCATCGACCAGAACCGCGAATCAGTGACTCTGGTGCATAAAGGCAATATCATGAAATTCACCGAAGGCGGCTTCCGCCAGTGGGGTTACGACCTCGCCGAGGAAGATTATGCAGGCAAGGTTGTCAAAGAAGGTGAAGACTCCACCGGCAGGGTTATCATTAAGGACCGTATTGCTGACGCAATGTTCCAGGAACTGCTTATGCGTCCTGAACAGTACAGCGTAGTAGCTACCACCAACCTTAACGGTGATTATCTTTCCGACGCACTTGCCGCACAGGTCGGTGGCCTCGGGCTTGCTCCGGGCGTTAATATGGGTGATAAGCTTGCTATTTATGAAGCAACCCACGGAACCGCACCGACAATTGCCGGTAAAGATCTTGCCAACCCCGGAAGTATTCTGCTCTCCGGTGCTATGCTGCTCGAAAATAACGGCATGGGCGAAGCTGCCGCACTGATCAAAAATGCGGTTGAAAAAGCACTTGCCGCTAAGAAAGTCACTGTAGACCTCGCAAGTCAGATCAGTGGTTCCGAACAGGTCGGGTGTAAAGAATTTGGAGAGATTATTCTTGCTAACCTGTAGTTAGCAGCTATACGAACTTACCCGCTTTTATAATACTGAAAAAGAGCCCTCCCCGTACCAAAGTATGGGGAGGGTTTTGTCTTCGGCGGATAATCGGGTAATTATTTCATCTTGAATTTTATTCCTTCTGGGGATTGCTTTAACTCAATGTATCTATCCGGGTTGTCGATTTCAATTGAGGTTATTTTTAGTTTTTTCATGTCATATACATTTGGAATGGTACTGATAATAATAGGAACCTTTTCGAAGTTGTCCAGTATTCTTTGAGATTGACCAGGTGCTATGTTGAATTGGGCTACACTGATTTTATTTTCTGCGATTTTAACTGACCCAGCAACACTATAATTACATTTATTTTTAATAGTAAGTGCATAGGCATGTGTTGTTGTCAGTGAAAAAAAAATAATTATTGATATTTTGAGCAGTAGTTTCATGGCTGTCCAAGGTTATAATGGCGTTAAATATATTCTTTAGGTCTGTATATAACGAAAATTTAACAATAATAAATTATAAATTGGCCCATGTCGAGAAGTTGATTATTTTTAAATTAATTAAATATGTGAGCGCATACTTATTGTTTAGATCTGTTCCCGGTTGACTATACTGCGATCTTACGTAAAGTGTGCCCGTTAACACCGTAAAGTTATAAATTGTATCGGAGCTTTTCTATGCAACGGATAATATTATTTTTGATTTTTTCGTTTTTGGCCTGTCCTGCTTTCGCCGCAGAGAAGCAGGAAGCACAGATGCCGCCGGCTCATGTCGCTACGTCAAAATCTTTCTCCGGGCAGGTTGCCCCGGAATCTTCTTACATCGGTACTGTATATTTCTCCGAAACTTCTGATGTTGCATCCGAGGTTAGCGGTAAAATTGTCAGAGTCGATGTTGAAGAAGGTGATGTAGTCAAAAAAGGTGATGTATTGATCAGGCTCAGTTCTGATTTGCTGAACACTGAAATACTTGCAGCCCAAGCTGCCTACGCGGAAGCAAAAGCCAACTACGACCTTGCCAAGCGTAATGACCAGCGTATCACCAAGCTTTTCCAGAGCGGTTCTGTCCATGAAGGTGAATACGACTCAAAGCGTTTCAAGGCACTGGCCATGGAGAGCGAACTTGCTTCCTCTCAGGCAAAGCTGCATCGTCTGCAGATCCAGCTTGATAAAAAGACGATCCGCGCACCTTTTGACGGTATTGTGCTGAAACGTTCTGTTTACCTCGGAGAATGGCTCCCAGTGGGCGCCGATGTAGTAAAGCTGGGTATGAACAACAGCTACGATGTTGTGGTTAATGTTCCACAGGATGTTGCCATGGTTGTCAAACCCGGCCTTGAAGTTAGCATTGCTGCCGCGGACAATGAGTACAAAGGTAAAGTCTTTGCTGTCATTCCGCGCGGAGATATTGCCAGCCGAACTTTTCCTGTAAAGATTCGAATTATCGGTGATACAGGGTTTAAGCAGGGCATGGAAGCCCGTGTTTCCCTGCCGAACGGCATTGCCAGCGAAACTGTTGTGGTTCCCCGGGATGCGGTTCTCACACTGCGCGGTACGACAATGGTCATCGCCATTATTGACGGCAAAGCTCAGCCTTTTCCGGTACAGGTCGTAGGCTTTAAGGGTATGAATGCCGGAGTACGCGGTAAGGGGCTCAAATCCGGAATGGATATCGTTACCAAGGGTAACGAGCGGCTCAGACCCGGCCAGCCTGTTATTATTGACAATAAATAGCCCCGCGGCGCGGAGTAGATAATGGATTTTGTAAAGTTTTCAATTGAAAAACCTGTTTCTGTGCTGGTCGGAGTTATCCTGCTGGTTCTGTTTGGCGGTATGGCCCTTTCCGGCCTGCCGTACCAGCTTTCTCCCTCAGTAACTGAACCGGAAATTACTGTTGAAACTACATGGACAGGCGCCACTCCATATGAGATCGAGCGTGACATCATCGAAGAGCAGGAAAAAGTTCTTAAGGGTGTTACCGGTCTGATGGAAATGGAATCGGAGTGCTTTGACAGTTTCGGTCGGATTTCCCTGCGCTTTAAAATCGGTACCAATATCGATGATGCCCTGCTCAGGGTTTCAAATAAGCTCAACGAGGTTAAGAAATATCCATCTGATTCCGACCGCCCTGTGATTTCCGCAACAGGAGCTTCCGCTTCTCCGGTAATCTGGATGATTATGCGTACTTTACCGGAGAATAAGCACCATATTAATGAGTTCGCTACTTATTTTGAAGATGAGGTGCGTCAGTATATTGAGCGTGTGGACGGTGTCGCGGACCTGTTTGTCGGCGGTGGAACCGAAAAGGAAATGCACATAATCATCGATTCGGAAAAACTGGCTGCCTATAATTTGACTATCGATGAGGTCATTAAGGTCTTACAGAGCGAGAACGCTAACGTTGCAGCCGGTAACCTCGGGGTCGGACGTCGTGATTACCGTATTCGCACTACTGCTGAATTCAAGAGTCCGGAAGAAATCGAGCAGGTGGTAATCACTTCCTCAGGCCAGCAGCGCGTGACCATTGCCGATGTGGGCAGGGTCGTTCCCGGATTTGCCAAAGATACAGTAGCTATGCTGCATAACGGTACTCCCGGAATGGCTATCGGGATCAAACCTGAGCCCGGCGCGAACGTACTGGAAGTGACCGAGAACGTGCGCAAAGTTGTGGAAGAGCTGAATTCCGGACTGCTTGCTGATAAGGGTGTTTTCCTTGATTGGGTTTATGATCAGGCACCATACATCAACGGTGCAATTGATCTGGTAAAACAGAATATCATTATCGGTGGTGTGTTGGCGGTTATCGTCCTGCTGACATTTTTGCAGTCCTTTTCCGCTACCATTATCGTTGCAATCGCAATTCCGATTTCTGTCATCGGTTCATTCATTGTTTTCGGCGGACTGGGGCGGACGCTGAACATTGTCAGTATGTCCGGTATTTCATTCGCTGTCGGTATGCTGGTGGATAACGCTATTGTTGTCCTTGAAAATATCGACCGTCACCGTGGAATGGGTAAGGCCCCCTATCAGGCCGCTTATGATGGAGCGAGCGAAGTTTGGGGAGCGGTTCTGGCTTCAACTCTGACCACTGTTGCAGTATTCCTGCCGGTTGTTTTTATTGAAGAAGAAGCAGGGCAGCTATTTAAGGATATCGCTATTGCGGTTACCTGCGCGATCTCTCTGTCCATGTTTGTTTCTATTTCGGTTATCCCCATGCTGGCCAAGCAGTTTTATTCTATCTCTAAAAGAAAAAAGAAGGTGAAAGAGAATCTGCTTACCAGAATAGGTGCCAAGAGCTCCGACTGGATTATGGCTGTGCTGGACCTGTCTATCCGTAACTGGGTCACACGGCTCTCGACAGTGTTTATTCTTGTCGCGGCTTCAGCTTTATTGGTTGTTTCCTTCTTCCCGAAGATGGAATACCTGCCGCAGGGTAACCGCAACCTGATTTTGTCTATCCTTATCCCGCCGCCGGGGCTTTCCTTTGAGGAAAGAGCTTCCATCGGTGAATATATCGCTGCCCAGACTGAGCCGCACATGCATAAGGAAAAGGATGGCTTTCCTTCAGTGGAACAGCTTTTCTATGTTTCAGCCCCGGATATCAACCTTTTCGGTGCAATCTCCGGAGATGAGGAACGGCCAGCTGCGCTGATTCCACTTTTTAACCGTATAATGAACTCTATTCCCGGTATGTTCGGGGTTAGTATCCAGGCTTCGATTTTTGAAACTGGCCTTGGTAAGGGACGTATGGTCGCAGTTGATTTTAGCGGACCGGATTTGCCCAAGCTTATGGCTGCTGCCGGAACCATGTTCGGGATGGCCAGACAGGCTATTCCCGGCGGACAGGTACGACCTATCCCGTCTCTGGAGATGCTTTACCCTGAAGTGCGTATCGTTCCCGACCGGGACCGTATTCGTGCGGCTGGCATGTCCAGTCAGGAAATAGGTGAGGCTCTTGACGTACTCATGGATGGCCGCAAGATCGGAGATTATAAAGAAGAAGGTAAAAAGAAAATCGACCTGAAACTCATGGCATCCGGGAATCTGGTCGACACACCGGAAGCCCTTTATGAATCACTTGTGGCAACCCCGCAGGGTTGGGCGGTTCCTGTTTCTTCACTTTCCCATCTGGAGAGGACCTACGGTATCACCCAGATTCGACACCTTGAGCGTCAGAGAACGGTTACGTTGCAGATAACTCCGCCCAAAACCATGCCTCTGGAACAAGCTATGGATATTATCCATAACCAGCTTATTCCCAAAGTTAAGGAAATGGGACTCATGGACGGTGTTAACGTGCGCATGTCCGGCGCGGCTGACAAGCTGACCCAGACCCGTGAGGCCATGCAGTGGAACTTCCTGCTGGCGGTTGTCATTACCTACCTGCTTATGGCAGCACTGTTCGGAAACTTCATTTATCCGTTCATCATTCTGCTGACAGTGCCTCTGGCTGGCGCAGGTGGTTTCCTTGGTCTGAAGCTGGAAAACCTGTTCATCGCTCCACAGCCGCTGGACGTGCTGACCATGCTCGGTTTCGTTATTCTGATCGGGGTTGTTGTTAACAACGCAATTCTTATTGTCCACCAGTCACTGAACAACGTCCGTTTCGAGGGCATGGAACACCGCGATGCTGTGCTTGAAGCAACCCGTTCCAGACTGCGCCCTATCTACATGTCAGCAACAACATCCATTTTC
>NZ_OY763931.1:1307500-1522158 GCF_963667685.1 Maridesulfovibrio sp. | reverse complement strand
AGGCTCTCCATTGCGGCAGACATAGAGGCCGATGTTCGGGTCCATGAAGACACGTCCTTCTTTGTCGGGATCACCGCAAAAGCCGCTTGCGTCGATGTCATTGATGGTGTGTTTTTCAAAATGGATTTCCTTCACGTTTTCTATGGCGTGGTCGGTCATATCCAGTTCAGTGGACATTTCATTCAGTTCCGGGTGTCCGGGAACCTCTACCCGGTAGAGGAAATCCTGGCTTAACTCTCCTTCACGCAGGAAGGAGCGCCCACCGATATGGCCGGGGCTTGGAACGGGGATATTTGTTCCGGCAAGGTTTACAACCCAGCCGCCTTGAGATCCGCGCAGCTCAGTGGGACTTTGCCCGGGAAGATCACCGGTAGGAATGTAGCCACCGGAACCGCCTACCATGGCAGCGGCAGAGGGCGCGGAAGCTGTGCCGAAACGCTTGTTTTTGGCTGTGGATGTTCGTCCGTCATAAGTTAGAACAATAACCTGCAAATCTTCTGCGTTTGGTTCCAGCACGTAGATTCCATATCGTTGGCCCCAGGCGTTACGGTTCTGAAAACCTGCCGGCAGGTAATTACCCGCACGGAGCTGGTCCATGGTCACTGTGGTTGCACTGCTGGCTGTGGATGAATTGATCAGTTCCGGGTAATGCTCTTTTGCATAACCGGAAGCAGCATCAAGCACTGCTGCAAGATGACTGCTTACGTTTTTTTCATCCACATACTGAAAACCACGGTCCATCATGTTTCCAAGCATGGGCATCATCATTGCGATAATCAGCAGTGCGCCCAGCGCATCCACCATGCCCATACCGGTCTGTTTATTTTTAACGTTGATTCTCATCTTAGCTCCTACGGAGTAATTACGCTGACGATGCTGCCGCTAGGAATGTAATCAGGCAGGGCTATGCCTATTCCATGGTCAGTGACTAGTGAGCCATTTCGTTTAATTCCTACGGCGTATGAATCATTGAACATATCCATGATTGTACCTGCTTCATTTTCATTGACCGGTCCCCAGACGTATAAAGTCCCGCCATCCGGTCGGTTGGTCCATGCACGCAGGGACTTCCAACCGGACGGCAGGTCAAGGAGTGACTTAGGAACGAGAATTCCATTTGCAGTCGTGGGGTGCTTAATGACGTAGTGGTTTACGGCATTGCGGTAGAGGCAGAAATTAAGGGCAATCGCCCTCGCAACTGCTTCATCAGATCGAGGATGAAGCAGCATTTGCGGTGTCATTAATGCCAACACGCCAAGCAGTGAGAAGAGGGCGGCGAGAGTCTTCATATGGAATCAATCCCCATGAATTGGATAGAATTTTCCTGCTCTCGCATTTCTTCCTGAAGACCGGACATTTCATTGTTTTTGATCTTGGCGCGTAGGCCGAGATATTTCTCCGTGAAAGGGGCCAGAAGAAATTGAGGCACTTTCAGAACTTTTTTGCCGTCTTCGTCTTGTTCAAGTTGCTGATGCACTACAGCAAGCAGGCCCTGGGCAAGGTTCTGGCTGGCGATCTCTCCGTCGATTTCACGGGCCATGGTCACCAGCCGTTCAAGGGCGGTCACAAGGTCGAAGCCGTGCATGGTGGCGATGACAATCTGTTTGTCTGAACCAAGGCAGACTCGCAGGGCTTCGCTTGCAGCGTATTTGCTGCGGATTTCCCCTATATAGATGATATTTGGGGAGGCGAAACGGTGCGACCGTTCAATCCCTTCCGCCAAATCTTCCTCGCGCTCAATCTCAGCTTGAAAGCAGAAACCGAAATCACCATGTTTACCGTCAAGGGGCATTTCAGCAGGGTTTTCAAAACTGACCCCGTGGCCGCCAAGGGTTGAAAGGCGGGTCGCCACCAGAGAAGAAGCACTGAAGGTTTTGCCGGAGGCCTGCGCACCGGTGAAAAGCACCAGTCCCTTGCTCTGCTTTTCAGAGAGAAGCCATTTTGCAAGCGGTTCCGGCATGCCGATTTTGTTGAAGTTCTCGACCTGCTCTTGAATGCGGCGCAGGAAGAAAACTTTACCACTTCCCCAGTCTACTCCTTCGTAAAGGGCGACTCGGTAGCCGATTTCTTCATGAATGACCCGGAAAGTGTGTCGTCCACTTTCTTCATGAACTCTGAGGACTTCCTTATGCAGAATTTCAATTTCTTTTTTGATGTCCTCCGCGCAGGGAACAAGTTTCTGGCCGCAGGAATCGCAACCTTTCATGAAAGCCTCCCCGCTTTCATGAAGAATTAAATCAGTGAATGATGCACTTTTGAGTCCCATTTACAGCCTCTGCTAGTTGGAAGTGAAGACGATGGTGTTGCTTTCTGCGAGTTGTTCGGAAATTGCGGCAACCATTCCGCTTCCCTGAGTAATTTCAACGCCGTTTACGGTGATTGCTTCCCATGATTCAGCCTGAAATGTGGCCATTTTTACGCAGGCGTATTCAGGAACATTATTGTGGGTGATGGTGAAGGTGGTCGGGTCTGTGCCGGCGGCAACGGCAACATCACCGTTCCATACGTTACGAACATCACCGCTGCTTTTGAGCATGCCGTCGGGGACTACTTTGTTGGTTACGGCTATACTTGTGGTCAGACCTGCGAAATCAGGTTCGCCCTTGTAAAGGTTCTTTATGTCGAGCCTGAAGGTGGAAAGGTTCTGCTGTGCGCTTGTGACTTTGTCGCTTTCAATTCCTTTTTTAAGCATGAAGGCGGAACCGCCGAGTACGATTGCGGCAATAAGCAGTGCGCCAACTGTTTCGAGTAAAGTCATTAGTGTTCTCCTAGTAGGCCATGGGTTGGCCGAGCTGTTGTTGAATTGAGGAAATTGCCAGAACGATATTGGACACCACCGCGACAATGCTGATGATGCAGAAAATGTTTATGAATTTGGCTTGCGCTTTGATTTTCTCGATTCCTTCTTCCAGCATTTCTTCAGCAATGAGGTGCAGCTGGCTGTCAAAGTTTGGGAGCCGTGAATAAATGCGCAGGTCCTCAATGATTTCTGCGGTAGGGAACTGGTAACCTGAATCGTCAAGCGCCTGCCCCAGCCCTTTACCGAGATTTAGCTGGGCCTTTACAGCCATAAGTCGTTCCTTGAGCCATGGGCTGGTTCCCGGAGTAGACAGCATTTCATTGATAGCCTGTGAAAGCTGAATCCCTGATTTCATGAGAGTTGAAAGGGTGAAGAGCCAGAGGCTGCCGATGATCAGTCGGTAGAAAGACCAGGGGGGGGCAGAGTCAAAGTGTACGCGGATCTTTCCGGTCCAGACTTTGATCGTCGCAAGACAAAGCAGGAAAGCCAGTATGATTCCGATAAGAAGTGAGGTTCCTGCAGTAGAATCAATAAAGTTCGATACCCTGTAGAGAATTTTTGCTCCTCCTGCCCATTGTTCAGGATTTGAAAGCTGGGCGAATTTGGGCATGGCATATCTGGAGAGAACCAGCAGCAGGGTAATGAGGGCGCAGATCAAAAGAGCCGGATATGCCAAGGCCTTGCGCATGGAGCTGATGATTTTCATCCGGGCCTGAATCAAGTGAACAGCGAGTTCAAGTGCTTGATACAGTTTTCCTGAGTTCACTCCGCTGTTGATGAGCATGACTTCCTCTGCGGGAATGAATCCGTGCATGGCTTCATAAATCTTGTTTCCGGATTCCAGACGGGCGGAAACTTCGGATAGCACTCGTGCAAGGGGGCTTCGTTGTTTGGCGTATCTTTCTCTCAGCTCTGAAACGCTATCAACCACGCTTACGCCATGCCGTGTTAGGGCAGCCAGTTTTCTGTAAAAGCGGATGCGTACAGATTCACCGAAGAAAAGTTTGGCCGTAAGGTAGGTCAGATCAGGATGCACCATTGGGAGCCTCCACTTTCTTTGAGCCGGCCAGTTCGTCCAGATCCTTGGCGGACAGGTGGAAATCATCAAAGGCCTTGGCATAGTTCAAGGGAACACCAAGGCGCAGTTCAGTGAGATAGGGATCAATGATTCCCTGCTCGATGAGGTCAATGGCGTGGCTGACAAAGGTCTGGCCGTTCTGCTCATGACGCCAGTGTTTGTAGGCAGCCTCCATGTTTCCAGCGCGGATGTTGCGCAGGATCACATGGTCAGTGGTGACGATCTCAGAGGCCACGGTCTGGCCGATAATGCCCATGCCGGAACACTCTGCACATCCTTCACCGCGGATATGGACGTTCTTGTCGCCCATTTTATTTACGGCACGCATCAAACGGTTCAGCACTGCTTGTGGAAGGTGTTTGCGGCGCAGGTCATTGTCCGGATCAAGCTTTGTGATTTCCATGATCGGTTGTTTGCAATTGGGGCAGAGAACCGGAACAAGCCGCTGATGGTGCAGGCCGGACAAAACAGTATGGTCGCATAGATATTCAAGCGGATCAGGATATTGGGCCGCACGCAGCAGGGAAACCATTCGCTGGATAATCCCGAAGGCGGAGTTGGCATGGACTGTTGTCCAGACACCATGCCCGGTCTGAGCGGCATCAAGGGCGGCAGATGCTGCTTCCGGGTAACGGATTTCTCCAATCATGATTACATCAGGGTCAGAGCGCATAGCTCCGGCAATGGCGTTTCGGTAGGCCGCCCCGCGATTGTCATCTTGATCATTGGTGCTGACCCTGACCTGCTTCACACGTTCCAATGGGTATTCCGGCGGATCTTCAATGGCGAGGAAGTTCTTTTCCGGGTGATCCTCGGCCATGCTTTCCATTATGTGTTTAAGGGCGGTTGATTTACCATGCCCGGTGGGACCGGAAAGCAGACTTAGCCCTGAACGCTGGGTAAGGAATTGGAAACGGCGGATGTGCCGATCCGAATAGCCGAGAGTCCCAAGTCTTTGTTCAAGGCTACCCGTTGCTGTGGTGCGGTCGTAAAGCAGACGCAGCGCCATGAATGTTCCAATTCCATTCTCGGCCATGGAACATTCAAGCGGTTCAGTATGCAGACGGATGGAATGTACTTCAGCCGGGAGATAATCGCTGCTGACGATCCTGCCGTCCTGTCTTTCCTTGGCAATGAAGGTTGTGTCAGCGCTATTGGACATGGTCTGGTACATGGCCGTGATGACCTTGCGTCCGGTTTCACCCATGAGTTCGCGATGATTTTGCAGCATACCAAGTTTGCGGAACTGGATGGAAGCAAAGGGACCGTAGTCACCGATATGGATATCAGACGCTCCTTCATTATATGCGTCTGCAATGATCTCAATAGCGAGATCTTGGATGTCGCTGTTTGTTTCGACTCTTACGAAGTGTTTTTTACGCAGCTTTTGAAATTCTTCAGGTTTGAGTCGTTTATTCTCTTTAAATCCTTTACGCGCTGCATAGCTTAGAAAGGACATAAGGATAGCGTCATCTTCCACTTCAGCGGAGATGTAGATTTTGCCGTCCAGAAAAAGAACTCTCTCCTGAAGGCTTGCCGGAATTTCAGTGTTTGTCATTAGTTACTCCTTGAACTTCAAGGCAATGTTCCTGCCGTTTGCGCGGGCCAGAACTTTCCTGGGGGTTATGGATACGATTTTACCGGGACCGGCTTTGTCGCCTACGTGCACGGTCTCAAGACCTGCGGAGCTTGAAAGGGTAGCGGAAAGCCTTCCGTCAACACCCTGAATGGAGACAACTTTGGGCCATGCCGGGTTGCATCTTCTTTTTGAGCTGGCCTTGGTTTTGGGCATGACGGCAGGTAAAACAGGAGTGGTCAGCTCAATCAGTTCCTTGTTCTGCTTGGCAAGAGCCACTTCCAGTTTTTTGTATTCAATCAGGTTGCGTATGTAGTTCACATCACTGATGGTCACTGCCGGTCTCGTAATGTTTGCGGGCTGCTGTGCAACCGTCTTTTCGGTTCCAGCAGTCGCGTTTGCTGTTGATTCCGTAGGTTCCTGTTCTTGGCTCTTTTCTGTGCTGTTTGAGTTGGCCATGAATGCAGCAATCGCCCCACTGTTTGTCGCATTGGAATCAGCGGTTCCATTGGTTGCGTTTGTTGATCCGGCAACACTGAACTTTTGCGTTGAGTTGGTCTGAGCTGCCATTTCAATAAGCAGGTCCTCACCGAGATCTTGGTCGGGTATTTCATGGCCGGCCAGATCATTGGCAAAAGCAGGTATGGCAATAAGCAAGAGCAGAAAAAGCAGGCTAGTAACTCGCATAAATCTGGCCCTCCAATGAGCATTGGTTGTTGGTGAAGTCGATCTTTGAAACGACCAGGCAGGGAATGGAGTCCATTGCTTTGAAGAGAGTGTCTTCAATCATTACCCCTACCGGGAGAGCGGAAAGTTTCCACTCACCTTTGACCCAAGGAGCGGTGACGGTAACGGCTTTTTTGAGAATCTTGTTATTCAGCTTTTGGGTCTCAGGAGACTGCCATGTGAGGTTTAGTCTGGCTCCAAGGTTGCGGGTCAGTTCGTAAAGCTGGGCTGTTGCAACGTCTTTAGGGGTAAGACTTTGTTGCGGCCGTTTGCCGGCCTCGGGGTAGTTGATGGTCAGGTCTGCCAGTTCTGGCTTTGCGCCCAGAGTGGAGTTGATACTTTCAACGGTCGGGCGGTTGGTGAAACCCGCTCCTTCCTGATGCAGCCAGGACATGTAGATCCCGTTCTCATCACGGATAATGGAATTAAGCTTCCAGCCAAGGGTGTACGGCTCGGAATTATCGACCGCACGCTGGAACTCATGGGCAAAGTCTGAAGGTAATGGTTTTTCCTTCCAGCCCATTGCAAAGATCTGTTCCGGATCGTTCTTGGCGGTTTCCTGCTGACGGAGTTGTTTCTGGCGGGCTTCGTAGGCGATCCTGCGCTGTTCCGCTTCCAACAGTTCTTGTTGGTGGGAACTCCATAAGTACCAACCCACACAGGCGGTAACAGCGATAGCTGCTGCAACCAGATATTTAAGGTTGGAGTGTTCAGGGTAGAGAGGATGGACCCGTTCTGAAGCTTTGAGCAGCCCTTCAAAATGGGACATGGAATCATCCACTGTTTCGCAGATGATTTCATTCTCCCAGCTGGACATTGACTTCAGGCTTTTAAAGTGGGCTTCTGCTTCAATCCGGGAGCTGAAGTACTGGTCACCTTCTGCAACAATGGTTTTTTTGCTGACCGCACAGACCCACCAAATATCTTCAGCAAGGCAGAACATCCCGATCCATGTTGCAGTTGATCTTTCCACCAGAGCACAGGCCAGAGAGGGGAGTCGTTTAATTTTCCCTTCTTCGCAGGAGCCAAGGCCGTATTGTTGTTTGCGGGGAACAAGGCAGTTGTACTTGCTGTCGTTAAAGTCTTCGGCAACAGTCCTGGCCTTTTCAAAAAGCTGTTTTTTGCCTTTCCCTTCAAGGAGCTGCCACCAGAACCCTATGGCGTATACTTTCTTATGTATTTTGATAGTGCGCATGTTAGACCCCGGCACTTTCCATCTCAATGGTGATAATGATCAGGCTTTTGCCATAATTTTGGCTATGTCCGCCTGCGCTGATACCGATACCTTTGGACTGCTGATCGCTTTCCTGCTCGAACCCGGCGAGAACAAGTGTCTGACCGCATTTCATTTTGACTCGCTGGCTGAAACTGCGGGTCGAAACCTGCGGAAGCTGGATAGTCAGATCTCCGGATGTGAACTCATCCATTGAATCAAGGGAAGAAAGGGTAATGTTGTATTGCAGAATAGCCTTACGGTTATTCATGATGTGCGGGATCACCGTCATGCTGAAGCCGGTGGAAACTTCACCTGGGGTAAGTTCCGAGGTTTGCATGGAGTTTTCTGTAGTGGTGGAACTGATTCCGGCGAGATACGAGTCCCGCTTGACCACCTGAACGGGAAGAGCCTGATTGTTCATGACAATCCCCGAACCGGAAGTAAGCAGGGTGGTGCGCCCGCGCTGTTTAAGCGCACGCAGCATAAGACTAGTGTCTTTCCAGTTGCCGTCCAGAATTGCGGCGGTCAGAGTCCCGGCTCCGGAAATGGTGCTGTAGGGCTGGCCTCCGAGAAGACTAAAGCTTGATTGTCCGGCTTTCAGGACGGATTCAATATCAAAGCCTACATCAGCGTTACGATTAATCTCCAAGGCCCAGACTTTGACGGCCAGAGCAACTTGTCTGCCCATCTTAGTGTTCAGGGATGTTATATAGTTTCCGACTCTGCGCAGAACTGTGGCTGTGTCGGTGACTGTGACCATCCCGGCAGCTTCGTTAATAACAACCCTGCCGTCTTTGGAGAGCATTGCTGAAATTGCTTTTTCCGTGTCCTTCCAAACATTGCCTTCAAATCTGGCTCTGTTGGTCTGGGATGTCTGGCTTACGCTGTCCGAGGTTCTGGTGGTCTGGCTGACTCCTTCCATGCTGCTGGAGTCGGAAGAGCTGCCGGATGTCTGGGATTTATTGGTGATGGTCGATTCGTACTTGATATTGCCCGGAGCAACGGCAAGGTTGAATGATTTGGTTTGCAGACGCGCAATATCAATCTTTCCGCTCTGTTGGTCATATTCCCAGCCCATACCGAAATATTCACACACTGTATTCAGCAGATTCTTGAGCGAACCGTCATAGTTGATGCGCATGAGTATTTGTTTTGTCTGCTTTCTTTCTTCAGAAACGGGGCCTTTTTCAGGTTCAGATTCAACTTCAATATGTATAGGAACAAGCTCATTGATCCATTTTGCAATCTGGGAGGCTGTTCCGACCCGATTGGTAAGAGTTACGCGCCGGCTAAAAATAGCAGGCAACTTGTTGTCTGTTAGCTCAACCGGAATAGCTCCAAGATAAGGAGCATGAACAATGGAAACAGTTTTTTTGCTGCTGGCAGCCCTCATTGAAGCCGCACGGCTTTTTATAGAGTTCTCCTGTTGTGACGGCTGGATGGGAGCGCAGCTGCAAAGCAAGAGAGTTATGATGAGTATGAGTGTGCGTTTCATCTTAATCCTCACTGACAACAATATGTTTATTGGCTTGGTAAAGGGTCACTCGCAGGGAGTTTCCGTTGGTGTGCATGCGGGCAAAAAGCCGCTTTATTGCTCTTGGGAATGTGTCCCTGAAAGTTGCGTGGGATTGCATCTCAAAGTCATGATTCGCTTTCCAGACCAGCGTATATTCTGAGCGACCGGCCCAGCGTTTGAGCTGATCTCGAAGCCCGCCGGGAACTATGGACCAGTTCTCATTGAGGGGTGATTCAACTTGTTCGGCATTACCACCGACAAATTCAAAGAACGCCGGGGTCTGGGTAAGTAGTCCGGATTTTTCGAATCCTTCAAAAGTCAGGTTGTAGACCTGCCCAAATGACCAGCCATCAGATGAACCGAGATACAGGTAGTAGAGTGTGCTGTTGGTGATGGAATCAAATCTCATGTTCATGTCCAGCACATTGGAATCAGTAGTCTTCGGGCTGAATTGGAAACCTTGTTCGCGCAGGTCTGCTTCGAATTTCCAACCGCAGGGATTGTCTGAAACAGTCAGGTGCAGGACGGTCCGGCCCGGGGGATAATGTGCGGCAACTTTGAGCGCGGCTTCTTCAACGATGGAATCAACTTCGTGGTCCTCGTACATGGGGGCAGCCTGCTCAACGACTTCAACTTGTTTGGCAGCATTACGTATGCCGGTGCAGCCAGCGGGGAAGATCAAAAGTAATATCAGAATCAGGATTCTCATTTGGTCACCTCCACCCGTGCAATTTCAACTTTGGCCTGTTCTGATCCTGTGCCGGCAACCAGGATTGCTTTTTCAAAGATCTCGTCAACGATCATGGCGTTACCTTTGACTCGATAGTTTACGATGGCTTCCTGTCCGGCTTTTTCAACCAGCAACACCGGGATTTCGGTTTGGGTTGACGTTCTCGGTAGTTGGATAAAAGTTCTGATTCCGTCATTGTAAATGCGCATGGGCTTCCATCCCGGTTCATCGCCACTAATGGTGTAGCCAAAGTCCAGGGCGGAGAGATCCACGTTCTTTCCTTCAATCTGGGTAGTGTCCCAAATGTCTTTTTTCTTTTTACGTTTCAGGCTGGCTTCAAGAACTTTCTTCTGATCTTCCGGGTAGATGAAAGAAACGTACGGATTGTAACCCTTGCGGCGAGATACAAGTTTAAGGTGGTAGACCCTACGGTCTGTAGTGATGACCGCAGTGGTAACCAGCCCAGCATCGAGGGGCTTAATAATGATGTGTGTTGATTCCCGACCCGGAGTTCCGGATTGACCGACAACCACCAGCCAGCGGGCAGTGTCACCGACAATCACATCATTGACGTTTTCACCCGGTTGAAGCTCAAGATCAGAGGTCATCAGCGGAGAGCAGATGATGGTCGGCATGGTCGCTCCGTAGATGTAAACCAGTCTGCCGTTACTCTCCATTACCGGGTTGATTTTGCGGTTGATCCATTCTTTGGAAAGCTTCAAAGCTTCCCATTCTTTGCTATTAAGACGAACGTTTGTTTTAGATATGTAATCAGGCTGCGCCATTTCAGCAGCCAAATAAGACCGATTTCTAGCCGTGCTGCCAGCAGTATTTCTGGTTTCCGGCGGTGAATGCTGCGCAAATACCTTGTTCATCAAACCCATATCAGAGTCTTGTTGTTCGGCCTGTTGTTGATTGGGCGCAGCCCAACCGGTACAGGCGATCAGAACAAGAAAAAATGTTAAAATGAGATGCTTCATTTCGGCTCCTATTGTTCAAGAAGTTTTGCCCAGGACAATTCCGTGACATAAATGCCCAGCGGATTCCTAAGGATCTGGCTTTCAGTTGTTGGTGGAGAGAGGCGTACTTTGACCGTTGCCTCATAATTAGTGCTGGATATGGTCACACCGGAATGGTTGCGTACTGTTTCCAGCCATTCGACACGCCAGCTCTCAGAGCTGACCGGAAGTGGAATGCCTTTAATATCAACCTCAACGAGAACCTTCTGGCCCCGTTCATATGGGTTGTTGCTTTCGTACCAGTTTTTGGCTGCACCCTGAGCAGCGCCAAGCACAAATGAAGACATACGCTGGACCATCTTTTTCTGGAGTCCTATGTCAGCGGTCACGGTTCGCCAGTTAACAATGAGATTGGCAACTTCGGCTTGAATGATGCGTTTTGGAACCGCCCCGACTTCATCTGCACGGGTTACGGAAAGAACCTGGCCATGTTTATCCACCTCAACTGTGTAAGGTATGACCTTGCTTTGTGTGACCTGGATAAAATTCATGGTCATGGATATGGCTGTAACTAAAAGACAGCATAAAGCGAATATTCGCCATTGGTTACGGCCTTCGATGTACGAACCGTAACGCTCAAGCCATTCTTCTCTTCCTGAGATATATGGATTATCAATGTTTTTAGGCATAGATCGTTACTCCAATTGGTTAGGGAAGCTGAAAGTTGTTAGATGGGCCGGAATTGGCCTGTTGCATTTTGAGTGCTTCGTGATTGGCAACAATTGAGCTTCGCAGGTTGCCCATATTGGTTGCCCCTATGTTGTCCCGGACAGCTCCGCCTACATTCATCAGGGCTTGTCCCGCTCTGGCGAATCCGGTGGCTCCTTGTGAGCTGGCCATATTGAAAGCTTCACGAAGTGTATCTGTTCCGCGCTTAGCTTCGATTGCACCGCCAAGGGCTTGAGTAGGCATTTGCATTGCCGTCATGGTTGCTATCCCGATCGCAGACATTGCAGAGGTAAGCGCTCCTCCGCCTGAGACTTGGGAGACGTTGACTATTTCCGCTACCTTTGCGGGAATGAATCTGATGAGAGCTAGAATGAGTACGGACGAGCAGACAACTAGGATTATGTCCGAAAAATTTTTGGCGTTAAGAGTTATGAACGTTTCAATAAAGTTCATGCTCATGCCCATCAGGAGCTGAAGCGTGAAAAGTTTTGCCGCTACGGCTAAAGAATATTTTAGATAGTTGATGGCGTAGTCTTTTGTGAATTTGGAACCGCCAAAGCCAAGCAAAATAGCGCCGGCGTTAAGGACGATGATTGATTCACATTTTACGATGATGACCTGAGCGGTCATAAGAGCAAAAGTAATAGCGATGATGATGCAGCAAAGTATTATGCCGACACTATCAAGCAAGCTCATCTCGGTGATAAGTTTATCTATTATTGCGATGCCGTATAAGAAAACAGTAGTAGGTTTTGCTTCGGGTGCCCCTGTTCTTGTTGCTACGCTGTTGAATGAGTCGATTAGTGCGGTCGTCCATTCAGAACTGTAAAAAATAACAGAAGCCATAAAACTGGCGTAAAGAACAAGTATTACGAACTCGGCCAGCTTTTGCTTCATATCGTACTGTTTAAGCGTTGACTGAATACCGAGCCATGCTAGTTCTATACTTATCAGCCATTTGAAAAGTGTAAGTGAGTACCCTTCAATTGCAGGTCCCCATGTCTTAGCAGTTTCTTCAAAATTTAAGAGGAGCTGGTCTGCAAATCCTATGTCCATACCCATGACAGTTGTGTCTGCGGCTGAACAGATATTTGGAATCATGCAAAATAATGCTGCGATAATGATTGAAATAGTAAAGATGTTGACATAGGGCTGCCTGTTTTTTATTTCTACTTCAAAAAAAGGAAGTGTATTGTATGCGATTTTTATTGATTTTTTTAAGTTTCGTAATTCTTTGTTTTGGTTCTGTCGCATGTAATGATGAAAAGGTTGAAAAAGTTCAGAATGAAAAAGTTCAATCTGAGATGACAAAGGAAGAAGCGCGCAAGCAATTTTACGATACAAGTTCATTAAATAAGCAGCTTGAGGCGTACAAAGAAAAGGCAGAGAAGAATGCGAAATAAAGAGCATACTAATAACCAGTTCCTATGGAGTATTTTTTAAGCTGTTCGCGAAGGTCTGTGTTGTCGTAGAACTGCTTACGGCGCAGATCTTTTATTTGATCAATCTTCTCTTTCTTTTGCAGAATTTGTGTCTGGTTCTGAATATGGGTTGCCAAAAGTGCGCGAAGTTTCCGCATTTCTGATATTTGGATTGATGAAAGCTGATTGGCGGCTTCCAGAGCCTGCATGCGGCCTTCTGGAGTACTTAGAAGATCATCAATATATGAATCGAACTCTTGGGAATTGCTGATTTCTTCAAGCTGCTGACCGGAGAGTTTAAAAGTAGCTTTGGTGGCTTTATCCACTCTTTCCGACCACTTGTCGTAGTATTCATAATATCTGGTGTTAATTTCGCTGCTCGGAAGCCCCACGAGCTGCTTAGCTGAACTGAAATTCGGGTAATAAGAATCGTAAACACCATCCAGAGTATCAATATTGGCAACGGTTTCTTTTAGGCTCATTGTCAGTGATGCCAGTTGCTTGAAATCCCTGATAACGCTGTTCTTTGTAGCAAAGGGCAGACGTATGGTGTTCTTAACCATGTTGGTATATTGCTCGATGTTCTGCTTCACCATCATGATTTGCTGCTGGGTCTGCATCATTTCCTCAGCGTAAGTCTTATACATGGACTCAAGCTGCTCGATGTTGGTCACCCGTTCCAGCATCTGCAAGAATTTATCGCTGCAATTTGTGCAGGTAACGGTCATGGCGTTGGCTGGAATAGAAAGCACAAACAAATATAGAATGAAAATGATAGTAACTGCGAATCTCATTTTATCAGCTCCATGGCTTATTTTGTTCATCTGAAATCTCCTTGCCTTTCTTCAATCCAGTGTTCCGGCCAATCTTCGCCATATTCATTTTCAAGCTCTTTGATACGGGCAATGTGACCCTTTCCGGATGAACCGACGAAGGAAAGTGCAACAGGGCCGAGGGCAAGGTTAATTAACCTGCGCCCTTCCGGTGTCACAATGTAGTAGTCCCGCTTCGGTGCTGCTGAGGTGATGATCTGTATCTGGGTGGAGTTGAGGCCAAGTCCTTCATAGTGCGGTCGCTGGTCCTGATCGGATGCGCTGCCGTTCGCCAGATAAATCTTGGTCGGGCAGGATTCAGATAGAACGCCCATGAGTCCAGATTTTGCGGCATCTTCCAAAGACTGCGTAGCCAGAACGACCGCGCAATTGGCTTTACGCAGGACTTTCAACCATTCGTAAATTTTATCCCGGAAGACCTTATGGCCGAGCATGACCCATGCTTCATCCAAAATGAGTATGGAGGGCTGGCCCTTAAAGGACTTCTCAATACAATGGAAAATATAAAGGAGAACAGGAATAAGGTTTTTGTCTCCGAGGTTCATCAGGTTCTCGATCTCAAAAACCATGAAATCCTCAATTCCGAATTTATCTGTTTCGGCATCAAGCAGATGGCCCATGGCCCCGGCATTAGTGTAATGTTTGATAGCTTCCCTGAGTTCTTCATCCTGTACGAAGTGATAGAAATCAGTGAGGGATCGCATATGCTGCGGGTTGTTTCTGATTGAGTTCATGGCTTGGTGTATTGCGTTGCGGTGCGCCGGCAGGACAATGAATCCTTGCAGTGTAACAAGGGTTTCAATCCATTCTTCTGCCCATGCTTGTTCAGAATCTGAATCAACATTTGAAAGCGGAGCAAAGGACAACTCGGAATCATCGCCGGCAATTTCATAATGAGTTCCACCGGCAGCTTTGCAGAGCGGATACATGGACATGCCCTTATCAAACCCGAATACTGATGAACCTTTGTATCTCCTGAACTGGGCAATAAGTATTCCGAGAAGAGTGGATTTACCTGAACCGGTCGGGCCGAAAATTAGTGTGTGTCCGATGTCACCGGTATGGAGGTTCAACCTGAACGGTGTTGAGCCGTCAGTGGCGCAGTACATGAGGGCCGGGGAGTTGGCTGGAAATTCCGGAGAAGGATTAAACTCATTGCCGGGCCAGATCGTCGCCAGCGGAAGCATGTCCGAGAGATTCATAGAATTGATGATCGGTCTGCGGACGTTCGCGTATGAATTGCCGGGATGGGTTCCAAGCCAAGCTTCAATGGCGTTGAGTGTTTCAACACGACAGCCGAAACCCTGACCTTGAATAAGCCGGCTAATGAGTCTGGTGTTGTCTTCCAACTCTTCGGGGTCCGTTCCCTGTAAAATGATGCAGGCGGTATAAAATCCGGCAGAAACCATGCCGGACTGAACTTCTGTCATTGCAGTTTCTGCATCCCCTGCCATTGAAAGTGCGTCCTGATTAGGCCTTGGATTAGCCTTGTTGAACATCAGGTCGAAAAATTTAAAGACCTGCTGTTGCCATGTTTTGCGATAGAGATTTAGTTCTTTTTCCGCTTCAAACTGATCCATGCAGATGAAGCGGCTGGAAAATCTGTAGTCCATGGGGATTCCCTCAAGGCAGGATAAAATTGAGGGCCAGCTCTCAGCGGGAAATCCGTCTATGGCAATGATCTGGATCTGTCTGTCACCAATAAAAAGTGAATCTCCGGCAATCAGGTCTTTGCAGCCGATAATGGAGTCCAGATACATGGGGGTGCTGGGCAGAATGACGGGATGATTTTTCCCGGTCACACACAGCTGTAAAAAAGTGAGCAACGGCGAAACCGTCTTGCTGTAGCCAAATTCATCTTCATAGGTATAGTCGGCCAGTCGCTCAAGCTGAAGGCAGAGGGACAGAGAGTCTTCAATCTGAAACAAAGTTTTTTTGAACTCATTTATCTGCTTATCCAGTTGATTGCTGCCTCCGGTCTGGCCGGTCGCGTATCTTTTGATTTTTTCTTCACCGAGCAGGGGTGTGCAGGTAACGGCCAGAAAAGTGCTGGTTGTGTAGAACTCACCGGATTCAAAAGTACGCCGCCTTTCTTCATCAATCAGCGTTGTTATTTTGTCAGGAAAGAAGCTGGCTGCCGGAGCCGGATATCCGGTCGCAGGAGTCCGGATGGCTTCAACATGGCACATCCAGCCGGAACCAAGCGGTTTAAGTGCCTGATTTACACGCGCACTAATTGTTGCCAGCTCCTGAGGAGTGCTTGAAGCTGTGTCCTGTGATCTGAATATCCACCCGGCTAGAAGTGCGCCGTTTTTGCAAAGCACAATTCCATTATCCACCATGGCGGCGTAGGGAAGAATGTCCGGCAACCCTTTCTGGGTGTGGCGATAGTCTTTGAGCTTGAGCATAAAGCTACCTTCTCCAAGGTGTAGACTTGGCAGGATAGACAGTCTGGTGCGCATTGTGCTTCAGCCATACGCGCGACATCTGCGGGTCTTCCTTCGCCATCAGCTGCAGCCCGACTACACTGCATATCCAGAAGATCAGAGCCGCTCCGGCAGATACGAGATCCTTCCCGACTACAACAAGAATGAAGCTGACCAGAGCTGAAGACATAACCAGTTCCCGCTCCGCACCAAGCACAAGAGTATGCCTGTGCAGGGAACGGTGGATGACAATCGTCCTTTTAAGTAACTCCTGGTTCGAACTCATAAGGTTGCTCCGGAGAAGCTGAAAATTGCATTGATAATACTGGTGGCTCCGGCAATGAAGCAGACCCCGATGATTATACTCAGCAGCATTTTGAAACCTTCACCCAACTCGGCTTTTTTCATAATGAAGGTTAAGCCAGCGATAGCCAGACCGATGGCGGAGATAATTCCTCCAACCGGACCGGCTACGGTGCCTAATACTTTTTCAACCGGGCCTCTGAATTCCTCAATCCCACTGGCGAAAGCTATTTCCGGGAACAGTGAAATTGCCAACAAAATTAGTAAGGTAAGTTTAGCGCTGCTTTTCATTGTGAATGTACTCCAGTATGTATTTTTGCTTTAACGGGTCGAAACCGGAAACAGTTACCACCTCTGTGACCTTGCGGCCTGTTTGCGTGCGGCAAATGAAAATTATGAAATCTATTGCCGATCCGATTAAGTGGGGCATGGGAGACATTGAAGCCTCGGAGATAAGTTGCTCAATGCGGAAAAGTCCTTCTGCCGCAGAGTTGGCGTGAACAGTGGCAATTCCACCTGGATGTCCAGTGTTCCATGCCTTGAGCAGATCGAGGGCTTCTCCGCCGCGTACTTCACCAACGAGTATCCGGTCCGGGCGAAGCCTCATTGTCGCCCGGACCAATGTCTGGATGGAGGTGTTTTTGAATGCCCTTAGAAAAAGTGTGTTTGCAG
Organism: Maridesulfovibrio sp.; assembly: GCF_963667685.1. Taxonomy (NCBI): domain Bacteria; kingdom Pseudomonadati; phylum Thermodesulfobacteriota; class Desulfovibrionia; order Desulfovibrionales; family Desulfovibrionaceae; genus Maridesulfovibrio; species Maridesulfovibrio sp. The sequence goes on along the minus strand of NZ_OY763931.1, from coordinate 1,505,173 downwards.
ATTTGCTTTGTAGTTCCGCAGTATCCTCAATAATGATCAGACGGGCGTCCGGCTCAATTTCGGAAATTGAATTGATAACCCCATTGACCAGAGTTGTTTTTCCTGAACCGGTGCCACCCACCACCAGAATGTTTTTCTTAGCTGTAACCGCTGCCTTGATTGATTCCATGACTTCCTGAGACATGATTTCATTCTCCACATAATTCTCCAGCGGGAAGACTTTGCTGGCTTTCTTGCGGATCGTGAACGAGGCCGCTTTAACGACAGGCGGAAACAGACCCTCGAAGCGACTACCGTCTAGGGGCAGTTCCCCTTCAACGATGGGTGAATCTTTGGAAACAGTGGTATCCAGAGAAGTGGCAACCAGTGAAATGATCATTCGTGTCTGGCTGGAAGGAATATCGCTAATCTCTTTCATCCCTTCGCCAAGTTTCTCAATCCAGATCTTGCCGTCCGGGTTGACCATGATTTCAACAACATCAGGATCTTCAAGGGCCTTAACGATGGTACTCCCCATGTTGTGATGCAGGTTTTGGACAAGGCGGATAAAGCTATCATCAATGTGTTCGTTTACGCAGTTTTCCATCATGAACCCCACACAATAACTGAGATTGAAACTGCAATGGATAAGCAGAACATGACCGAGGCAAAGATTGCCAATCCCCTTACTGATCCAAGGAAACGGTCCATCTGTCCTTCATGGGTTTTGACCACGCTCAGGCAGTTCTCAATATTCGCTTTGACTGCTTTACTCAGCAGGCTGTTGGTGGACTTGCGAACTTCAAGGGCAAAGGAGGAGACATGCTCCTCCATATCCTTTGCAAGCTGCTGTTTATGGGTTTGCAACAGACAGTCATACTCATTCAGGGCGGCGCGATGCATAGTCACTGCAACGAGGATGGGATCATCCTCATCGAGCAGCAGATTGTGCTCTTTAGCAATTAGGTCGCGCACACCCTGAATGGTGAGGGGGGCGTTATCGGTAGTCTGGTCAGACATTAAAAGTCCTTACATTCCGCAGTTAACAAGTTCAGTTCTCATTTCCTTCCAGAACATTTTAAGACGCTGTCTGGTCATGATTGGCAGGTGGCTTTCCTGTGCTTCCTGAAAGGACATCTTTGCGGTCAGAAGATTTTCAATATCCCGGCCAAATGTTTCTTTTTTCTTTACGGGTATGCGTACCAGAGCGGCCAGACGATGTGAGTTGTCACGATAGACTTTAAATTCTTCGAAGCTTTTACCATTCATGGCGATCTGACCGAAAAATCCATTGAGCCAAATGTAGATGGGCACATGAAATGAGTTAATTAGTGAGCTGAGTCCGCTGAGAGTGTCGGGGAGAGCCTGCCCACCGGTAATGACAGTATGCAGATTAATTTGATGCCCAGCTTCAGCAAGCATAGGGAATACTTCGTTGTCGACAAGGTAGCTTGCAAGCGGGACGAAGGTGGCGGCACCATTATCAATGACCATTTCCGACTCATCGGGCAGGGCCATCATCAGTTCGACAAGGGTGTCGAACCGTCTGGGATCGATGTCGTCACCATTCATAATATCAAGCGAAGTAACACCGAATCTTTCGTATCCTGAGAAAGTCGCGTTTACCGGGTCGGTATCCACGCAGCATACTTCTTTACCTGATTCCAGCAGATGCTGGGTCAGGAAGCTGGCGACAAGGCTTTTGCCTACACCGCCCTTACCTTGAAAAATTGCATTAATAGTAGCCATAGTTTCACTCCTTGTATTTATTTACCGATCAGATCTTCGTTGAGAACTTTCTTGGTAACTATATTTTCGTGGACAAATGATTTGTTCTCAGGGCGTCCTGCATTGGGACCGCCTCCGCTCAGGGGTACAAGGGGCGCGGAAGCGGTCCGTACAGCAGGAGTGCCTGGTATGGCCGGAAGTTTGGTGCTTGCTTCTGGTGCTGAGGTGCAATGAGGGCTGTAACGAGCTACGTAATGACAGAATCGTTGATAGCTGATGGTCATCCTGCCATCACTGACGAGGTAATCATGAATAGCTCGGCGGGTGTGTCCTGCAAGGAGGTTAGTTTCAATTTCCTTTGCAAGGCCGAGATATTCAACTCGTCCTTTGCCACGCTGGGATGGTTTGATCTTAGAGGTCATGCAGCCTCTCTTTGTTATATTTATGGAAGATGTGTAAGATGTACCCAGAACGTGTCGCAGGGCACGGGAAAAGAGTGCGGTGATAGGCTTCATCGCATTAGTGGAATATTTTGCTTTACTGGAAATAGGTGGGACAGGAGTGGGACAACTCTTGAAAAAGGCACAAAAAAAGGACCTACGCACAATCCTAAAATTGTTCGTAAGTCCTTGATTTTCTTTTGGTACCCAGAGCGGGAGTTGAACCCGCACAAGCGTAAGCTCGAGGGATTTTAAGTCCCTTGCGTCTACCAATTCCGCCATCCGGGCACGGAAAGTAATGCTTGATATACTGTGTCTTTTATGTAGTCAAGCTTAGAGTCAACATATTACAGAAGATTTTTAATGTCGAGATAGTTTCTGAACAGTCTTTTGCTGATACGTGAGAATTTATCGAGATCGGAAACTATTTCCAGACCGGGAATAATTGCCCTTGTTACCGGGATTTCGAGATCCTTGCGGGTCAAGTCCACATAGTAGGGGGTAAATCCGTTGGCGGCAAGGGTGTTTTCAATGACCATAACGTCTCCGTCTGCGCTTCCGGTTCCCATGTCGGGCAGATCCTCCAATTTGCGGACCGGCAGACCTTCCGGGACATCTTGAGAGGGGGGGCCGGGGAACGGATATGGGATTTCTGTCAGAGCTGAGAGCAGGGCCCGTTTGCCGGAGAGGTTACAGCCGCCACCTTTGTTAATGTCACCGTGTTTGCCAACAGCGAAAGCGGTGTAGCACGGGATACCAAGTTCAGATGTTTTATCCTGAAACCATACTTTGATGCCGCTTTCTTCCAGCGCGTTGAGATGTTTTTGCACTTCTTCGTCATCTGATTCAATGGTGAAGCATCTTTCCCTGTCAAAGGGGATGGTTGCATCGGAATCGCGTTCAAGGACTTCGAGCAGACCGCTCAGGCGTGCTTCTGCTACGGTATTTCCAGATGCAAGCCCGGTAGAGCTGAGTCCGCTGAACAGGTTCTGTTCATCAAGGTTGCAGAACAGGAATACGTGCTGGACGGGCACTTGTGCCTGCACATATTTCTCGCCGTTGAATTGCTCGGCAGGCATCCACCAGAGCTGTTGTCCTTCGTAAGGTGCTTCAAGAGAAAGGTCATCCGGATTAATAGCCGGTCTGTTGGCGGAAATTTCATCGTAACTTCCTTTGATCACAGGCAGGGAAGCAGTGCGGTTAGCAACCCCGTTCTTGCCGATGCTCGCGTAGGAGCTTACTCTTTCAGCGACTTCCATTGTACAGGATACACAGGCCTGTTCAAAGGAGAAACCGCGGCCGTAGCTGGTCTGTATGGCACGCAGCGAGTTGCTCAGGCTGCCGTTATCTGTGCGGTTGTCGACCATCCAGTGATGCAGCACGGCAAAAGGACTCAGGCATCCTTTCTGGCGCATCTGGGGTCCCATGTAAACTCCGATCGCCTTAAGTTTTTTATTGGCGTTGGCTGTTACTTCCTCAATAGGGGCGCGCTCTTTTGCCGGCGGCAGTTTGCCTTCATTCTCCAGCTTTTCGCGGATAGCGGATGCAGCGGTAAATTTTACGGAAGGCAGTTCTTCTTTGCTGTAGATCTGTTCTATTCCGGCTTCCTCTGGGCTGGGCAGATCTTTGTGCCAGCCCATATTCGCTGAGAAAATCTGGCTCCATTTATTGTGCAGGGGCTGGTCTTCCAGTAAATGGGAACGCAGATGCAGAGTGGGAGTGAAATTCTTCAACTCTTCAGCATCGAAAAGCTCTTCCACTTCGACACGCAGAGCGTCAAGCCGGGGATGGGTGATCACAGCTTCGTAAATCAGGGCGGCCAGTACTTTCTTTTTGGGATCGCCCTTGATCTCTTGAATCATTTTCTGAATTTTGCGTGTACGGTGCTTGCCGAGCTGGTCAAGCATGTGGCGGTGCATGAATTCATCATTCGGGTGTGCTTCAAGATAGGCCAGTACTTCTGAAAAGCTCAGATTCGGCCCGGGAAAAGCCGCGAAGCATCCGGTTCCGGAAATGGTATCCATTAATTTGAGTTCGTAGCGCATATTCTTTCCTGATTATTGTTTTCTGAAATAAAAAATTTCAGTATTTAACGTTGCGTTGGTCAGCGTTTGTTATCCTTATCTTTCAAGGATGTCACGTCAGGGACAGATTCAGACCGTTATGGTAGGTTATTTGTAGAAGCAAGTGAAGGGAGAAAATATGCACCGGAAGAAAATATATTCTAAGAAAATGATTGTGCACGGTGTTTTGATACTGATCCTTGCTGGTGGGGTGTCATTCCTCACCGAGCACTGGGGCGAAGGCCATCTTTCCGTCATTGTCGATTGGATTAAAGCCAGTGGTAGTTTTGCCCCGATTTTGTTTATGGCTGTTAATACTCTCGGTCTGGTGATCATGATTCCGCAGACTTTGTTCACTGTTGTGGCCGGGATTCTTTTTGGAGCGGTGAAAGGAGCGGGGGTATGTTTATGCAGCATGGCGGTTGGTTCAGCCATGTCCTTTTTTCTTGGCAGGTTCGTTTTCAGGGACCGCGTCTTAAAGAAATTTCAGCACGAGCCAAATTTTATGAAAATGGAGATGCTCAGCCGTGAGCATCCGCTTAAGGTTCTGGCTTTGAGCCGGTTTGTACCCGTTGTACCCTATGCAGTTGCCAACTATCTTTGGGCAGCCACCGGGGTGCGTTTCCTGCCGTTTCTGATTATGAGCGTTCTTTGCCTGATTCCTGAGACTGTGTTTCTTACCGCCGGAGGGCATCTGCTTTCCTCCGGAGTGCGCAAGGGAACTGTAAACTGGGAAATTGTGGGGCTGGCCGGAGTTGCAGCTTTGCTGATTTTCTTTCTTGTACGTGCTGTGCAGCGTAGTATTGAAAGGGATACTTCCAGTTAAAATAGAATATTATTTGTCTGCGCCGTCTGGATTGATGGTTAATCCAATGCTGTGGCCATAGATTTCTGGCCAGATTCGATCTGGATTATATAAAGAGGCTTATAGGCACTGTGCCCTTGAAACGAGATTTTACCGCAGACACCTTCAAAATCCGTAATCTTTGCCAGCTCGTTGACTATTCCGGTTGAAGTTTCCTGCTGGGCAGCTGCGAGCAGCATTATCGAATCAAACCCAAGTCCCGCATATCCAGTCTTCGGGCTGGAGCCGAACAGATTTTTGTACGATTCGATAAAAGAGTGAACAAGCGGTGTATCCCGGTCCATGCTGGCTTGAGCGGCATGGTATATTGTTGCCGGATACTCAAGTATATTCTTTTGAATGGACACATAATCAAAACAAGTTCCACCAAGAATAGTGTAGGTTTGCTTGGATTGTTTCAGCTGTTCCAGTACCTTGGCGGCTACGTTCGGCGGCGTGAAGACTGCAACGGCTTCGACCTGAGGTGTTTCCGGTTCTGTTTCTCTTTTTTGGATGTCTAAGCCAGCTGCACTGTCGTCAGCGTTGCTCGCTTGCACACTTTCATCGACCACTGCGCTGTCTGTATTTTGTGCCGGGGCCAGCTCTTCAAGTTTTTGGCTTACGAAGGATAGGTCCGGGGACGGTTCAGTTATGCGTATTTCAGCCATGATTTTGCCACCGTTCTTTTTGAAACGGCGGGCGAAGCCGTCCGCCTGTCGGGCGGAGCTGTCGGAAAGATCAGAGCGGATTATAATAATGTTGTTGATCTGCATTGTGTTACCTGCAAATTCAGCCAGCATTTGTCCTGTTCTGGTGTTCGGCACGGCAAGTGTGAAGATATCGCCTCCGCTGGTAGAAAGTGAATCTGCCTGCGCTCCGGTGCACATAAAAGGCAGGGTTGCAGCTTGAAAGGCGGGTGTTGCTGCAAGTGCGGCATCTTCGGAGATAAGTCCTGTCGCCGCTATAATCCCGGTGGATTTAGAAAGGTTATTCACTCCGTTCAGAACTCCGGTTGTATCACCGCTCACGGATTCCACATCAAGCCTGATTTTAATTTTATCTTTTGAGCTGTTTATTTTTTTGACCGCCAGTAAAGCTCCGTTCAATGCTTCCTGCGCTGTTGGGGCCTGACTGCCTTTAAGCTCGAAAATAGCGCCAAGTACTATTTCCCCTGCGCGGGCAGGAGGACAGGCAAAACAGATGAAGCAGAGCACAAAAACTATAATTCTCACACTCCGGTCCTCTTTCGTTCTTTACGGGTTTTGATAATTTTGAAAGTACGTTTCTTTTCCTGCAGCGGTTGTCCATTGGAATCAGGAACTGTTTTTGCACTGGTTGCAGTATCTTCATCCACCTGAATTTCTGGTGCTCCGGCTCTTTTTTTGTTTTCAGCTGCTTTGGTCGGTTGTCTCTGTTCTTCTCTTTGTTTTCGTTCTTCTTCGATCAGCTTTCTTTTCTTTTTAAATTCAGTAACCGCTTCTTTAAAATCTGTTTTCTTGTCCGTGAAGGCTACTTTCCCTGCATGAACAATCTCGGTCAACTTGTTAACTTCCCAGAGATCGATGGGGCGGGGATGTTTGATATAGATCGGGATAATTTCATGGTGGTGCAGATCTATGGAAAGTGGCAGCTGGCTGGTGAGAATGGAGCGTTTAAAAATTTTTGAAGTGTTAAGATAACAGGAAACGAAGCTATCCGGCTCAGGGTTGCAGGCATCGTCAAAGTAGATAGCGATAATGATGTCGATCTGCCTTTTCACGCATTCCATAATCGGCAGGGGTGAGGAGAAAGCCCCGTCAATGAGCCGCTTTCCGTCTACATTGCCCGGAGGCATGAGAGGATAGATGGCACTGCTGGCGTATATTGCCTGTGCAAGGTTGCCTTCTTCGAGGAGAACCGGTTTCCCTGTCTCAAGGTCCGTGGTGGCAATCAGTGTTTTGGGCGAAAGATCTTTGATGTCTGTTTTTTTGAACAGTGTTTCGTAGGTACGGCGCAAACAGTCGGTTTTCAGAATTCCTGATTCCGCAGTAAAACGGCCCATTCCGTTGCTGGCTATTTCCAGTACGGAATTGTAATCAATATGGGTATAAAAGCGCGGATCAACAGTCTTTGAGAAAACTTCCTGAATCTGTTTCAGATTATACCCCGTGCCCATGAATCCGGCCAGTAACGCCCCGCCGCTAACCCCTATTACAAGGTCTATCTCTATCTTTTCCTCTTGCAGGTATTCAATAAAAGGCAGGGCGCAAAAGGACTTTATTCCTTCCGAGCCTATAATAAGTGCAACGGAAGGTCGTTCAGGAGCTTTAGACGTCTTGTTTTTTTTCGTCTGTTCGTCGTGCGGTTCAGGGGAGAGGGGTTGATTCTGTTCTTCCATTCTTTCTCCATGCTTTACAGGAAAAGATACATGCGCTGAAAGAAAAATACAACCGGGATCGCAGGATTAAAGTAGTTGGCCTAGCCGGCTATTGATTCCAGAAAAGTCTTGAAGGCCGGAAACATATTGCTGACCATTATTGCCACGCCTTCAATGTTCGGGTGCACTCCGTCCTGCTGGTAGTATTCCGGTTTCTCGCCTATGCCTTTGGCCAGGTCCGGGTACAGGGGAACATTGAATTCGTCAGCTACTTGGCTGAATATTCGTTTAAATTCTGTGCTGTAAGATTGCGGAGTAAAGTTCATGGGCTTGAACCCGATCAGCAGCACGGGGATACCTGCTTCCTGAAAGGCTTCGACCATGCGTGCAAGGTTGGCTTTTGTCTGCTGCGGGTTCATTAGTTGAAAGCAGTCGTTGGCTCCGAATTCTATGTAAGCCGCATCGGGGCCGCTTTCAATAACATCGGCAAGGCGAAACAGCCCGTCCGCGGAAGTATCCCCGGACAGGCCGAAATTTGTAATCTCCACATGGAAGCCTTCTTCCAGAAGACAGCGTTCAAGCTGGGCCGGAAGGGAACTGTAGGCCGGAAGTCCATAACCTTCGGTAAGGCTGTCCCCGAATGCCGCCAATGTGATTTTTGCCATGTCTATTTTTCTCCCTCACGCAGCCAGTTCTGGAAGTTGGCAACTTCGTCTTTCCACTCGTCAGAGATACGGACGGTTATGAATTTTTTAAAAACATGATCAAAGAGGGTAAGGCATTTTTCAATCAGATAGATTTTTTCCAGAAATTTTGCATCCGGGTCGTCGCCTTCTTCATCTTTCATTTCTACCTTGGGGGTTTTCAGTCCGCTCATGGTAAAGTCTTCGGCCTTGACCTGCATCTGCCAGAGGTTTTCGTCAATTTCCATTTTAAGCTGACAGCGGGTTACTTTTTTCCCGGTGCGCAGACCGTAGAGGACTTCGGTCATGTCTCCGCTGGCGGAGTTTACGGTAGCGGTATCAACGTTTTCTCCGTCTCCGCCCTGTACGGACATGCGCTGCTCCATATAGAGCATAAAACGTTCGCCGCTTTCCAGCTCGAACATGCCGTCCTGTTTTTCGCTTTTATACCAGAGCCAGGTCAGAAAGTCCTGACCCAGAAGAGTGTTTTCCCTTTCGGCTAGCATCATGAGGTCCATATTGTGTGCTCCTTTGCGTAAATTCTTAAGCCCTAGCCTACAAAGTAGGTGGGATCGAGCGATTCGAGTTTTTGTACAGCCTCTTCGCCGAGTATTTCCATGGCCAGAAAGAAGGGAGTAAGCGGTTCAAGGGTCAGCTCAAAGGTCTCGGAAAAGTGGTCGGTGAACAGGTCCATGACTTTGCTGTTCGTGGCTGCGAGGTATACGCGGTTCTCCGGTACGTTCCAGACGACATCAAATACAGCCGGGATAGGCAGGGAACGGGCGCGCAGCTTGAGGGTCACTTGTTCCTTGATTTCCCTTTTTCGATCGCGGGAGATGAAATTTTTGCCCTCTTTCTTGGCTTCGGCAAGCTCATGGTTCAGCGCGATCTGAAAATGTTTCTTCAGCACAGCCGGCTGGATTCTGCGGGTATCAAGGCGCAGAGAAAATGTGAAATACTGGGCCTTTTCCGGCGGGGAAACAGCCCACTTGTCGTCAAGCATATCGTCCATATTCACCCAGCCGAAGGAACGTTCCTCGGCGGTGTGGTCGATGTCCATAAATGCGAATTTTGCTAATTTTTCAGGTATTTCCCTGATAAGTTCATCGCTGACTTCTTCAAGAATCCTATATCTGGTGATTCCTGTGCTGGCTGAAAGTATAGGCAAAGTATGCTCCTTGAACCGGCTGTCATTTTGTTGGCGATGCCGGATTTATTTCGCTGTGATGATAAACACAAACGATATTTGTTATGACCATTTGTTGCAGATGTAAAGGGAAGAATTCCCAACTGCGCAGGTATGGCATATTAGGTGCATAATATATTTCAGTTGTGGAAGATTGTAAATCAGGCAACCCCTCAAAGGAGGATGTAGTCAGTGTGAGCTGATGCAAGCTGGTGGAGGTCATTATGACTCTGATAGAAGTACGGACCGAAGAAAATTTTATCGTAATCGGTAACCAGCGTAGAAAGATGCTGACATCCGACGGCTGCAATGAGCCGTTTAAGGACCGTTTCTGGTGTCCGCGCAAAAAGTGGTTTATGAAAAGCGCCTGTCCATTTATAAATAAACTTGAGTGCGGAAACTACAGGCATATGTGCGGTTCACTATAGCAGCTCACAGTTGATGCCTTTCATTTTTTCTTGCCTTTTATGCGGCGGGAGTCTTAAAAAAGTACGGTAATTCAAATTAACGGGAGAAAATATGAATTCCGAAAATCCGTACAGACTTCTGGCTGACTGGCTCGAAAAGGAAGCAGCAGATATCCGCACTATTGAACGCGAGGCGTATGTTGCCCTGCATGAGCAGAATGATGATTCCGCGTACAGGGATTTAATGCGCAGCAAAGCGTTGAAACTAGCTTCTCTTGCGGAGCAGGGTGACAATATCGTGGATGTGAAAGACCGTCCGGATTTAAGATCTGCCATGAACAGGATAAGCCGTTTTTCACAATCAGCTGCTCAATCCCTTGAAGTCGGCAGCGTTTTTTTCATGTCCGCGTTACTTTATCCGGAAGAGCATAAGGATGGCGAAGCAAACGATCTTGAAAATTTTATTGCAGAGTTGAAATCTTTGGCTTGATTTTCAGACAGTTGTCTTTGCTCTTCGGCTGATATGTGTTATTTATATATTGTGGTGGTTGATTTTGACTGGCCATTGTAATAATACATGTCGCCTGAATGCAGGGGGAATAACAGTTTCCATGCTTTTTTATGACTCAAATGTAGGGTGAATTCATGCTTGATTCAGTTAAAGTCGTTAGCGGCATGGAATATACTGAAGGAGCTGTCAGGCCATTGAAAATTTTGCTTGCAGAAGATTGTGAAAACAATATTCTTCTGGTGCAGCTGTACCTGAAGAAGTTTCCTTATTCTATTGATGTCGCTGAGAATGGAGATGCTGCCTTTGAGCTGTTTCAGCGCAATAAATATGATGTTGTGCTCATGGATATTGAGATGCCTGTCACAGATGGTTATGCGGCAACAATTCTGATGCGTAACTATGAAGTGGCGAACAGCAGGGTAAAGACTCCTATCGTTGCTGTTACAGCCCATGCCCTGCCAGAAAACGAAGACCGGGCTTATGAAGTCGGTTGTGATTTTTTTCTGACCAAACCGGTCCGTAAAGCCGACCTTATTTCAACTGTGCAGAAATATGCAAACAGTGAACCCGCTTAAGTTTTTTCTCAAGTTATCAAATTAAACGGGCTGGCATAAAAAATTTATGCCAGCCCGTTTTTGTTTTATCTAAAACTGTAAAACAGCACGGTTAAACTCCGTTGACCACGTTTACGGCTTTACCATTAAGGAAGGCTTGAACGTTTTCGACAGTTGTCGCGGTCAAACGGGAGCGGGCTTCCAGTGTGGCCCACGCAATGTGAGGAGTAATAGTCAGGTTCGGTGTGCCGGAAAGAGGGTTGCCGGGCAGCATAGGTTCTTCACTGACAACATCAAGAGCAGCCCCGGCGATAATCCCCCCGGTCAATGCTGATGCCAGATCTGTTTCGTTGATAAGCGGTCCGCGCGCAGTATTGATCAGATAGGCGTTGGGTTTCATGGTCGCCAGAAGTTTTTTATTTATAAATTTTTCATTCTCAGCGGTCAGCGGGCAGTGCAGGGAAACTACATCCGCTTCCTTGAAAAGTTCATCCAGACCAACAAAATTGAACGGAGCGTAACCGGGGGCAGGTTTAGGTCTCGGAGCATAGGCGAGCACTTCCATGCCGAAAGAGTTGGCAATGGTACCGACTTTTTGGCCGATATCTCCGAACCCCACAATGCCCATCTTTTTCCCGGCCAGTTCAATGAGCGGCGCATTCCAGAAACAAAAATCTTTTTGTCCGGCCCATTGCCCTTCCTTGACTGCCAGGTCATGCATGGCAACCTTGTTGGCGTGCCCCAGCAGCAGCGCGAAGACATGTTGTGCGACCGAAGGCGGGGAGTAGCCCGGAACGTTTGAAACCGGGATGCTGCGGGCGCTGGTAGCTTTGAGGTCAACAACGTTGTATCCTGTTGCCAGTACAGATATGAATTTTAATTTTGGAAGGGAGTTTATGACTTCAGCATTGAGCAATGTCTTGTTGGTCAGGATGATGTCTGCATCTTTGGCCCGGTCGATGGTTTGTTCCGGTTCAGTGCGGTCATAGACAGTGAGGTCACATATCTTTTCCAGACCGGTCCAGGGGTTATCGCCGGGGTTTAATGTGTTGCCGTCGAGGACTACTGTTTTCATGACTGGTTCCTGTTTTTGCCAGCGGCTAAGCCGGGCTTGAATTTAAAGCTTTATCTTTTTGCCGGTAGCAGGTGTGATACCGCGTTTTTTCTGTGCTTCAATTTCTCTGGCTATTTCTTCTTCGGTTTTATCCGGATGTTTGCCGGAATGTTTTTTCTGGATACTGCGCTTCTGAGCGGCAAGCACAATTTTACTTATGACTTTGTCCTGTGAGCGTTCAAGGTCAGTGAACTCACATCCCACGACTTTAGGCGTCCGGCGTGCAATTTTAAGCTTGATGTTTTTTAGTATAGGCTTTCCGGACCAGAGCAGCACAGCGTCAAGAACAGTTCCCACAGGAAATTCTTTGGAGCTGGCAAAGCCTATTCCGCTGGCACTGATGTCGAGAACCCGGCATTTTACACGGGGAGTGCGACAGATTACGTGCATGTTGTCTACATCAACTCGAAAGGCTCTTCGTGCAGCGGGAACTTGTTTTTGCGGGCGGAAATCAATGTCCAGCGATTCTGCGCTTTCTCTTCCAAGCATGCGGTCCAGCTTAGTTTTAAGCCTGCTGATCAGCCCCGCTTTGTTATTATCTATGCCCATTCTTTTCCCCTGATGAAAGGTATTGGGATAACTTCAGTGTTAAGAGGGTCAACATATCAAGATTATTAACGGAAATGTGAATTTAAAGGTCCTGCCATCATATCCCACTGTCGTAATTTGTCAATATTTATACTTAAACTAGCGCTTGACATTGTTGCGAATAATAGCCAAGTATATTCAAAATTTTAGTAATAAATCTGGTTAAATACTTGGAGGTATTTGGGCATGATCGGCGAACTGATTCATAATATGGGCCACAGTTCCACTGCTGGTTTTGTAGGTGTTTCTCTCATTTTTGGTTATCTTGCATGGATGTTGTTCATGATTTTCTGCAGGATCAATGAAGGGAAAAAAGAAGGTCACCATTAAAAATTTTTTGAAATTGGCATCTGTCTTTTTCAGGCACAAAAAAGGCGCGTATTCCGCGCCTTTTTTGTGCTTGAAAAAGTAGACAGGCCCCGTAAATTTATATCTGGATTCATTTCAATCTGCTGTTGATAGCTTTCATTTGCTCCAACACTATCTTCAGCTGCGCTTCAAAGATAAAAGCCAGATCCCTTAAATTCTGATCTTTTGCTTTGGTAAGAATGTCACTAACAAATGCCGTGCGGCGGCTGAAATCGTTATATGCGTATCTGCATTTACGCTTCAACAAATCTGCTTCCCGGCTTTGGAATTTAGATTCATCTTTCACAAGATTGACCACCGAGTATAGTGAAATAAGACTATGCACCTGCATTTTGCTTGTCTTGCAGAGGCAGGATAGGTCCTGCATTGCGTAGACCCGGTCAGGTTTGGTGTCGGCGCCGGCAATTTCATCAATTTTCATGCTCAGGGTTTTGAAAGACTCTTCTACACCAGAGAGTTTGCTGAATTCTGTTGCAAGTTGTTTGTCCGCGCCGAATGAAGCAGCAGGAAGCAGCAAAACCAGAATAATTATGAGGATAGTAATTGTCCGTTTCATAGTTCTTTATCCTTTGCGTTTTTATATATCTCCATAAGGTACTGACCGTAATCATTCTTGAGCATATCAGTCGCCATACTCCTAAGCTCTTCACTGGAAATGTACCCCATGCGGAAGGCAATTTCTTCCAGACAGGCAAGCATGAAACCCTGCCTTTCCTGGACGGCCTCCACATACGCCGCTGCCCTCAGCAGTGACTGGTGCGTTCCCATATCCAGCCATGCGTATCCACGTCCGAGCAATTCAACATTAAGCTTTCCGCGCTTAAGATATTCGTTGTTTACGTCAGTTATTTCCAATTCTCCGCGCGCTGAGGGCTTGATTCCTTTGGCAATCTCAATGACAGAATTATCGTAGAAATACAGCCCGGTAACAGCGAACTTTGATTTTGGGACTTCCGGTTTTTCCTCGATACTGATTACTGACTGGTTCTTATCGAACTCGACCACGCCGTATCTTCTGGGGTCTTTGACAGCATAAGCGAAGACGGTTCCACCCTCTTTGAGCGCCGCAGTTTTTTGCAAAATATGAGGCAGGTCATGGCCGTAAAATATGTTATCGCCGAGGATCAGGCTGACATTGTCATCGCCTATGAAGTCTTCACCGATGATGAAAGCCTGGGCCAGACCTTCCGGTTTGGGTTGAACCTTGTATGAAATATTGATGCCGAGGTTTGAGCCGTCTCCAAGCAGGTCTTCAAATCTATGCAGGTCCTCAGGGGTGGCGATGATAAGAATATCCCGGATGCCTGACATCATGTGGATGGAGAGCGGATAGTAGATCATCGGTTTATCGTAAACCGGAAGCAATTGCTTGCTGACTACCCGTGTAAGAGGGTAAAGTCTCGTGCCGGACCCGCCGGCCAGAATAATTCCTTTCATAATAATTAAACCTTCCTCACTCTTATCTTCTTTGGTGGGCAGAAATTAAATTAGCAATAAAATCTTGAGGTGTCTGCATTTATAGCATTAAATGGGCTGAATTTGTCCGCACTTGCTAAAAAAGGAGTTTTGTCCGATGCGAGGTCCCATGTTTTCGCTGCCCACAGTTATGTTTTTGGGGGTCATATTTTTTGTCCTCATATTCTTTTTGTTTATATTTGTACAGGTTGGTCTGGTCACCGTGGCTTTTGCGAAACTTGGACTTACTCCGGGGCAGGGGTTTATGCTGCTCATCGCCACTTTGCTAGGTAGCGGGATCAATATCCCTGTTTTCCGTTCGGAAAGACTGGTTCCTGATGTGCGGATAAGACAGGTGCGCATGTTTAACCCTTATTCTCCCATGGGCGCGAGGCGTGAAGCTGCAACTTTGACCAATCAGGTGGTTGCCGTTAATTTCGGTGGGTGTGTGATTCCGGTGCTGCTCTCGCTTTCCCTGCTTGGCAAATACGGATTCGATTTTTCCATCCTGCTCTGCACCGGCGTAGTCAGTGCAGCAGCATATGTCCTCGCCCGGCCTATTCCCGGCGTTGGAATTGGTATTCCGGTACTCATTCCTCCGTTGATTACTGCGCTGGCGGCCCTTATTTTTGTGCAGGGTGAAATGGCGCCTATTGCGGCATATGTTGCAGGGAGTCTCGGAACGTTGATAGGTGCGGACCTGTTGCATCTCGCCACTCCGGCGACACGACGGGTGCTGGATGCCCCTCTGGTTTCCATTGGCGGGGCCGGGACTTTTGACGGCATTTTCATTACCGGAATTCTGGCCGTACTGCTGGCCTGATCGTTATTTTAAGGAGTGAGTTCAGATGTTGAAGTGTGATTTTTCTACGATAAAAGGTGCAGGTGTAGGTCGCAGGATTGTGTTAGGTGAGGCCTTGTCCCAACCGGAAGGGTGCTTATGTGCTACTGTTTCCGGTGATCTTGCTGGGCTGCGGTCCGGGATTATGATTGAAGGCGGGGGTAAAGCACTGCTGCGGGTTATTTCTGGAAACTGGACTCCCGGTGTTCCCGGAGCAAAATCGTGGACAGCAGAAGTAATGTCTGAACTGCCACAGGGCGAAGTAGAAGTTTCGCTTAAAAAACATGGTTATTCCCTCGCTTACGTAACCTTAAGTGATAAAGGTGCTGCCGGTATGCGTAAGGACGAAGCTGGCCCGCTGATTGCGGAAATGGTAAAAGGTGCGCTTCCCCTTTCAATTGAGCAGGGCTATCTGATTGCGGATGAGAGTGATGATTTGAAAGCTTTGCTGATGCATTTGGCCCATGTCTGCGGTTTTGACCTGATCATGACTACCGGGGGAACGGGGGTTGGGCCGCGTGATGTTTCTCCGGAAGCCACCCTTGCCGTTATTGAGAAAAGGCTGCCCGGATTTGAGCGGGCTATCACTGCCACCGGATTGGCAAAAACCCCTCATGCCATGATTTCGCGGGCCGTTGCCGGAACCCTTGGTGAGAGTATTGTGGTGAATTTTCCGGGAAGTCCCAAAGCAGTGAGGGAAAGCCTTGATGCTGTCCTGCCTGCACTTAAACATGCTGTGGATAAGTTACAGGGAGATAAAACAGATTGTGCGCAGGTTTTATAGTGTTTAAAACAAATTGACACTTGATTCCTTGCGCAGGAACATCTATATAAAATCTGATTTTTGTAATTCTAATTACTTGCAGAAAAAAACCACACGTTCAGGATGTGTATAATGAAGCGTAATATTACTTTTTTAATTGTTTTGATTTTCTTACTGTCATTTGCGCCTGCCGCCATTGCGCAGCAGGATGCAGAAGCTGACAACTCCTCTTCCAACTCCACGTTGTCCATGGAGGACGCTGCTACCAAGGTTCCACAAGCTGAGAGCGAAGAAGATAAAGATGCCGAAATGACCCTCACTCTAGAGGAGTGTGTACAACTCGGACTCAAACAGAACCCGACTATTATCGCCGCCCGTAAAAGTCTTCTTGCCGCTGAAAGCGATGTAAAGAGACAGCGCGGCGCTTTCGGTGCTCCCGTGACCACCACTTACGGATATACTCACAGTGATGATCAGCCCCGCTCAGGAAATGTTCCGGCCGATTATCAGGATAAGTGGGCTTTTAAAGTAAATGTCAGCCAGCCCTTGTTTAGAGGGTTCGAACTGCTTTCCAAATATCAGAAAACCAAATTGCAGCGTGCTTCAACTGAAGCGAGCCTTACCAATGCAGAACTGACTCTGATCAGCAAGATTCAGACTTCTTTTCTGACTCTGCTGCAGGGCCGTATGGAAGTTAAGAGTAAGCAGGATTCAGTTGCACGTCTGAAGTCACAGCTTGATGTTATCCAGGCTTTCTATCAGGTCGGACTCAGACCCCGTGTTGATGTACTGCAGGCTGAGGTTGAGCTTGCCAATGCGGAGCAGGACCTGCTTATTGCCAAGAACTCTGTTGATTCCAAGTCTGCACGGCTTAACACTCTGTTGAACCTGCCTATCGAGAAAAAAGTCAACTACTCCGGTGAACTTACCTATCTGCCGTTTTCCATGACTCTTGATCAGTGCATAGCTAAGGCTGATAAAAGTCGCCCCGATCTTGAAATCGCACGCAAGGCAGTTGAAATTGCAGAAAAAGACGTGACGATTGCTGAAAGCGGTTTCTACCCGGATGTAACTGCTGATTTCAATTACGGTAGCTCCGGCGGCGATCCTTCCGTAAGCAAAAACAAATATAACTATCAGGACCGTCCGGACTATTGGAATGTCGGCGCAAACCTGAACTGGCAGCTTTTTAGCTGGGGCCAGACTTACTACGACACTAAGCGTGCCGAAGATAATGTCAAAAAGATCAAGTCCGAATATGATAATACCAAGCTTGAGGCATCTTACGAGATCAAAGATCAGCTGCTCAGTCTTAAGGCTGCTGCCGACCGTATCGGTGTGGGCCGCAAATCAGTAGAAGCCGGTCGCGAAGGTTACCGTATGGCTATGGCTCGTTATCAGGCTCAGGTCAGCACAAACAACGAGGTTCTAAACGCCCAGTCCCGTCTGAGTGACAGTGAAGCCCTGTTGATTCAGGCATTGTCCGATTATCAGGTCGCACTGGCAAAGCTCTACGTTGCAATGGGCGACATGAATCCTTCTCTTAAAACAAATTAAAGGTCGGATCAGCTTTAAGCTGAAGTAATAAAGAATTATCCGGCAGATTGCTTCATGCATTCTGCCGGTTTTTTGTTGTAGACATTGAGTTCTTATAAATTTTATATTGTTCGTAAGACGGAGGGTTGATGTTTAGTTCCAGAAATATTTTTAATAAATCCGCACAAGGTGAAAGTCCTGAGCAGCAAGGTCGATGCAATAGTTGTGGCGGCGAGTTATATACTCATCGTGAATGCCGCGGAGTGTTTTTACGCTGCGGGTCTTGCGGTACAAAATTTAATGTTGCTGATTATTCGCAATACATTGATGATGAGTTTGAAGAAGAAATGGCTAATGTTCCCATGAACAGGCTTTAACGGAGTTCCAGATTTTATGAGCAGGCAACTGTCGATTTTTTTTCTTATTCTTTTTTGGGGAGGCGCGGCCTTAGTTCAGGCTGCAGATTCCCACAACTGGGATGGGCTAAAAGGCAGGCTAGTGGCTGACGGCTTTAACCGGGAGTATGTCGATACAGTTTTTTCGGCCAGTTCACTTGAATACAGTTCCTCACTGATGGCCCGTAAAATGAGAGTGCTGTTAAAGCGCAGATTTGAGCCGCCTGCAAAAAAAGTCGCCCGCGAAAAAGAGTTCGATGAAAGATATGTTGGACCTATTATGCTGGCCGGAGGTTATTCCTACCTGCGTGAACATTATGAATTACTGCAAAATATAGACAAGCGTTACGGCGTTGCTCCTTCCGTGCTGGTCGCTTTGCTGCTGGTGGAAACCAAGTTGGGGTTCACTCTTGGTGATGTCCCTGCGTTTAATAATCTGGCGAATATGGCCGCGAGTTCTGACCCGATGATTTTCTTTGATGAACTTGGATATGAAAAGCTGGAAGAAAAAGACATGGTCTGGCTCAAGAAAAGAACCAAGAAAAAGGCGGACTGGGCTTATAAAGAACTTTCCGCATTGTTGACTTTCTCTTCCCAGAATTCAATCGTACCTACCGAAATTCCGGGGTCGCCTTATGGAGCTTTTGGAATTTGCCAGTTTATGCCCAGTACTGCTGTGCATTATGCTGTAGACGGTGATGGAGATGGCCGGATTGATCTCTTTGGCCGGGATGATGCCCTGTTCAGCATGGCCAATTTCCTGAAAAGGCACGGTTGGAATAATTCGTTAAGCAAGGAAAAGAAACTCAAGATTATCTACCGCTATAATCATTCCATGGTTTACGCTCGAACGATCTACGAAGTTTCACGTCAGCTTGAGAAGATTAGTTCTACTTTCGGTCCTGATTAGTGGATGCCTCTTTCTTTTCCCCCTCTCCACTAAAGGTGATTTTTAATAAGATTTGCAGTGATAATTTTCTAAAGGGATAAAAATAAAACGGCCTCCGCAATATTTTTTTAATATTGCGGAGGCCGTTTTTGGTAATGCCTATAAGCGAAGCGGCGAAGCACCGATAAAAAAGTTTGAAGAGTTCCGATAAAACTTTTCTTAAAAGCTTCCTGGCCCCGGCGGGTTTCCAGATAGGGCCGCCGGAGGCATCGTTAATTCAAAACGCTTTGATATAACGTCATGGTCCGTTTCAGGAAATCTTCACCTGAAAGTTGTGACATGGTCCTCTTGTGTTCTTCAAGCAGCTTTTGCCGGAATTCGGGCTTATTTATGGCTTCGGTAAGTTTCAGGGCCAACAAGTCTACATTTTCCGGCGGGAAAAGCGCTTCTGCGGGCAAGAGGTCCGGCATTACGCCTACGGAAGAGGAAATAAGCGGTATTCCGCAGGCCATTATCTCAAGGGCTGCGCGGGCAATTGTTTCGGACCAGAGTGAAGCAATAACGCCGATATCCATGGCGGAAATACAGGCTGTGACATCTTCACATTTGCCACTGATGGTCGTGATTTCGCTCAGACCGCTATTGGTAAGCCAT
Organism: Maridesulfovibrio sp.; assembly: GCF_963667685.1. Classification (NCBI taxonomy): domain Bacteria; kingdom Pseudomonadati; phylum Thermodesulfobacteriota; class Desulfovibrionia; order Desulfovibrionales; family Desulfovibrionaceae; genus Maridesulfovibrio; species Maridesulfovibrio sp. The sequence goes on along the minus strand of NZ_OY763931.1, from coordinate 1,485,818 downwards.
GTTTCTATTTCATGCTGACTGGTCGCGGTAGGAAACCCGATCAGGAAAAGTTTAATGCTTCTACCGTGGACGTTGTTTCTGGTCTTCGCAACGGCCTCAATGAGTTCTTTCTGCCCTTTCACACGGTCAAATCTACCAAGCATGCCGATAACAATGTCATCTTCTGTGAAGCCGTATTTCTTGCGTACTTCGTCCCGTCCTTGTGGCGTGAAGGTAAATTTTTTCTTGTCCACACCGCCGTGTATAAGCCAGAGACTGTTTTCAGCCAGTTCCATTTTTTTCAGAAAATGGTCAGCCATTTTTTTGTTGGTTACCACCACTGCGTCCGCCACCTTGGAGTGTAGATAGCGGTTGAAAAAGTCGCTTTTGGGCAGCCTTTGGTCTCCGCGGGTCCTTATGAGTTTGTAGCCCATACGCAATTTGCGTAGTATGCCCCACCAGAAAAAAGCCTCTCCCCGATGGCAGTTAACCACCTGCGGACGGTGTTTTTTGACAAGTGCGAGGACCTGCGCACAAGCCTTGAACAGCTTATGCGGGTGGGCTGAGTTCAGTTCAATTGTTTCCACATTCAGGCCCATTTCCCGGGCTTTTGATTCAGTTTCCGTGCCGGGAACAGTGATGAGCAGCACTTCGTGGCCGGCATCCTGCAGAAGTTTGCTAAGGTATAGGGCGTACCATGAGGTGGCATTGAACCAGCGAACGTTGATGACTTGGAAAATTTTCATGTAGGTAAATGGAATCCGTTAACTAATGGGTCAGTTGGAATGGCCGATAACAGTTCGTATCAGCGTAAAAAACAACCATGGGCAGCTATACATAGCGTATGTTTTTTTATTAACATGATCAAATAACATTTGGTATGGACATTATTTTTTATTGTAATAATACAGGTGATTAATTGGATATTTCTAACTGTGGACCTAAAGTGTCCGTAATTATACCTACTTACAACAGGGCAGAGCTGATCTGCCGGGCTGTGGATTCCGTTCTGGGCCAGACATTTGTAGATTTCGAGTGTCTGGTTATTGATGACGGTTCAACGGATGGTACGGTTGAAAAACTTGCCAAGTACGATGATTCCAGGATTAAGCCACTTTGGCAGGAAAATTCCGGAGTTTCTGCTGCGCGTAATTTCGGGATAGATGAATCGCGCGGTCAGTTTATTGCCCTGCTTGATTCAGATGATGAGTGGGTTCCTGAAAAACTGCTCAAGCAGATTCAGTTTATGGAAGAAGGCGGTTTTGAAATCAGCCAGACTGATGAAATATGGGTTCGTAAAGGTAAACGAGTCAACCAGTGTAAAAAGCACGAAAAACCTGAAGGAATGTTCTTTGAACGTTCACTTGCAATGTGTATGATCAGTCCATCCTGCGTTATATTCAGCCGTAAATTCTGGGATGAGATTGGTCCATTTGATGAAAAGCTGCCAGCTTGTGAGGATTATGATCTGTGGCTTCGCGCCGGAGTAAAATATCCGGTCGGTCTTTTGCGGGAGCGGTTGACCGTTAAATACGGTGGCCGTCCTGATCAACTTTCGAATAGCGTAGGGTGTTTGGATTTATACAGAATCTACGCTATAGTTAAGTTGTTGAATGCTGAAATCCTTTCAAGTGAAGAGCGTGTTCAGGCTCTTGACGAGTTGCAGCGTAAGGCCGGATTTTATATTGGCGGATGCAGGAAGAGAGGACGTGATGATCAGGCGGAGAAAGTTGAACGGCTGATCCGTGCTATTTGGGACGGAGAACCCGTTCCGGCTGATGCAATTATTAAAAATTAAAAGTGGCCGGAAAGCCTGAGGTTCCCGGCCGTAGAAGTGGGCTTTATCAGGCCATGATCTCTTTTTTGCTGAAGGCTTCTGCTTTAACCCTGTCCAGGAGGCTGGCAAGACAAGCCTTTACGTTTTCGCGGATGTCTCCGGCTACGATGAGAAATAGTACGTCATCGCCCGGTTTAAAGACACCTTCGTTTGCATGGGTGACGATTTTATAGATTCCGGGGAACTTTTCATGTTCCTGACGGATTTGTTCGATTTTTTCGTGGTCGGCTTTGATCTCAATTCCGGTGACTTTTTCATGTGTTCCCCGGGACCAGCCGCGAACAATGCCGTTGTGGACCAGAATCATGCCCACGTTGTCGGCAAAGTCCGGGTCCTGTTTGAGTTCAGCAATTTTTTTTGAAATGTCCATAATTCCTCCGCAGGTAAGGAGTTGTTGTTTTGTATTCGGTTGCAAGCTTATTTGAAAAGTTTCCAGTTGTCAGCCATTCCCGCATGGTAAACCGAGGTTTTGGGGTCTGGATGGTCTGGGGCGACTCTCTGGAAGACTCCATTGTGCGGAGCATGCGCGATTTTGGCGGCATGCCCATGGCTGAGCAGTCTAACCAGTCATATTGGTTTTTCTTCAGTGACGATGTCTTCCGGGTTGTTGCACGTCTTGAAATCTGGGCCCGTTTAAATCCCATGCCGGTTTTTATACAGGTTATGCCGGCTACGCTTCTGGTTGATTACAACCTTAACCTTTCCTTGAAGGTAGATGATGAGTTTACCAACCAGGAAACATCCTTACCCACTGAATTTGAATTGATTGTCCATCCTAAACTTGCTGATTCAGTTAAGACCATTGTCGGACTTAATCTTGAGGATGTAAGGACGCCGACAGGTATTTCAAAGTCAGGCTGGCTTTCGCTGGTTGCTGATCAGGGCCTTGGTTATGATTCGTTACAAAGCTGGTATTTTATAATGATTCCGGTTGGTAATCCTTCGGATAAGGAATTCATTAAAGGGTGGCGGTCATTTTTCTCTGAAGTACAGGTTATGCTCCAGAAGCTGGGCATCCAGTACATTACATCGGAAGTAAAGGTTATCCTGCCTATTACTTCTTTTTCCTTGCTCAGAACGTTCCTGCGTGAGCTGCTCATGCTCATCAACCGGGTCAGAAGCAGCGAAGAAGGTGAAAATATCTCCTACTGGCCGTCTGTTATGGCACTTGTGCCGCAGATGAACATGAGCTTTAACGATGAAGTCATCCGGAAGGTAAATCTTGACTGGGATAAATTGACTCCGGATTGTCCGCACCTGCGTTACCGTGATGCATTTCTGCTGGGCAAGGACTTTGCTGTTAACGAGGTCCGGTTCGGCAGTGAGCAGGAAACCGTCGACGGATGGTGCCATGTAAGTCTGCTGCACGGCGTGAATGACTCTGTTTCTTCCGCTATGGCTATCACGATTTCCCGCCGTGTTTCAGTTGGGGAATACGAAGATTGCTTTTATTGCGGGATGAAGAACCATCCTCCTGAGAAATGCCCGAGCCGCAGTCTAAATGGTCTGGACCCTGTTGTCTGGAAACAGCTGGCTGCAATTGACAGCGATAAATTTACCGAGGGATTTCAAAATATCGATATGCAGATGCAGGGGAAAGAGGATGTTGTCGAAGAATTTTCCAAACTTCTGCACGAGGGTAAAGGTTATGAAGGGGTTGTCACCCGCGCTTTATTTTCCATAAATTCAATTTCACAGTTACGCACTCTGTATATGGTCTGGCGCAGCAGAGGAAAGGATTGGCCGCGCGGGATAAACGATCAGGGTCCTGAAGAAGGTGAACTTATCTGGTCAGCTATGGAGGCTTTACGGAATAACTCTCGCAATGAAGCCGAAACCCTGATTAAAAATGCCATGATCCGTTTTAGCCGCAGTTATCAGCCCCGGTCCCTTATGGCTTTTTATGAGCTTGAAATGGGGAATCAGGAGCAGGCTTATTTTTATTGGCAGGAGGCTGAAAGGCTTTGCTATTCGCCTTTGCAACAGGGGTATTTTATATATCTGCAGGGACGGATGAAGGAAATTCTTGGTGGATTCGGAGAGGCCAGCGATATTTATAGAAGGGCGCAGGGAAGATGTCCTGAGTGGCTGGAGCCGCAGTACCGCCGGGCGGTTTGTATGGTAAAGATGGGATTCGCAGAACAGGCTATTTCTTCTTTTCAGGAGATTGTCGAGAAAGATCCCCACTATTTTAACCGACTAGCGATCGACCCTGAGTTGGATCGCGGGCGCCTGACAGTGCTTCAGGAAATGGGAAAACTCTGGGATATTGCAGAGGCCGAGGCCAAAGAAGTTGCCGCAGGCATGGATACGCTTTCTGCCGATATTGCGCAGTGGTTTGAAGAAGGTCACGAATTCGCTGATGAAGCTTCCCGGTTTATGGATCGCATGAACAAACTGACAAAGATCAAAAACTACGTTGCCTTTCGTCAGCTCACAGCCGGTATTGCCAGACTTACGGAAGAAATTGAAAAACGTGTCGAATACGAAATCAAGGTGATCAACAAAAAGCTGGAAATCAATCGTGAAGAGTTGCTTGATGTTCAGCGTGAGGCTTCATGGTTTCCTTTTCCAAAGCTGCTGACTGAATTTAACGGTGATTTCAACTATTGCGCCGACAAAATATATTGGATTAAAACCCAACAGCTTAATGTTGCGGAGACTTTCCGCAAGACACAACGCTATCTGGATCGTATTGATCAACGACTGAAGAAGCTCAGAAAGCGGTTGGTTACTCTCCGTGTTATTCGAGATTCAACATTATTTATCATGCTGCTGGGCAGGAGTTTTATCTGGCTGGAGGTTATTTTCCTTGGGTTGGCCCTGCTCTGCATCCCTATGCTGATTTACTATTCGAACAATTTCCCTCCGAATTTTGTTGTCGACATGATTATTCGGCAGAAGTGGGAATTCCAGAAAGGTTTGATCCTTATCCTGAGTATTTTAGCCCTCGCCGTTTCCGCATTCAGGGCCGCAGTTGTTTTTGAAAAGAAAAAAAGAGAACTTTTTCTCATTAACGATGGTAAGGACGATTAAGATTGCTGAGCTTGTTTTTCTAACAATTAAGGGCTCTTCCTAGAATCGTAGGGAGAGCCCTTTTTCTTTGCGCCAGTTTCAGGGAAAGAGGTTGGTACACTAGGTGCAAACATCATGGGGAACAGTTATTATTTTGACAGAGGGAAGCCATGAATAATGTGACCAATGATATTGCCGCGATGATGAAAATGCTGGGGAATGTTTCCGGCAAACCCGGAAATTCGGCACCCAACCTTGCCGCCATGAAAGGGCAGGCCGGGGCATTTGACATGGAAATGATGATGGCAAACAAGATGTTCTCGGACGGTTCCAGCGATGAAATGTCCAATAATATGGACATGGGCGTTATGAATGACCTGCTCATGCTGGAAGCATTAAGTGCATTGAACTCCATTAAAGGTTTGCAAGGTTCTGCCCGGAAACATAATCTTAATCAATATCGGGCCAACCCGGTTGCAACCCAAGATGTTGCTGTCAAAAAAATGGACATGCCGATTGTGTCCGGTGATCTTTCCGCAAGATTTGAGTCGGGTTCCAAGGGAGTTGCCGCCATCGGTTATGACCGGGTAGGCGGCACTTCATATGGGAAGTATCAAATAGCATCAAAGACCGGGACAATGGATAAATTTATTCAGTTCCTTAAGGACAAGGCCCCTGAAATAGCTGATAAGCTGCTCGGAGCAGGGCCGGCTGATACCGGTTCGAAGTCTGGCGCAATGCCTGATCTCTGGAAGCTGATTGCAGATGCTGATCCCAGCGGTTTTGAAAAATTACAGCACGATTTTATTCAGGGTAGTCACTACGATCCCGCTGCGAAGATGATTCTTGAAAATACCGGAATAGATGTTAATTCCCTGCCTGCTCCGGTGCGGGAAGTGCTTTGGTCAACATCAGTACAGCATGGTCCTACAGGAGCTTCACGTTTAATTTCCAAAGCTATCGATAAGCTGGCAGCCAATGCTGAAAGCAAAGGGTTCCCCGCTGATCTGGTTAAAGAGATTTACGGAGAACGCAAAGGGCAGTTTTCATCATCAACAGAAAGGGTTCAAAAAAGCGTAGCTAACAGATTTGAACAGGAACAGAATACAGTGCTTGCCATGCTTGAAGGAATTTCCCGGACGGCTTAGTGTTGATGCCTAAAAGCAAATCTAAAAACATGGCCCGCAATATAAATATTGCGGGCCATGTTTTTGGATAATTCTTAATGCGAAGCGGCGAAGCCTCGATAAAAATTTTTGGGATTCTTAAACCATTTTCCAAAATGGTTTAAGGCCCCGGCAGGGACCGCCGGTAGGCATTATTTCTTAGCCAGTTTGTCTTCCAGTGACGGATCTATATCGACGTGCAGGTTTTGCAGCACGCTGTCTACGGCAACCTGTCCATGTGCCCAGCCTTTTACCTTGCGCACATCTTTGACCAGCGCGCACATGACGTCCGCTTTGGAGTCATTGGTACGGTAGCTTTTAAGCGCTGCCAGGACAGCTGCTTCACGCAGGGTCTGTTCCGGCACTTCCTGACTGGGATGGTCGCGTTTGAGCACAACATGTGAGCCGGGTCCCCCCTGAACGTGGAACCAGTAGTCGAAGACTGAAGATACCTTGCTCAGTATTTCGTGGTTGGCCTTGCTGTTTTTACCACGAATCATGAGGAATCCATCGGAAGAAATAAACAGGGCCGCTGCGATGTTCTTGTACTTTTTAGGTATCTCGACGTTTTTCTTTTTATTGTCTTTGCTGGAAGAGGGCATCAGGTTTTCTTTTAGGAATTGCTCATGCTCGGCTTCCACTTCCTGTCTGCGCCGCTCCATATGTTTAAAGCCGCGCTGGGCTTTGGCCGCGAAGCGGAAAATCTTTTCCATATTCTCGGCAGGAGTCAGTAGCGGGTCCAGCTTTACTTCCATCTCTCCGTGTTCAGGATGGTTGACCGTAACTTTGTCCAGTTCGCGTAAATCCTTTAGGCGATACATTTCCGCTTGCAGAGCTTCTGCTTCGATCTTGCGGGATTGCAGCTTGCGTAAGCGATCCTCTTCCTGCTCAATACGCTGGAAAATCTTTTTAAATTTCTTTCTGCCTGATTTAAGAGTGCTGCGTTGCTCAGCATTTTCCATACGTTCCATAACCGGGAACAGGACCTTTTCTCCGTAAGCGGAAGCAGCTTCTATGGCTGAATTGTATGTCTGTTCGTTTTTTTCGGAATTTGCCCATACGCGCGGCGGGGCAAGCTCACCTTTCTTCTCGGAAATATAGAACATGTTGCTGATGCCTTTTTCCAGACGAAGCAGCAGTGCGCGCCCATCCTCTTCAGATAGTGATTCCAACCTTTTGCGCAGGGGCGGGGAGATCTGCGGGAAATCTCTCCAGATGTCTTCATCGGTGCGAACTGCATCATATGCAGGCCAGCTTACAGACGCGGGGAATCCTTCGGGCAGGTCATGAATCAGGGAAACTCCCTTTTTCATGTCCAGCAATAGATAACGGTATTTATCGCGTTGTTTCCAAGGAGAAAGGCTAAAGGCAACCCGTAGGTTTATCCAGTCGTGATGGGATTCGAACAGCCTGCGTCCGGCCAGTCGCTTGCGCAGCCACATGACTTGTGCGGGCGGACTTGCAGGATTGATCGGTTTTACCTTTGAAATAAAGAGCAGGCCCACCGATTTGGCAGGCCTGAAAAGAAGATATTCTTTGCCACCCTTTGATTGGAGCGTGAAAGTCCACACTCCCTCAGCGGGGGCAAATATTTTTTCCACCCTGCGGCCCTTGAGGTTTTCCTCAAGTTCTCCGGTCAGGGCACGAAAGAAGTGTGCATCCATTTAGTTGATCCGGGTTAATCGCCGCGGTTCTGTTCCTCTTCTTCCTGCTTGCTTTTGCAGGAAATACAGAGAGTTGTAACCGGGCGGGCCTTTAGTCTTGGCACAGAGATATCTTCGCCGCATGCATGACATACACCGAAGTCTCCGTCATCAATACGCTGGATGGCCTTCTGTATTTTTTTAATTAGTTTGCGTTCCCTGTCCCTGAGTCTGAGAGTGAAGGCACGGTCGGACTCAGCAGTTGCGCGGTCAGCGGGGTCTGCATATGTCTCCCCTGATTCAGTCATGTCTTCGATTGTTTCCTGCCCCTTCTGAAGAATGTCATCAAGCATCTTATTAAGGGTTTCGCGGAAGTATTCAATATCTTTCTGTTCCATATTGATAACCTCTCTTTGTGTATAGGAGGTGGGTTACGAGTTTTCCTAACCAACTCTAGCATATTTTAAGATGAATGGTATTAGCCTAAAGTGGGTACAGAAGTAAAGAAGATGATAAAAAAAAATAAAAAAATAAAAAATCAAAACGGTTGACAAAAGTTTTGGCCTGCCCTAAACACTCTTTCAACGACATATGAGTCGGTTCTTTGAAAGAATGTGTTTGCGATTGCTTACCTAAAGATGCCAGAATAACTAGATTTTTTGGTTTTAATGGTGGGAGGAAAGCAAACATGAAAATAAAAATAAATTTTAAAAAAGTGTTGACAGTTTGGTGACAGAAAGTTAAAAACTGCTTCGCTTTTCGTGAGCGGGAATAACTCAGTGGTAGAGTACAACCTTGCCAAGGTTGGAGTCGCGAGTTCAAATCTCGTTTCCCGCTCCAAAAGAAATGGCGGCATAGCCAAGTGGTAAGGCAGAGGTCTGCAAAACCTCCATTCTCCAGTTCAAATCTGGATGCCGCCTCCATTTCGCGGGAATAACTCAGTGGTAGAGTACAACCTTGCCAAGGTTGGAGTCGCGAGTTCAAATCTCGTTTCCCGCTCCATGTTAATAATCAGGCCGATCAAATCGGTCGGCCTGTTCTTCGATCCACTTCGAAGGTATATATCCTGCGGGAATAACTCAGTGGTAGAGTACAACCTTGCCAAGGTTGGAGTCGCGAGTTCAAATCTCGTTTCCCGCTCCAAAATTTCCGAACCGTCCTAAAAGATTGGTTCAATGTTTTTCCGTAGCCAGCTACGCTTCAGCGGGAATAACTCAGTGGTAGAGTACAACCTTGCCAAGGTTGGAGTCGCGAGTTCAAATCTCGTTTCCCGCTCCAGAATTTTCGGGCCGTCCTAAGAAAGGTCGGTCCATTCTTTTTCATAAGGCGACATAGCCAAGTGGTAAGGCAGAGGTCTGCAAAACCTCCATTCTCCAGTTCAAATCTGGATGTCGCCTCCAAATTGCGGGAATAACTCAGTGGTAGAGTACAACCTTGCCAAGGTTGGAGTCGCGAGTTCAAATCTCGTTTCCCGCTCCAGTTTTTTACGGGTCGTCCTTTACAGGGTGGCCCGTTTCTTTTATAGATCTTTCAGATAGTTCCGCGGGAATAACTCAGCGGTAGAGTGCAACCTTCCCAAGGTTGAGGTCGCGGGTTCAAATCCCGTTTCCCGCTCCATTTTCAGCCGGTCATTATTGACCGGCTTTTTTGCGTTCGGTAAAGCTGCGGCGGATATGCGCCGCAATGTGCAGGGTAATAATATGAAAATTTTAGCGCTGGAATCCGATTTTTTGGCATCTGCATTTCGGGAACTTGGTCATGAAGTTTTTTATATCCGCTGGGATAGCGTCCCGGATGAACGTGAAAACTTTCTTCAAATCAATCGTCCGTTGTTTTACCGAGATCTGATTTATTTGTTTGAGAAATATTCATTCCAACCTGATTTCGTGTTCTGGCATGACGTAGGGAATATCCCGAGGGCTTGGGGTTTGGAAGCCTTGGAATGTCCAACGGTGGGTTTCTTTATCGATACTTACTGCAACCCGTGGCATGTGCCTTATTCGTATGGATTTGACTGTTCTTTGGTTGCTCAGAAAAATGCGGTGCCTTTTTTTCATGAATCAGATTATCTAAAGTTGAATAAGTGGTTCCCGCTCTTTTATAATAAAAGACGGGCATTTAATGATTCTACGGTTCGTGATATCCCGGTTTGTTTTGTCGGGACTGTGGGAAATAAACAGAATCTTCCGCGTAAGCAGTTTTTGGATAAATTTGCCAGATTTTGCCCCATTCTAGTGAAGCAGGGAGCTTACCAGCCGCTTTTTGCCCGTTCAAAGATAATTTTAAACCAGTCTGCCGCCGGGGAATTGAACTTTCGCACTTTCGAAGCCGCTGCATGCGGTGCCGCTGTATTAACAGAAGACTGTGATAACGGGTTGTGTGATTTATTTACACCCGGCGAGAACATTCTGCCTACATATGAGCGGGGTAATGCGCAGCATGCAGCTGAAATTGCTCTTGAAATGTTGGGTAATGAAAAAAAGCTTTTAGAAATAGCGCACGAAGGCGAACTTCTGGTCAATGAGAAACATAGTGCTTTGGCTCGGGCACAGGAAGTTCTGGATCTTGTCGGCGAGTTGTCGGAATCTGTACAGAAGAGACTGGCCAGCGGGGATTTGATCCGCAGGAAACTGTCTCTTGCCAGCATGTTTATCTGCGGTGAATCACAGACAGCCATGTCTCCTCAATTGATCCAGCATTATAACGAGATGGCCCGGACCTATCAGGAGCGCTGGGATAAGGTTGGGAGTTTTTTAAGTCCCCCTGTTCATCCATTGTAAGAAGTTCGCTCTTAGCCTCATAATCTATACGAAAGGTTAATGGCCAGCTGTTGACCCGTTGCTGGTTAATGATTACTCATCTTTCTTCGCGGAAATTTTATTACATAAAATGAATCTTCACCTGCCAGGCAGGATGAATTGAATTTCAAATAGTCCTTCAGGAGGTCTCCTTGAAAAATATTGCGTTGAAAACCGATGTGACTTTTGATGAGTTGCTAGCGGCTGCCCGGAACAAATTCGGTGCAATCAGGTTTGAAGAAGTAAAAGTTGGCGATCAGATTTTTGAACTGGCCCAGATTGCCGACATGCCTGCTTATCTTGATAAATTAGTTAATAAAGCCAGAGGCGGTAAGAAGATTGACCTGCCTTTGTGGGCAAAAATATGGCCTTCTTCCCTTGTCCTCGGTTTTTATGCTTTGAAGTTCAAGGCAAGCGAAGGTGCCAAATTTTTGGAAGTTGGTACTGACGGCGGACTCTGCGGAATGGTCGCTGCAAGGCGCGGTTACGAAGTTGTGATCGCCGATACTGATGACGACGCGTTGCTGTTTTCCCGGCTGAATGCCTTCCGCAACGGGCTTGATGAGAAAATACGCATGAACAAGGTAGATTTTTCAGAAACTGACTTCGAAGAAAAGTACAACTACATTATCGGCTGTGAAATTCTGCACCGTGACGATGTTGCCGAGTCTCTACCCGGATTTATCGCTAAACATCTGGCGGACGGCAAGGATTCGGAAGTGCTTCTGGCTATGGACAAGAAGCGCGGCGGTAAGAAATTTTTTGAACAGACCAAAGACAGCTATCGTCTTATGCGTCAGGAAGTACCTGTTGGCGGGAATTCAGGTGAAGCTAAATCCATCGTGTCTCTGGTCCGCATGGGGGTTAAATAATGCTTGAACTTAAATCTTGCCCCAAAGTTTACACCAAGGATCAGGATAAAGCGGTCAGCCCAGAGGAAACCGTTAGCCGTGTGAAAGCACTGCTGGATGAAAAATGCAAAGGTGTGCTTAAGTGCACTCGCAAAGTGGATACCGGACGTCTCGGCATTCCTGTTTTCATCAGTGAATGCGGTGACAGTGCACGTGAAGTTATGCCCACCCGCAAACAGATGGGTAAGGGGGCATCCGTATCTCAGGCCGAGGCATCAGCTCTCATGGAACTGGTCGAGAGGTTCAGCTTTTTCAGTTTCTGGTCCAAGCCCGAAAATTTTACACTTGCAACGTACAGCGAAGCAGAAGAACTCTGGCCTGGGAAAGTTATTTCCATTGAAAAAATCCTACAGTCTGTGGGCGAAGAAATGGAGCCCGGCAAAGCACGGGTTATTCTCGATCTGGTCCGCTGGCATTTCTATCCCGCACTGAACGTTCATACCGGGGAAGAAGAATATGTGCCGCTGGACTGGTTTAAGATTCTCAACGAGTTCAACGGCTCTTCAGCCGGCAACTCTCCCGAAGAGTCAATCCTTCAGGGAGCGAGCGAGCTGGTAGAAAGGCATGTCTGCGCGGTAATCGACCGCGAGCGTCCCGAAGTTCCGGTTATTGATCCCGCTTCCTGCGAAGATGAAGTGCTTGCGAATCTCTGTAAATGTTTTGATGACAACGACATCAAATATATTATCAATGACTTTTCCTTTGGGATGCCTCTGCCTACTGTGGCGGTCACCGCTTGGGACCCATCCACATTTCCGGGTATGAGTGAAATAGTTTTCACTGCCGGCACATCTGCCTCACCGAGCAAGGCTGCAATACGCGCTTTTACCGAAGTCGCTCAGCTGGCTGGCGACTTTGAAACCGGACGTGTTTATGAAGCGTCAGGACTGCCCAAATTCACCGAGATTGAGCAGACAGGCTGGCTGGGAGCAGGGCAGTGCGTGAAAATGAATTCCCTGCCGTCTGTTGAAAGTGATGATATTTATAACGAGTTGAAGACATTTGCGGCTCAGCTGGAAGAAAAGGGCTACACGCTCTACACCGTGGATACCACTCATCCTGAATTGGGAGTTTCCGCGAATTACAACTTTGTTCCGGGTTTTCAGTTCCGCGAGCGCACTCCGCACGCCAGCTTAGGCCTTTTTGTCGGCCGCATTCTCTCCGAGAAAGTAGCTCTTGATATTGCCGGAGACGGTCTGGATGTAATCTCTGATATTTATGATGGTCCGTACTTCATTCCTTTCTTTGAAGGCATGCTCGCTTTGCGTGGCGGCGACACTTCCCGTGCTGTTGATATGTTCAGCATTGCGGTTGATATGCAGCCGGCTGATGAAGAGAAGGCCCTTTCCGCTTTCTATACCGCCTATGCATTGTCGCTTGAAGAACGCTGGCCGGAAACCATTCCTTTTCTGGACCGGGCGATTGAACTTGACGACGAGGCGAAAGAGTATTTCAACCTTCGCGGTGTAGCTAAATTCAAGGCAAAGGATTATGCACTGGCTGCCGTGGATTTCAGGGCTGCCCTTGCGCTTGATAGCGGTTCAGCTTCTGATCTTGCCAATCTCGGATTGTGTCATAAGTTTATGGGGGAAGATGATGAGGCAATAGAGTATTTGACCACTGCTCTTGAGCTTGATCCTTCTCTTGAGTATGCTCAGCCTCACTTACAGGAATTACTTGACAAATAAGTGTCTATTTTGAGTCGTTCTTTTAAGAACTTGATTGACAAGAACGCTGATAAGAGCTTATCTCACAGTAAGCAAAAAACGCATAAGGTTTTGAGCTTAAAAATAGTTGTGAAACAGCGGATCGCTGTTTTTGGATAAGGCAGGTTCGATTCTAACTGAACCTCATTAATAAATGTAAATATTCCTAGGAGTATTATTATGGCTATCGTAGAATTCGAGGGCAAGAGCTTTGACGTTGATGAAGACGGTTTTCTCCTGAAGTTTGAAGACTGGTGCCCTGAGTGGGTTGATTACTGCAAAGAATCCGAAGGCATCAAAGAACTCAACGAAGAACACCAGAAAGTTATCGACTTCCTGCAGGACTACTACAAGAAGAACGGTATTGCTCCCATGGTGCGTATCCTTTCTAAAGTAACTGGTTTCAAACTGAAGCACATCTACGAACTGTTCCCCTCCGGTCCCGGTAAGGGAGCTTGTAAGATGGCTGGTCTGCCCAAGCCTACTGGCTGCGTTTAGTTCCAGACAGCTTTCAGAATATTTGGGCGGGGTCCTCGCGGCCCCGCCTTTTTTGTTCGGAAATGGCAGATAGGTGACTGTTGACGGTCCGGTTATTAATAATAAATGGGAATAGTCAATCATCCCACCGTGATAGCTGAATCTTCAGTAGGCATCTGGTTGCCTGCTCAACCCGGTCGCTTGACGGATGTCAAGTGAGCCTGTTAACTTATTGCACCAAAAATTGCGGAACTGGGCAGATAATGCTTGCATATTCTCATATGCGGGTGTACTTGGCCTTGTTTTCACGGTTAACAAAGACAGGAGAAAGTCATGAAAAAAGATATCCATCCTAAGCTTTTTAAGGCAACTGTCCGCTGTCACTGCGGTTATGAGTCTGAGCTTTATTCTACTATTGGTGAAGAGGTAAGCACTGAAATTTGTTCCAACTGCCATCCTTTCTACACCGGTAAGCAGCGCTTCGTTGATACCGCAGGTCGTATCGATCGCTTCAAGAAGAAGTTTGCTAACTTCGACGCAGCAAGCAAAGTTAAGGGCAATTAGCTCATATTTCTGCGGTTTTGCCGCGTGGACATGCCTCTGCCGTATTCAACGGCAGAGGCATGTCCTTTTTTAATATTTCAAAGTCCTGCATCGTAGCCGGGTGGGACATTTCAAATCCCTCCCCGCTGTAATATTTGTAATGATATTCAATTTCAGTCTTGCTTGACGGCTGTTAATGATTAATTTACTGAGAAGCATTACTATTTTACTGGCCGGAAGGCTTTTTCAGTGAGGAAACGGATTTGAAATCATCTCTTCTGATGTCCGCAGCTAAAACAGTTGGCGGACAGGCTGTTATCGAAGGCGTTATGATGCGCGCAAAGGACAATCTCGCCATTGCTGTCCGTCGCCCTGACGGAGAAATCAATGTAGAAATCAGACCCTGGTTTTCCCTAACACCCGCGTTTATGAAAAAGCCTTTTCTGCGCGGTTTTCCTATTTTTATGGAGACCATGGTAAACGGTGTTAAAGCCCTTAACTATTCCGCCACCCAGGCTCTTGATGAAGAGGAAGACGGTGAATTAACCACTTTTCATCTTGTGCTGACCATGGTCATCGCACTGGGAGCTGCTCTGGGACTTTTCGTTGTGCTTCCCCACTTTTTTTCTGTGGCAATGAAGTGGTGGGGAATTTCAGGCGGCGTAGATTCCATGAGTTTTCATGTATGGGACGGATTCTTCAAGATGCTCATGTTTGTCGGTTATATTGTTTCCATTTCCCTTGTGCCGGACATTAAACGCGTGTTCGAATATCACGGGGCAGAGCATAAAGCCATTTGGGCCTATGAAGCCGGGGGGAACCTCGATGTCTGCGAGATAAAAAAATTCAGCAGGCTCCACCCACGCTGCGGAACAGCCTTTCTGCTGTTCGTGCTTGTGGTGAGTATCCTGCTTTTCACTGTGCTGGTCCCCATAGTAGTTGCCATTTGGGCACCGCAAGGGTTTGTGCTTAAACATTTATATATAGTCGGTATCAAACTGCTGCTGATGATCCCTGTAAGTGCGGTAGCCTATGAAATGATCAAGGCTTCGGCAAAACATGAGGATAAGGCCCTATGCAAAGCAGCCTGTCTGCCTGGAATGGGGATGCAGCTGTTGACTACCCGCGAGCCGGACGAAGAACAGATCGAAGTTGCTTTGGCGGCGCTCAATTCCGCGGTTGCTGCCGATTCTGATGGAGGAAACAGCTGATGTTTGCCAAATTGGAAGAGATTGAACGTTCTTTCATGGATCTGGAGCAGGAGCTTGCAGATCCGGAAGTTTATAATAATCAGGACCGCTACCGGAAAGTGACCATGGCTCATTCCGAGCTTGGTGACGTTGTGGCTGTTTTTCGCGAATACAAGAAGCTTTCTGCCGACCTTGAAGAGAATAAGGAAATGGCTAAAGATTCCGATCCTGAAATCCGCGAAATGGCAGAGATGGAAATTGCTGAAATCAAGGAGCGTCTGCCTGAGCTTGAAGAAGAACTCAAGCTGTCGCTGTTGCCGAAAGATCCCATGGACGGCAAGAACATCATTCTTGAAATCCGTGCGGGTACCGGTGGTGAAGAGGCTGCTCTTTTCGCAGCAGATCTTTTCCGTATGTACTCCCGTTTTGCAGAATCAAACGGCTGGAAGGTTGAGGTCATGAACTCCAACCCAACCGGAACAGGCGGATTCAAGGAAATCATTGCTGCTATCAGCGGCAGCCGTATTTATTCCAAAATGAAGTACGAGTCCGGTACACACCGTGTGCAGCGCGTTCCAGCCACTGAAACGCAGGGCCGTATTCATACTTCCGCAGCTACTGTTGCGATTATGCCTGAAGCGGAGGAAGTAGACGTGCAGGTCCGCAATGAAGATCTGCGTATCGACGTTTTCCGTGCATCCGGTCCTGGAGGTCAGTCCGTTAACACAACTGACTCCGCAATTCGCATTACTCACCTTCCCACCGGGTTGGTTGTTATCTGCCAGGACGAAAAGTCCCAGCACAAGAACAAAGCCAAGGCTATGAAGGTCCTCTGTTCCCGTCTGTTGCAGGCAGAACAGGATAAACAGCATGAGGAAATGGCAGAGCAGCGTCGAGCTCAGGTTGGTTCCGGTGACCGTTCCGAACGTATCCGCACCTACAACTTTCCTCAGGGCAGGGTTACCGATCATCGAATCAACCTGACCCTCTACAAGCTTGATGCTGTTATGGAAGGGGATATGAATGAAGTTGTCGACGCACTTATCGGACATTACCAGTCCGAAGCTTTGAAACAACAGGCTCAGGATGGTTAGTATTCTGCGGACCGCCGGGAGCCTTAAGTCTTCCTGAAAATGTATCTGGGAATTCTAAGCTTTTTTGTTGTGGTTTGTTGATTAGATTCAATCGAAACGGGATATTTTTCAATATCCCGTTTTTTTGATTTCGGAGATAAGATTTTGGCTGATTCAAAACTGAAGGATGTTCTTGCTGCAGCGACTGCTTTACTGCGTGAGGCCGGGGTCGATTCGCCAGCCTTGTCTGCACAGTTGTTTGCGGAAAAAGTTTTTCGGTTAACCCGCATTGCGCTGATAACAGAGCAGGATAAAGCTGTTGACGCTGATCTTGTCCCGGAATTTTACAAGCTGGTCAAACGCCGTGCATCCGGCGAACCTGCGGCTTACATTCTTGGCGTAAAGGAATTTTATGGTCTGGAATTCAAAGTCGGACCCGGTGTTTTGATCCCGCGTCCCGAGACAGAAGAGATTGTCGAGAAAGTTCAGGATGTGTTCACATCGGATGATGAATTTTTTTTCGCAGACTTTGGAACAGGCTCGGGGATATTGGCGGTGACAGTGGCGAAACTTTTCCCAAAGGCTAAAGGTATCGCTGTTGATTTGAGTGCTGAAGCTTTGACTATCGCGCGGCAGAATGCTCAATTGCACGGCGTGGCGGATAGGGTGCAGTTTGTGCTGGCTGATTTTAATGAGCCAATATTAGCGGACAGTAGATTTGATCTTCTACTGGCTAATCCGCCTTACCTTTGCGAAGCGGAGCTTTCTGAAATCAGTCCTGAGGTTGCGGATTTTGAGCCAGTGTCCGCGCTTGTCAGCGGACCTGACGGCGATGAAGATATAAAGGGTAGTGCACCGCGAATCGGGAAAGCTCTGAAAAAGGGTGGAACCGTCTTCATGGAAATCGGATATCTTCAGGGGCAGGTTGCCCATGATATTTTTGATTCTTGCGCTGATTTTTTGGATTGTGTAGAGGTTCATAAGGACCTTTCAGGACATGACCGTATTGTGGTGGCAAAAAAGAGATAGCTTTGCCGGATGTTTGTAAAAAAACCACAACGTATGTTTATGGTTGTT
This sequence comes from Maridesulfovibrio sp., assembly GCF_963667685.1. Lineage (NCBI taxonomy): Bacteria > Pseudomonadati > Thermodesulfobacteriota > Desulfovibrionia > Desulfovibrionales > Desulfovibrionaceae > Maridesulfovibrio > Maridesulfovibrio sp. Next base: position 1,468,403 of record NZ_OY763931.1, on the reverse strand, counting down.
GTAAAAATACAACTGGTTATGTTGTGGATGAAAAATATATAAAAAATATCTAATAAAAACATATGTTTAAAGAAATGTCTTTCTGTGGCATATTCTTTGCTTGGTAAAAAGGCAACAGGAGATTATATGCTACAAACAACTATTCAGAACACAGTAAGATGCAAAGGGATCGGGCTACATAGCGGGAAACAGGTGGAGATAGTACTCCGACCTGCGGTAGAAGATACCGGAATCCTTTTCTCCCTTCACACAGGTTCTGGAAGCTCTTTTATTACTCCCAATCCTAATCTGGTTGTAGCCACAGGCCTTGCGACAACTCTGGGTAACGGGCAGGATTCAGTTTCCACAGTGGAGCACCTGCTGGCCGCCGTGCGCGGAATGGGCATTGATAATATACATGTTGAGGTCAGAGGTAATGAACTTCCCATAATGGATGGCAGTGCCGGACCTTTTGTTTATCTGCTTCGCCAGGCCGGAGTTCGTGATCTTTCGAAGCCGCGTAAGGTATTTGCAGTTGCTAAATCTCTTAATTTCGAGCAGGACGGCAAGTATGTCAGGGCTTTTCCCCATGACGGATTTGCTGTTGATTATACAATAGATTTCGCACACCCTCAGATTGGTAAACAAACTCTTTCGCTCGAAATAACTCCGGATGTTTTCATGGATGATCTGGCCAAAGCCAGAACATTCGGGTTTCTGAAAGAGGTTGAATATCTGCACGCGAACGGTCTTGCACTTGGCGGTTCTCTTGATAACGCCGTTGTTCTTGATGATTACGGTATTCTGAATGATGGTGGTCTGCGTTTTGCTGATGAGTTTGTACGGCATAAGATTTTAGACTTTATCGGTGATATGGCTGTTCTTGAAATGCCGTTGCAGGGTCGTTTTGAGGTCTACGCATCCGGGCATGCACTCAACAATGCTTTTCTCAAATATCTGCATGCTAATGCGACTGATTATCTTGAAGAGCGTTGTCTCAAGCCTCTTCCGGGTAAAGCTGTGGCGAAAGGATTTACTCCGGTCGCCCCGGAAGCTGTTCCAGCTCCGGCTTAGCTTTCCATTTAAGTTTATTCTTAAGGCTCTCCGTTTTATGGGGGGCCTTTTTTTTTGTTCTCCCGCATATATTTTCGGCACAGGCTTGACTCTACAGGGTGCAGCGGTAAATATGGGATATTAATTTCAAGAATCTATCAGTATTTATATAGTTCAAGGAGAGATAATGTTTCGGTCAATCAGTACGAGAATTTCATATATTGTCGCTGCCGTAGTTGTAGCAGCTTCGCTGGTTACACTGGCCTTTACCAGCTCCTCCCTTGAAGAAGATATGATCGAAGCTCAGGGTCGTACCGCCCGCAATACGATCAGGATGGGCATGCTTTACCTGCAGGAGGGAAATCAGGCTCTGAATAGATACCGCAAGCATGCTTTCGCGGATCGTAAACAGGCGATCAAAGACGCATTGACTATATTTATTGCACAGATTGACAATTATTACGCGCTCTACAAATCAGGCGAACTCAGCGAAAAAGAGGCTAAGGAAGCTGCTTATAAATTGGCCCGGAGTACAAGATATTTTAATAATGACTATTTCTTTATTTATACAGACAAGATGGTGGCTTTGGCACATCCGGACAGAAGTATTGAAGGCCGGGATTTATCTAAGGTAGTAGACCAGAACGGCTATGCATTCGGGGATGATATGATCCGCAAGGCCACCCGCGAGGGTGGTGGATACCTTCAGCTGTTGTGGCCCCGTCTGGGCGAGGATAATGCCAATTCAAAGATTCTTTACGTAAAGGGATATCCAAAATGGAATTGGGTGATCGGCACCGGTACTTATATGGATGACATTGAATCGGCAATAGAGGAGCAGCGGAAAGATCTGATTAAGGAAATGCGTAAAGGCTTTTCGCAGATCCGTCTGGCCGAGACAGGGCGCTTATTTATTTTTAATAATGATAAAAAGGTATTAGTGGCTCCACTTGGAGCTGGTTCTGATTTTGAAAAAGCTATCAACCTTAACACCGGAAAAACGCTTATCCATGACTTGAAAGAGGTCGGTAAGCTTGGTGAATGGCGCCTTGATTACAAAGTGCGCCGCGCCGATGGAAAAATTATCGAGCGACAGTCTTATGTGCGTTTTTTTGCTCCTCTTGGGTGGTACGTCGCATCAACTGTGCCCATGAGTGAAATTTACGGCCCGGTTAAAGAATTGGTTATGAAGCAGGGTGCAATCAGCTTTATCATTCTGCTTATAACGATTATGGTTATTTATTATGTAGTCCGTAGAATTTGTCTGCCTATCCGCAGTGTCTCCAAGGTCGCCTTTCATGTGTCAAAAGGTGATCTTCGTGAGGCCCGCAAGGTCTTTGCTATGGCTACAGACAAAGGACATCTTAAGCGTGTGGTTGAGTCTTTTGAGACCGGACGCGAGAAGCGCTTTGATGAAGTTGATCATCTGGTTAAATCTATTCACACCATGCTGGAGACGCTGAATTCTCTAGTCAGTCAGGTGCAACGGTCAGGTGATCAGGTTACCGGGTCTGCATTGAAGTTGGGTACAGCAATCAATCAGCTCGAGGCTGCTGTGGAAAATCAGGCTGCGGCAACTCAGGAGCTGGGCAGTTCTTCCCGTGAGATTTCTGCAACGTCTCAAGAGTTGGCCCGCACAATGAATGAATCGACAAATGTTGCAGTTTCTACAGGCGAACTTGCAGCGCAGGGCATGCGTGACTTGAATGAAATGGGAATGGCTATGGATGCCATGCGTGATGCTTCCGGAGGCATTTTTGCCAAGCTTTCGGTGATTAACTCCAAAGCTGCTAATATCAGTTCGGTAGTTACATCAATTTCAAAGATTTCTGAGCAGATCAACCTGCTTTCACTAAATGCCGCAATCGAAGCAGAGAAGGCCGGTGAATTCGGACAAGGATTTTCTGTTGTTGCCCGCGAAATTCGTAAATTGGCTGACCAGACTGCCATGTCTACCCTTGATATTGAAAAAATTGTGTCCCAGATGCTTTCTGCTGTGTCTGCCGGGGTGATGGAGATGGATAAGTTCCGTAAGCAGGTAGAGAACGGAGTCAGCAATGTAGCTCTACTTGGTGACGGTATTTCCGGTGTGGTAACTCAGGTCCAGACACTCACTCCCCGCTTTGAGTCTGTAAATGAGGGCATGCAGAACCAGAGTGAAGGTGCGGAGCAGATCAGCAAGGCCATGATTCAGCTTAGCGAAACATCCATTCAGACAAAGGATGCTCTCTCTGAATTTGTATCCATTACCGAGCAGTTGGCTAATTCAGTAGCTATTCTTGAAGAAGAAGTGGCAGTTTTTCAAGTAGAGCAGGATTAGCATCTCTCTTCTGAGAGGACATGCCGGGATATTAAACCAAGTTTTAAATGGTTTAGTCGTCCCAAAACGCTATTCTGCCTTTTCCTCAACGTATCTGTTAACGGGTATTTTCTCAAAAGATCAGTCAACTAAAAGCTCAGCCAGAATTCCACCTGCGTTGTGGGCCGGGATGCGGTCTGTTCCAAGATATTCAGAAAAATTATTTTTAAATTTATTTTCGAGCAAAGTCTTAACGCGTGGGTCGTCAGCCAACAATTTGAATCCGCACTGCGGTTTTTTATACATGACCTTAAAGCGTGTAGGCACGGATGGCGGCAGATCCAGTGCAAAAAGCAGCTCGTAGAATGAATTGTCGGGGTTTTCTTTATCCAGCCTTGTTTTGAGCACTATTTCTTGATTCAGTGCGCAGGGAACAAGCCATGGCATATAGTATAGTCGTGTTTTGTGCAGAACTGAGTTCAGCAGTGCTGCTGAGTGCAGGGTTTGAAAAAACAGGATTGCACTATTTACATCCGTTTCCAGAAGTGTGAAAAATTCTTGTTTGCGGTTCTCAGCGGTGTTTATTTTTTTATCATTAAGTTTCTTGAAAATTGAGCTTGCCTTGGATTGAAATTTGGCTCTTTTGTTAATGAATTCGCGTGCTGTATCCGTCGGATTGATGTATGCTCCCTGACTGTTCTGATGGTCAGGATTAATTTCCTTGAGGATTATGTCCGGGTAAAGTTGCTGGACATGAAAGGTAAGGATATCTCCGAGAGAAGCGTTGCTCTGGATGTTGGCCAGCAGCTCAAGATCTTGAATGAGAACCAAGCCTAACTTGGGTTGGTACCACTTAAGGATCTTGCCCTGTAGGATATCTCCCACTGCAAATTTTTTGCGAAATATTGCAGAGCGTGCTGACGGCTTGCTGCCTCCGCCACCAAAGCCCTGATTGCCATATCTTGAAATTTTCATAAAGCGCCCCCGCTAACTTCAGTTCATACCGGCGCAGATTAAAAAAGGTTGTGGCCCCCTTAAACTCTATAGCAAATTGGGGGGCAACTTTAGCTATGCTGGTCAATAATCAATTCAACTTCTTCTATGGAAAGTCCGGTCGCCTTGGCAAGTCTGCTGATTGGTTTGCCTTCTTTGTGTCCGGTCAGAATAATTTGTCTCAGGAACTGCGGAGAACGTGAAAACTCTTCGGCTTGGGCGAGGATTTTTTTCAGTTTTTTTGATTTACGGTCAAGCATGACATCCAGTTGGGCCAGCTCTTCCTGTCTATCGGCAAAGGTGTTCATCAACTCATTTTCAAGCTGGGTGTTGAATTGGAGCTTCTTAACGAATTCTTCCTGTTTGCTTTGCAGTTTTGTGACCAGTTCTTCAGACTTACGCAACCGCAGAAAGAAGAATATCACGGCAACGAGTAGGGCGATTTCGGTTACGGAAAAGAAGATGAGCAGGAATACAGTCATAATTATCGCTGGTAGAGGTTAGTTGAATCCGCAATAGTTTGCCCTGTTTAACGGTGAAGAGCAATAGCCGCAGAATATTAAATCTTTACATTGATTATATTGCCGGACCATGGAGACTTCTGCGGTAGCTGTTCTTCTTCCGGCTCTTCTTCTTGCTTCTTGTGTCTGCGCCGGGAGTGCTGCTGCCCCCCCTTGGCGTGGTCTTCATCCTTAACAGAGATGGTAGCTTCATCTTTTTCGGTCTTTTGGATTTGTTTTTGCGCTTCCTTATTCTTTTCCTGCTCTTCCGGATTGATCATGAGGGTCTGCTGAAGTTGTGCCTTGGTAACTTCTGAATTGGAGATCTTCTGAACATTCGCCAGTTGCGAAATAATCAGGGGCATATCCACGGTACCGGGCATGATCTTTACCTCACGAGATATTCCTCAAAAAGGATTTTCTCAAATTCACCTGCAACAATGTACTGGTTAATTACCATGAGCAGGTCTTTCTTCAGCTTCTCTACATTCTTCTCATCGGATAAAAACTGTAAATCTTTATTTTTGAGATAAAAATAGACTGCATCACGCAGGACAAGGGTCTTGCGGCCATACTCGGCCACAACTCTCTCGTCTGTCGTTGTCAGCGCAAAGCGGGCGACAAGGAATCTGGTGTGGTTATCTTTATCTTTCTGTTCAATCCAGAAAGCATCCATACGCAGAAGGGTTACTCCCGGTTCTTCAGGTGGCGGAGGAGGAGCTTCTTCGGGTATTTCCATAGGAATTTCTTCCATGGTTTCTTCAGCAGCTACATCTTTTTTAGGCGGGGGAGGGGAATCAAAGAAGAAAAGTTTCACCAGAATTGCAGCGAGCAGAAGGATGATTACGCCGATTCCGATAAAGATGAAAAGTTTGGTCTTGGATTTTTTTTGAACCGGCGCTTGTTCCAGCGTCGCTAATTCTTCCGGCTCTTCTTCTGGAATATCGTCTTCTTCGTCTTCATCCTCAAGGAAAGGAGCATCGTCAAGGTCCAGCTCAACTTTTTGAGCTGCCTTGCTGACAGGGGCCGAAGATTGAGTTTCCTCTCCGGATTCAGAATCATCATCAATTGCGAGGAAAATCATGTACGTATCCCGATAGGCAATGTTTCAAACGGGAGGCTAAATACTCGCGTCTGAAAATGATCAGCGGACTAGGATAGCCAAGCCCGCTGATCATGAAGATTCTATTCAAAAATTTTATTGATTTTCTGGCCGAGTGTATCAGGTGTGAACGGCTTAACGATGTAGTTTGAAACCTTAGCCTGAACAGCTTCGATTATGTTTTCCTGCTGTGCTTCAGCTGTAACCATCAGGAAGGGAATATCGGCGAACTCTTCACTGGACCTTACTTTGCGCAGCAGTTCGATGCCGGTCATCTGCGGCATGTTCCAGTCGGAAACGATGAACTGGATGCTGTCGTCTTTGTTCAGAGTTTCCCACGCGGTTGTACCGTCATCTGCTTCAACTATGTTTGTGAAGCCGATCTGGCGGAGGATGTTTTTGATGATACGACGCATAGTTGCAAAATCATCCACAACAAGAACTTTCATAGAGTAATCAATCGCCATTTATTTCTCCTTAAGGTTCCGTAGAATATTTCTCGAGGAACATTTTTCTCAATTTTTTCAGTGCCTGCGAATGTAGCTGGGACACCCTGCCTTCTGTAATTTCCATTACTTCGGAGGTCTCTTTCATATTGAGTTCCTCCCCGTAGTACAGAGATAATACCAGTTTTTCCCTCGGCGTCAAATTATCAATTAGATCAGCCACCTTGTCCACTGTTTCTTGAAACAAGGTATTCTGGAAAGGCTCATCATCAAGCTGAGGATCGATATTGTTCGGGATATTATCGTTGAATGCGTCTAAATTCACGCAAAGCTGGTTCTGAAGTGCTTCAAGGCCCTGTTGAACTTCTTTAGCGGAGAATCCTGTTGCTTCTTCGATTTGGGCACTGGTCGGTTTCTCACCGGTTTCATGCTCAATTTCGCGGATGCTGTTTTCAATGGTTTTGACTTTCTGGCGTAAACCGCGCGAGAACCAGTCCATGCGCCTCAGCTCATCAAGCATGGCCCCTTTGATGCGGTTTTCCGCATAGGTTTCAAACTTGATTTTCAGTTCCGGGCGAAATTTCCCGAGTGATTCCACAAGACCCAGACTTCCGGCACTGATAAGCTCCCCAAGCTCCACATTTTGCGGGAGCTTGGATTTCATGCGGAGTGCTATAATACGGATTTTTGGTGAATAATGCCGTACTATCGCCTCTTGATCAGAGGGCGAAAAATCTTCCCAGGCAGTAGTCCCGGCTTCTAGGTTAAGCCACGGACTGTTCTTGGAAGAGAAGTTTTTTCCAGAAGAACTTGATATTACCATCTAGCTCGGATGTCACTTTCCATTTGGTTATTTTATTAGCAGCTGCAGCAATCTGGGTGCAAGCCGGGCTTGAAGGAGCAAGCCTGCACAGCGGAGTCTGTTTTATGACAGCCTGACGCATATTCGGATCGCGGGGGATAACACCTACAAGGTCCAGTGAGACTCCGCTCAGGAAATGGTCACATGCCATGTAAAGCTTTTTGAATACTTCCTTGGCTACCTTCATGTCCGGGGCCATATTTACCAGAACCTTGAATTGATCAACTCCATGATGCAGTTTCATTACCTTAATCAAGGCATAAGCATCAGTGAGAGAAGTCGGCTCAGGGGTCAGTATCAGAAGTCGCTGCTGTACGGCAAGATTGAAGTAGAGCACGTTATCGTTGATGCCGGCTCCGGTATCAACGATAAGGTAGTCAATCTCATCTTCAAGGTGGTCCATAGCTTCCAATAGGTCCAGTTTCTGTCCTGTAGAAAGGGAAACCATATCACTGACGCCGGAAGAGGCCGGCAGGATGTCGAACCCATAGTCGGTTTTGTGCAGTACTTCCCTTATTCCGGTTCCTTCATGGAAGAGATGGAAGAGGTTATACTGTGGGGCAATTCCCAGAAGAACGTCGACATTGGCCAGGCCAAGGTCTGCGTCCAGCAGTAAGACTTTCTTGCCCATGCGGCTTAAGCTGTAGGCCAGGTTTACGGAAATGTTTGTCTTGCCTACTCCCCCCTTTCCGGAGGTTACTGAAAATACCATGGGAAGATTGGAATTCATTTGTATCACCCTGTTCTTATTTATCTATACTGTTTACGTTGCCAGCGTTTTTTATGCAACGAATATTGTGCCTGATTTATCTTATTTTCAGGTAAAAGCGGTTAAACCGCTTGGGCAAATTTTATTTGTTCAACGGTAGGAAGCTGGTGCTTGAAAACCAGTCTCCAGAAATCCTTTTCACAGGCCGGCTTCATGCTGTTGCGCAACCCGGAACCGTATGAGAGCAGGGAAACCGGAAGGCCGCTTTCGTATGATGTATTCACCAGCGCGCCGTAGTTGCAGGCCTCGTCCAGTTTGGTCCAGATAAGGCTTTTGACCTTGTCGGACTTAAATTTTTTAAGGAAAGCGGTATACTGCGCTGAAGCGTAGTAGGGGTTGAGTACCAGATGAACGGCCAGATCACAGGGACCGTGCATACCGCAGGCGGTAAGCCAGCCATCGAGCTCCGCATTTCCGCCCAGTCCGGGCAGGTCAATGAATACCCGGTCAAATTCTTGGCTTTCGCCGATGAGTCTTGCGAAGTCTTCGCGGGTGGACAGTTCCCGGAATTCCAGTCCTGAAAGGTCGGCATAGTGGCGCAGGACGAGGCGTCCTTTTCCCTGTCCCTGATCTGCTGAGGCAAGGCAGATACGGGAAGTAGGGTTTTCTTTTTTTTCTTTAAGTGCAAGGCGGATAATTGTTGATGTCTTGCCTGCACCGTGCGGTCCGGCGAGGGCTTGGAATTTTTGGGGCCAGTTCGGGGATATAAACGCGCGTACAGGGGCAATCTTCTCAAGCTCAGGCAGAATTGCTTTGGACTTGTCGCCGCGCAGCTGCTGGAAGAGGTCCAGAATGACTTTGCTTTCTACGCCTTCACGCTCAAGGTATTCGAGTGCCAGACGCTGGCGTGGCGCGAGCAGGTTAAGGTTCATCTGCGGCTTCAGAAGGGCCATCATGTGGCCTTTGATCTGGTTCCATTCCTGGTTCCAGTCAGGGATGTTGTTCATTGCATCATCAATGACTTCTTCCCTTGTATCCTTAGCCGGAACAGGTCTTTCCTGACCTTCAACGCCGACCATGATCTCATGGATCTTGCGTCCGTCTTCCTCAACAGATTTATTGCTGAGGATGACTGCGTTGTCGCCGAATTCAGCTTTGATTTCGGCGAAGACCGCTGCAGTGTTTTTGCCTCTGAATGTTTTTACCCGCATATTACCAACCTTTTTAGAACTCTACGGTTCCCGCAGACATGATTCTTACGCTCGCAGGAATCTCGGCCTGCGATATTACAGGTATTGTAGGCAAAAAGCGTACCATCAGTTGTGCCAAGTGGCTTCGCAGCTGCGGAGAGCATAAAAGTACAGGCTGTCCGTCAGTATTCAGTACATTTTCTGCTGTTGTATTAATGCCTTGGATCAGCTGCTGGGCGCTGCCCGGGTCAAGAGCCAGAAACCCGCCGGTTTCGGAGGAGCGAACCGCATCATTGAGCCTGGCATCCACTGAAGGGCCGAAAGTCATGATGGGCAGGCTGCCGTCGCTGGCGAGATAAGGCTTGATAATCGTCCTGCTCATATGGGAGCGGACGTATTCGGTAAGCTGGTTGGGATCCTGAATGGATGGACCGTAGTCAGCCATAGCTTCAACAATAGTCAGCAGGTCGCGGATTGATACGTTTTCGCGAACGAGGTTCTGAAGAACTTTCTGAACCACACCCAGAGAGAGGATGTTGGGTACGAGGTCTTCAACGGCCTTGGGTGCGCGTTTGGAAAGGTTATCCAGCAGTTCCTGTGTTTCCTGTCTGCCGAGGAATTCGCCGAGGTTGCGGCGGAATACTTCGGTGAGGTGCGTGGCGATAACTGTAGAGGGATCGACCACGGTGTATCCAGCGAGCATTGCTTCTTCCTTCTGGCTGTCTGGAATCCAGACTGCGGGAAGGTTGAATGCTGGTTCGACAGTTTCAATTCCTTTAATCCTGTGCTTGGCATCACCCGGGTCCATGGCCAGCTGGTGGTCGATGAGGATTTCTGCGGAGGCCACGGCGTTGCCTTTTATGAGCACGCGGTATTCACCGGGCTTGAGCTGAAGGTTGTCACGCAGGTGCAGTGACGGAATAATGACACCCATATCGAGCGCATACTGCCGGCGGATAGAGCGGATACGAGAGAGCAGGTTGCCGCTCTGTTCTTCGTCCACAAGCGGGATAAGGCCGTAGCCGACTTCCAGTTCGAGAGAGTCGAGAGGCAGCAGGGCCTGTACTTCTTCCGGGCTGTCCAGTGAAGGTTGATTTGCTTTTGCTTTCTGCGCCTTCGCTTCTGTTTCCTGCTCATTCGCTTCAATATCGCGACCAAGTGTGGACACTCCGTAGATCAGCGCAGAGAGGCAGAGGAAGGGTATAGTGGGCATGCCGGGAACAATACCGAAGATCACGAGGATGACGGATACAAGCTTGAGCGCTCTGGAATGAAAAGTAAGCTGTCCAATGAATTCTTCACCCATTTTAGCTTCAGCTGCGGCGCGGGAAACAATGATACCGGCGGAGGTGGATATGATCAGCGAAGGAATGGTGGAGACAAGTCCGTCACCAATGGTCAGCAGGGTGTAGGTCTGGGCTGCATCGGTCCATGCCATGTTCTTCTGGAGTACACCGATGAGAATCCCGCCGATAATGTTGATGGCGGTAATGATCAGGCCTGCGTTAACATCCCCCTGTACAAACTTACCGGCACCGTCCATGGCTCCGTAGAAGTCTGCTTCGCGGCGGAGATTTTCACGCTGCGAACGCGCTTCATCTTCGTCAATAAGACCGGAGTTCAGATCGGCTTCAATAGCCATCTGTTTACCGGGCATTGCGTCAAGTGTGAATCGTGCGGCAACTTCAGCGATACGGGTAGTACCCTGTACGATAACTGTTTTGTTCAGGATAAACAGGATCATGAAAATGACCATACCGATGATGTAGTTACCACCGACAACAAATTCACCGAAACTCTGAATAACATTACCTGCCGCCGATGTTCCTTCGTCACCATGCAGGAGGATGGCTCGGGTCGTAGCCACGTTCAGTGCCAGCCGGAGCAGGGTTGTTACAAGCAGCAGAGTCGGAAAGATTGAGAATTCAAGGGGAGACTGCATGAACATGGAGGTAATGAGGATTACCAGCCCAAGTGAAATACTCACAGTGAGCATGAAGTCGATAAACATGGTCGGAAGGGGGATAAGCATGACGAAGAGGATTATTACAACTCCGCCTGCGAGAAGGAAATCGCCCTGTTTGGCAAATTGTTCGTAATTTATTGCTTTAGATTCGGCCATGATTTTGACACCCCTCTGAGGTCTTGTTTTGCTGTGGCACTTCTACCCCGGAAGATGTGGTAAGGCCTTTATCTGCGGGTAAATTTATTAAGTTTAGCCAGTATTGCCGCAACGGCTTTGTAAAGTTCTTCCGGGATGATGTCACCGATCTCAACCTGTTTATACAAGGCCTGTGCCAAAGGCTTGTTTTCGCGGATCGGAACTTTGTTCTCCCGGGCAACTTCTTTGATTCGTTGCGCGACTTTATTCATTCCCTTGGCCACCACCAGCGGAGCCGGTGCGACCATGGGGTCATACTTCATTGCAACTGCATAATGGGTCGGGTTGGTAATGACCACGTCAGCTTTGGGGACTTCCGACATCATGCGTTTTTGGAGCAGGGCCATCATTTTTTGTTTCTGCTGCTGCTTGATTTTTGGGTCACCTTCGGCCTGTTTGCGTTCGTCCTTGACCTCGTCCTTGCTCATTTTCATTTCTTCCTGATAGTTCCAGCGCTGGTACCAAAGGTCGGCCAAGGCTAGGATGAGCATGGGCAGCATGGTGTAGGTCACCATTTTATATCCGATTTGCAGCATATATACAGCCAGCCCTTTGGCATCCGTATAAAAAAGCGGCAGGAAGTTACCGACTTCGTTCTTGATGATGATATATGGTGCAATGCCGACAATAATAGCAAAGAGCATGCTTTTAAGCAGCCTGATCACTGTTTTTATGTCGAACATGATTCTTTTCATGCCTTGCAGCAGGTTGAACATCTTCGAGAATTTCGGCTTAAATACTTTTGTTGTCCAAAGGCTCCCTACCTGTAATCGAAGAACAACAAATGCTATGAAAGCGATAAACAGGAACAGCGGTAGAAGAATTGCTGCCAGCTTTTGTGAACACCATTGAAACAGTTGGTAAACAGACTGTTTGTCGAGGTCTATAAATATACCTTTGGTCAAGAACCAGTGGAAAATTTCGTAAAAATGATCGTAATAGATATCCATAATGAAGCGCAGGCAGACGACCCCGGCAATAAGGGTCATAATTTTGCCCATTTCTTCACCTTTGGCGACGCTCCCGTCTTTACGCGCTTTTTTTATCCGCTTGGACGTCGCCTTCTCAGTTTTACTGGGATCTTTAGCCATTCAGCTCACTCCCTGTGCTTATACCCGTTGTGCTCATATTCAAGATTCTTAAAGTGTTTTGTTGTTGGCGTTGTAAAAGATGAACACTACGTCAGTTGCCGATCGGTAAAGACGGCGGGCTTCCGGCTTTGATTATGCTCAGCATGTAGTCCGGAAGGTCGGCCACAAATTCACCAACGTGAAGGGACAGTACTGTGAAGACCATGCTGAGAACAAAAAAACCGGCCATAATTTTAAGTGGGAAACCGAGCATTAAAACGTTCATCTGCGGAGCCATTTTACTGATTAATGCGAGTCCGAGGTCAACAACAAAAATAGTCGCAATTATCGGCGATGCCACTTTAATGGCCAGTACGAAAAGGTCCTTTGAAATAGTCATTATCTGGTTGGTAAGGGTGGATGATATGAATATCTGTCCCGGAGGGATATACTTGAAGCTTTCCACCATGGCTGACATGAGATAGAGATGACCGTTAATACTCAGGAAAACCAGAATAGCGCACATGTACAGGAAGTGGGCGGTAACCGCTTCATTTGTTCCGGTCAGCGGGTCAAGGACGTTGACCATGGAGAAGCCCACCTGTACGCCGATGAGGTTGCCGCCGGTCTGAATGGCAGCAAACATGACGTGTACTGAAATACCAAGAATCAAACCGAGGACCAATTCGCCAAGTATCATCAGGGCAATATTGTAAGGGCTTGAAGGCATGAGGCTTCCGTCGAATGCCACGTGGGGATATATAGCCAGCGTCAAAACAATTGTCAGAGCTGCCTTTACCGGGGTGGGGATGGAATTCCCACCGAAGAAAGGCATTAAAAACAGCACGATACTTATCCTGAACAGGGTAAGGTAAAAGCTCATTAAGTCGCTGGGATTGAAATTAAAAAAATTCATGCTGTCCTCGTTTAAGGCGGATCTGCAAAATTAGGACCCATTCTTTAAAGTATATTATCACCAAGAGAGGAAGAGGGCAAAGGCAGACAAAGGTTGAATATTATTTTGTCTATGAATTCAATTAAAAAAGGCCCGCAAAAATTATTGCAGGCCTTTAGACTTGTATTTTATGCTTTCGGCTAATTCAAAATGTAGCGCATCGGGTTGACAGGTACGCCACCGAGCCTCACTTCATAGTGAACATGGGGGCCGGTAGACCGCCCCGTGTTACCTGTGTAGCCGATAAGTTCACCGCGGGTTACGATCTGACCTTTTTTGACGATAGGTTGTTTCATATGACCATACCGGGTGGACAGGTTTGCTCCATGGTTGATTTTAACCAACTTACCATAGCCGCCCTGAGTCCCTGAAAAGGAAACCGTTCCTTTGGCAGGAGCGTAAATAGGTGTTCCGATAGGACACGATATATCGATACCTTTGTGGTATTCACGTTTCCCGGTAAAGGGAGAGCTTCTCCAGCCGAAGGGGGATGTCACCCAGCCTTCAGCGGGCCAGATGGACGGTGTTGCGTCCAGAGCGTCCTGCTTGGAACGCATGGAATGAATTATTTCCTGCTGGCGGACTTCTTCCAATTTTGCCTCTGTACTCAGATGGGCCAGAAAGTCATGCATTTTACGGACAAGAAGTTCCTGTCTGTAAAGAGGAAGATAGTTGTTTGAAAAATCTGCTCCGTTGGAACCGCCTTTGGGGGCTACATTCTGCACATTGCCTTGATCTAGGTTGATCATAACGCGCAGTTTGGAGTCAAAATTACGGACCCGGTCAAGATCCTGAGAGATGTTCTGCATTTTCTGGGACAGGGAAAGCAACTGTGCTTTTTGTTCTTGAACAGCTTTTTCCGCTCGGGCGAGATTATTTTCAATTCCTGAATACTTTTGATAGTATTTCCAGAGGTATATATTTCCTCCGGCAAGTCCTGCCACCATAGCGAAAATAAAGAAGAAAATCCAACCGCGAAGTTGGAATTTGCGGGCATTCTCGCAGGGGTTTTTAAAAATTACTACGTGGTATTTTTTTAATAGCATAATCGATTTGGGCCTTGATTTATTATGACGTTAGATTGTCTCTGATCAACAGGCACAATTAAGTTTCTGAATTTTCTATGGTGTTTTCATGTTTAAGTCAAGCTGCCAGCGTCTTAAAGCATTAAACGTATTGTTTCTGGAGCCAGGCATTTTGCGCCATTCCTTTTCCAGCCAAGTATTGATTTCACTGCGTTTTGTGTTGTCGTTGGAGGGACATTTGTTATCCCATATCGGAAGATTCCACTGACGGGCGGCAGCTTTTATGTATTTTTTTTCAAGCATGAGTGTTGGGCGGATCACGTTCAGCTTTCCTTGAAAGAAAGGTTCATTGGCTGAAAGCCCTTCGACACGGCCGTTCTGAATCATATTCATATGAAATGTTGTGACAAGGTCATCCGCGGTGTGGCCTAGGGCCAGATGGGTGAGGCTGTATTGGGCACAAAGCTCGAAAAGTCTTTTGCGGCGCAGACGGCTGCAATAGAAGCATGCGGATTTCTTTTTGTTTTCCGGTCCGTGTGCTCTTGGGCCATAGTCTGTGAGTTCTATGTGGGATGCAACTCCGTTGTCCCTGCACCAGTCCGATAGCGGTTTGTGGTTTTCAGGTTTGAACCCCGGGTTGACGTGTAGTACCATGAGTTCAATATTAAAAGGAATGATTGCCTGACGGATGAGCATTGTACGGATCATCACAAAGCTGTCAACTCCGCCTGATACGGCGATGCCTATGCGGTCGCCGTCTTTGACCATTTCTGTCTTCTGCATGAGCATGCCCACTGTGGACACGCATTTTTTTTGGGCAAAGCTAAGTTTTCCCCATCTGGCCATGTGTTTAGCTCCGGGTAGATTTAATATTTTGTGGAAAAAGTCAGCTTTATATTCTAATACTTAATGATAAAGTAGAGTTGTATAGGTGATGCTGACGGGATGGGGATTTTGCCTTAAAAGAGGTTGACATGCAAGCTTTTAGCGCTTATTTTGGCAAATTGCTCCCTTGTTGAATAGTTCTCGTGTCTATTAATCCCAAGGTGCTGTTTGTGCTGAAAAGGTTTTTTGTCTTCCTGACTCTGGTCTGCATAGTCTGCGGAGCCTTTTACCTGAGTTCGCCGCAAAAAACGGTTGAACGAGCTGAGCCTGTCTGGCCTGTTCTCAATAAAGATCAGGTGGACAGGCTTGACGTGTGTTCGGGTGAAAAAGATTGTTTTTCGCTTGTTCGCCGGACTGACGGATGGGGCGTGGTTCAGCACGGTTGGAATGGCACAGTCGAGGCAGACTCCGAGAAAGTCGAATCCCTGCTCGGCGGGCTTGCTGCCGATAAGGCCTTTCGCTGTCTCGGGCAGATTGCAGAGGGAGCAGCAGCTGAATATGGCTTCAATCTTCCACGGGTGAGAATTTCCGCCGGTGGAGGTCAGGAGCTGACTATTACTGTAGGGGCCGAGAGTCCTTCAGGTGAAGGATATTTCGCGCTGAATTCCAAGGAAAAGGGTAGCCTTTTTTTATTGGATAAAGAATTTGTGAACCGCTGCGAATTTCCGGCGGAACATTATTACAACCTGTTTCTGCTTCCGGGGAACGCTTCGGATGTGAAGTCCATTTCACTTGGCCATGGCGGTTCGTTTTCCTGGACTCTGGTAAGACAGGACGGTTCTTTTTCATTTTCTTTTCCTGCTTCGCTCGGAGGTAAACCAGCCAGCGGAGGAGATGTGGACCTGTTCCTTCATTCCCTATTGGAAGTTCCTGCCAAAAGACTTGTCAGCCACGGGCCGGATGAGAATAGCAGGGTGGTTTTGAATGTCGAGATCTCTCTATCTAAAAACAAGGTTGAGAGTTTAAAAATTTTTGAACCGGGTGTAGAAGATGGACACTATTTGGTCCGTTCTTCTGCTCAGGCCGGTTATTTCGTTTTAAGTGCTGAACATTATGAACAATTAGCTAAGGATGCGTTTACCATGCGTCAGCGGAATGTGGTTTCCGTGGCAATCGGTAAGCTCGGTTCTGTCAAAGTTGTTCAGGGCAACCAGACTTTTACCGGAATAAAATCAGGTAAAGGCTGGATCAATTTTGAGGATAAAAAGCCGCTCTTGGGGATTGACATGTCTCTATGGCGACTTAATGAATTAAAATTCGAGGCGGAACCGGTGGAGAACCTTTCGGACACTTCCGAAAAGGTAATGGACTTGGAATTACTGGATGATAGCGGCGCTCGTGTCGTTAACGTCTCTTTCTTTTCCGATCCTGAACTTCCGTCCGGACAATGCTGGCTCTCGCTGGGCGATGGCAGCGGTTACTTTCCGGTATCCGATAAGCTGCTTGAAGATCTGCAGGGACAGATTCCTCTCAGAAAATAGCCGGGAAGACCCCGGCATAACCATTGTGTTGGAGATCACATGGCAAGAATCACCGTAGAAGATTGTCTGGCTGAGGTTGGTAACAGATTCCTTATTGTCCAGATGGCCATTAAAAGAGTGAAGCAGTACCGTGAAGGTTACACTCCTCTTGTTGAATCCAAAAACAAAGAAATCGTAACCGCGCTCAGGGAAATTGCCGCTGCAAAAGTGCTTCCCGAGAGCTACCATACTCCGGACGGTAAAAAACCCGGCAGTGAATAAGCTATGTCAAAACGTTGTTATTATGAAGTTTTAGAGGTTTCTCGAGATTCCCAGGAAGGCGAAATCAAACGTGCCTATCGCAAGAAGGCCATGGAATTTCATCCTGACCGTAACCCTGGCAACCCGGAAGCCGAAGAGAAATTCAAGGAAGCAGCAGAAGCCTATGACGTTCTGCGTGACCCTGAAAAAAGAAGCCGCTATGACCGTTTCGGCCATGATGGCGTAAACGGCATGAACGGCGGTTTCGGCGGATTCCAGTCTTCGGAAGATATTTTCGGTGCGTTCGGGGATATCTTCGGGGATATCTTCGGTTTTGGCGGCGGCGCCCGTGGCGCCAACCGCATGCAGGCCGGTTCAGATCTTAGGTACAACCTTACTGTTTCCTTCCGTGAAGCAGCCAAGGGAACTGAAGTTGAGCTGAACATTCCGGTTACTGATACCTGTGACAGCTGTAACGGTTCCGGGGCAGCTCCGGGAACTACTCCCGAAACCTGCTCTCATTGTGGAGGCCGGGGGGCTGTTGAACAGACTCAGGGCTTTTTCCGTATCTCTGTTCCCTGCCCCGCCTGTAACGGTAAGGGTAAAGTCGTCACAAATCCCTGTCCCAACTGTCATGGAGCAGGATATGTGCGCAAGCAGAAGGATCTGAATGTCCGCATTCCTGCCGGTGTAGATAACGGTTCCCGGCTGCGTCTGCGCGGTGAGGGTGAGGCCGGAATTAACGGTGGACCCCACGGCGATCTATACGTGGTCATAACTGTTGAGCCGGATAAGGTTTTCAAGCGTCAGGGACAGGATCTGGTCCTGAGTACCGAGATCACTTTTGTTCAGGCCGCTCTTGGCTACAAGATGGAAGTTCCGACCCTTGATGATCCCATTGAAATGGATATCCCCAAGGGCACCCAGAGCGGTGAGGTCTTCCAGCTTCGCGGGCTGGGACTTCCCTATCTCGGCAGTTCCCATAAGGGTGACATGCTGGTGGAAGTAAAGGTCAAGACTCCCACCGGGCTTAACAGCAGACAGGAAGAATTGCTCAGGGAATTTGAAGCACTTGACGAAGAGAAGCCTATGAAAAAGGTTAAGAAGCTCTTCAAAAAAGCAAAAGACAAAGTAATGGGTGAGTAGCATGAGTGAATTTTCCCACATTGATGCCAACGGTAATGCGACGATGGTGGATGTGGCTGCCAAAGCCGACACCAAGCGTATTGCCATTGCTAAAGGAAAGGTCATCCTTAATGAGGAAACCTTTAAACTCCTGCAGCGGCAGGCGCTGCCCAAGGGTGACGCTCTTGCTTCTGCAAAAATTGCAGGCATCATGGGGGCTAAGGAAACTCATCGCCTTATACCGCTATGTCATCCCATCGCTCTCAGCTACGTTGATGTGCGTTTTGCCGTCAATGAGCCCGAATTGACCATAGAAGTCGAAGGCGAGGCTCGCTGCACCGGGAAAACCGGGGTTGAAATGGAAGCTTTGGTAGCCGTTCAGGTTGCTTGTGCCACCATTTACGACATGTGCAAGGCTGTGCAGAAGGATGTGATCATTTCAGATGTCCGCCTTGTTCGCAAAGAAGGCGGTAAATCCGGACTGTTTGTAGCCGAATAATCCTTTCTTCATTTAAGATGAATTAATGCGGCAGGACTGAATTATCAGTCCTGCCGCTTTTCTTTTTCCAAGCTACTTGCATTTATTCATTAAAGTGATTAGTTCGTAAACCAAAGACAATTCCCCTACTGCTTAGAGCGCTATCCAGTAGTCATGTAAATCTCAAAACAGAGGTTCGGTTCATGTCAGAACATGTCGTTGTAATTGGTGCTGTCGCACTTGGCCCCAAGGCCGCCTGCCGTTTCAAAAGAATCAGACAGGATGCCAAAGTAACCCTCATCGACAGGGACGAAATTTTCTCATACGGCGGGTGCGGTATACCTTACTATGTTTCCGGTGACGTCTCCGAAGCGCAGCAGCTGCGCACTACCGCTTTTCATATGGTCCGTGATGAACCTTTCTTTCAGGACATCAAAGGCGTGGATGTACTCTCCGCCACCGAGGCCACAAAGATTGACCGTGAAAATAAGCAGGTTCATATCAAAAACCTGAAGACCGGTGAAGAGAGCGTACTGAATTATGATCAGCTCGTTCTAGGCACAGGCGCTACCCCGCGCAAACTCGGGCTTCCCGGTGAAGATCTTGAGAACGTTTTTTATGTGGGCAACATGCATGATGCCGAAAAAATCAAAAAGGGCATCACTACCGGACAATACAGCAAGGCTGTAGTTGTCGGCGCCGGTTTTATTGGTCTTGAAATGGCCGAAGCTTTCTCCGACATGTGGGGCATTGAAACCACAGTTGTTGAAATCTTTGACCAGATCATGCCCCGTATGTGCAGCCCAGTGCTTGCCAAGATGGGTCAGAACCATATGGAAGAGCAGGGCGTAACCTTCAAGCTCGGACAGACTGTCTCCAGAATTGAAGGCGATAAGGTTGCGAAAAAGGTAGTCACCTCCGATGGCGAGATCGAGGCTGACATAGTCATCATTTCCGCAGGGGTTATTCCCAATGACAGCCTTGCTCGTGAATGTGGAATTGAGTGCAGCGAACGCGGCGGGGTGCTTGTTGACGAAAGCATGCGTACTTCCGATCCGCTTATTTTCGCCGGTGGAGACTGCGCTATTATTAAGAATGCAGTTGATGGTTCTCCTATGTTCTTACCCATGGGGTCCATGGCGAACAGGCAGGGCCGTGTAATCGGCGGGAACCTTGCCGGACGTAAGGAAGTCTTTCCCCCGGCAGCAGGCTCATGGTGTGTTAAAATATTCGAGCGGGCCATGTCCGGTACCGGAATGAGCCTTGGTGCTGCGAAACAGGCTGGATTTGATGCTATCAGCGTTATGCTCATCATGGCTGACCGCGCCCATTTTTATCCTGAAAAAGATATGATGACCCTTGAAATGGTAGTGGATAAGGCAACACGCCGTGTTCTCGGAATTCAGGGTATCTCCGCTGGGGGCGATGCTCTTGTCGGTCGAATCAACGCTGTTGCGGCTCTTATGAAGTTTCAGCCCAAGATTGAAGACATCAGTAACATTGAGCTTGCATACTCCCCGCCTTACGCTTCCGCTATGGATGTTCTCAATGCCATCGCAAACATGGCTGATAATGCCCTTGCAGGACTGAATCACGGTCATGGTCCGGATATATTCGCCGAGTACTGGTCTCAGCGTGATAGCGGAGAATTCTGTTTCCTTGATGTTCGTGAAAAAGCTGATGCTGAACCTTTTCTTGAAAAGTATCCCGAGCACTGGCACAACATCCCGCAGGGCGAGATTCCCAAGCGCTTTGGAGAGCTTCCCAAGGATAAGAAGCTGGTGCTGGTCTGCAACACCGGTGGTCGGTCCTATGAAGCACAAATTATGCTTGATGCCCTCGGTTTTGAAGAAGTTCACAACACACAGGGCGGAATGGCGGTTATCAAAGCTTTCGGTGTAGATATCTAGTTTATTTTGCAAGATAAATTAAGCGCCGCTTTTCTTTCGGAAGAGCGGCGTTTTTCTTTTTCAAGAAAATATACATGTGAATTTCTCTGGATCGGCATACAGATGGATTGATATTTTTTTTAATTTTGCGTTGCTATGAATTTGCATTTCTTTTATTGTATTATGAAGTAATCAATGTAAATTGTGGTCAACGACCACTTAAACACCGCATCTTGTGCCAAGTGAGGGGATATGAGGTTTCTTATTATTGACGATGACGAAACCGTCCACATGTATCTGAGTAAGCTGCTTTCGCCGTATGCCCGTTGCGAGACTGCGTTCAACGGTAATGAAGCCATTGAGCTTTACAGGAAAGCCCATGATGAAGATGACCCTTTTGACACCATTTTCATGGATATTCTCATGCCGGAAATGGACGGTCATGAAGCGACAAAAAAGCTGCGCGATATAGAGCAGGAGCTTAAAGTTGACGGTCCTGATGAATTTAAGTTGGTTATGATCACTTCTCTGAAGGATACCAAGAACGTCAGTCAGGCTTTTTTTAAGGGGTACGCCAGCTGCTATATCGTGAAGCCGTTCAACAAAGTTCAGGTTATGAATGAATTGAGAGAGAACAACATCCTCTAATTCTAATGAGGTATAAGCCGGGTGCTACTCGGCTTTTTTAATTTGTCTGCCGGTTATAATTGTAGGTTACGTCCGGATTTAAGCAGACTGAGTGTAATACAGGACTAGTCTCGATAAGGTATTAACTGTCTAAATGTTTACACAATTATCGGAGTTGATATTATGTTCAAGAATAAACTTTTGATTCTATGTCTGGTGCTATCCATGGGTGTAGCTGTTACCGGTTGCGCGGCAGTAGTTCTTGGAGGTGCCGCTGCAGGCGGGACATACGTATATGTGACCGGGCAGGCAAAACAGAAATTCAATTCTGATCTTGGAAGCACCTATAAGGCAGCGCTCAAAGGCTGTGAAAGCCTTGGACTGAAGATTGTTGAACATAAGAAAAGGCTCAGCGAAGCTTCGATAAAAGCTGTCGATGTTGATAAGGATGTTTATATCGACCTTGCTTATGTTTCAACAAAAGTTACGGAAGTTTCAGTCAGGTACGGTCTTTTTGGAGACGAGGATGCTTCCCGCGAAATACTTAAGGCAATTAATAAAAGTTTTTAGAGTAACATATTGTGATTGATTCCAAGCATCCTGCCCCCATGGGGTAGGGTGCTTTTTTTATGCACACACCCGCCCCCCTTTGGTGCGCGGGCAAAGGGGGGATCTGAATTTATTCTATTTATTATCTCTTGCGGAGTTCATCTGGCGGAAATCAGCGTTTATAATAAAATTACGGTTGTCCTGTGTGTTCCAATTTTCAAGGGAGAGCATGAACAGATCATTTTTGTCCTTAAGGTTTATGATCGGGCAAGTCCTTTCCTCTTTCTTTTTGGTCTGCTTTTTGGTCTTTTTCATGGCATCCTCCATGGGCTGGGGTAGGATTAGTCCTGATAGGAATATAACCCCTGCAACGAAACAAGACAATGGCTTAATGTGAAAATAAAGCATAAACCGCTAATCCTGCCGGATTATCAGAGTATTTTGTTTTTTTAGATAAGTACTTATAATTTAATGTAAAAATAAATATGAAAAAGCTAATCACATGATATGTAGAGCTTAATTTTGCGCTGATAAGTCAAGTTCAAACATAGTAAGCAGAGTGTGCTGAGCCGGAGAAAAATTATCGTCGGAAATGATATAAATCCAGAGGGTTCCATCGCCCCCAATAACAGTGTCCATTCCTTCGTAGTTGTCTCGGGGAATTGGTGAGGTTATGTCGCAAAAAAGCTTCGGAAAGACAGTTTTACCCTGCTTGATTTTATCCCGCTCAATGGTGTTTATTCTTATTCCGAGAGTTCCGGGGCCTTTGTAGCGACGTTCGAGAATAAGAATTCTTCCTTCGTCCAGATTAGCGGCGGAAGTGGGGCGGAAATCGGAATTTCGCTGATATTTGAAAGTGAGCCATTCTCCATTTTCGAGCAGCGCTCCCAAAGAGATATCATCTGTAGAATTGCCGTCTTCTGTAAGGATAAGCAGCGTTTCGTCCGGTAGGCGGAGCATGCTCTCAATACCACCATTGAGTGGTGAATTTCTGATTTTCTCAGGTATTGCTACTGTTTTTGGTCTACCGCTAAGGTCCATACTCTGGCCTGAATTGTAATGATTTATGCGATGGACCCTTTCGAAGGAAACAAGATACCCTGAACCGGGGGTGCCATCGTGGTTGAGTTTCGGGGCGCGGCATAACCCTTCAGCGTCAGCATTATATTTTATGCTGAATGTTTTGCCTTCGGTGTTGAGCAGTTGCCCCAACTCTGCTTCGCGGCTGACGCTTTTGAGATCTCCGGACCTGGTGTAATTAATTTTTCCTTTAAGCCAGAAGCCCATATCCGACACAGTTAGGAATGTAGTTCGATCCTCGCTGATTAATAGGTCGGAAAAGCCGCCGAATGCAGGGTGCGGGCTGCTTATGAGCAGAGTCCCGCGGTATTTCAAACTGGGATTGGACATGTTTATATTTTTAATTTCTTCAGGTCCGACCTGCTCACTGACCAGAGTAGTCCTGACCGGATTGATTTCAGGTTGGGTTGGACTGTCCAATTTAGTTGACGCTCCAAAGAGAAATGAGATTGGAGTGCAACAAAGGATGAAGATAAAGATTGCAATTTTTTTCATAACTTGTCCTAAAGATAAAAACCGTAATTATAACATTCTAGTTGATGTAAAATATGTTGCAACGGTACATTTCTTGTATAGATTATATTCAAACAGGTTCGACTGCCTTAAACAATTGCGCCCGATTATCAGCGGACCTTAGTTGCTTTGCATATAAACCGGAGTTACTGAAAAGTGAAACAGTTAATTGCTGTAACTATACTTATTATTAGCATCTTTTTTTCTTCCATAGCCTTGGCGGAAACCGAGAAGCGCAATATCTTATATCTTAACTCTTACCAGAACGGATACAAGTGGTCTGATGATATTCTGGAAGGTCTAAGGAACTGTTTTCTGGAAAGCGGGATGAATATCGACCTGCACATCGAATACATGGATACCAAAAGATTCAAGGATGAAGAATTCATGGAAATCCTGCATTCATACTATGTATTCAAATACCAGAAATACAAATTCTCAGCTATCGTAGTTTCGGACAACAACGCCCTGAATTTTATGTTACGCTATCAGGACTCTTTTTTCCCGGGGGTACCTGTAATTTTTTGCGGTATCAACGATTTCAAACCTGAGTTGATCCAAGGGCTGGATAATTATTGCGGTGTGCTTGAAAATCCCGGAATAAAAGATAATTTAGATATTGCTCTGAAAATTAATCCGTCATTACGAAAAGTAATTGTGGTCGGAGACCAATCGGTAACTTCAAAGGCTATTCGGGCACAGATTGAGAAGGCCCAGCCTCTTTTTAAAGGGGTGCTTGAATTTGAACATTGGAATGACCTGCCGCTGGTTGATCTTTTGTCCCGTTCCCGAAATATGGGCAAGGATGAGATCCTGCTCTTTACTCCTTTTTACAAGGGCGCGCATGGGGAACTGTTTTCCTCGGAAGAAGTTCTTAATATTATTTATCAAAATTCTCCGGCAATGATTTTTAGTGTCTGGGAATTCCTGCTTGGCCACGGTATTGTAGGCGGTAAGCTGCTTTCCGGAACTGATCAGGGCCGCAAGGCAGCAGAGATGGTTCTGCATGTTCTTAATACCGGCCGGATTCCGGAACCGCGGGTGATTAAGGGTACAGATGAATATTATATGTTTGATTATAATGTCTTGGAGAGGTTTAAAATAAATAATAATCTGCTACCCGATGGCAGTGTAATTATCAACGAGCCGGATTATTTTTATAAGCTCGATAAGCAGGTCTTTTGGACTATTATCGTTTCAATTCTCGGATTGAGCATGATTCTGGTCATGCTTGTTATCTCTATTCTTCAGCGTCGAAAGGTTGAAAAGCGTATCAAGGCGCAGCTTTCATTTCAGGAGATCCTCATGGACACCATACCGCTTTTGATCTGCTGGAAAGATAAAAAACAACGATATCTCGGGGCTAATCACTCTTTTACAGATTTCTTCGGGCTCGGGTCTCCATGGTCTTTGGTCGGGCTTACCGACTCTGAAGTTGAAGTGCACAGACGTTTTGCGGAACAGGCTGCGGTCTGGGATAAGAAAGTTCTGCAGACTGGTAAGCCTCGTATGGGCATCAACTGGTCCCTTATCCGTGATGGCGAAGATCCTGTCTGGCTGGAAATAAACAAGGTTCCGCTCTACAACGAGAAAGGTGAGGTTGTAGGTACGCTCACAACTGCTGAAGATGTTACCCGTAAGGTCAACCTTGAAAAGCAGTTGCTGCAATCTCAGAAAATGGAGGCTATCGGCACGCTTGCGGGTGGAATTGCTCATGATTTCAATAATATTCTTACCTCAATCATGAACTCTGTTGAGCTGGCACTTAGTGATATTGAAGAAGGCACTATCACATGGAAAGATCTCGACAGGTCCATTAAAGCCGCTCAGCGCGGAAGCCGTGTGGTCAAGCAGATATTGACGTTCAGCCGCCCTTCTCAGGAAGGGTTCAAGCCTACTGATATCGGCGAGGTTGTGAAGGAAACAGTAGATTTTATTAAAGCTTCCCTGCCGCGAAATATTCGGGTATCAGCCAATGTGCCTGAGGGTGCGCCGCTGGTAATGGCCGACCCGACCCAGATTCATCAGGTAATCATGAACCTTTGTACCAACTCCTTTCAATCCCTGAAGGGCAGGGGCGGTAGTATTGATGTTTCGCTTACTACGGTGGAAGTGGAAGATGAGCAGGCCCAGTTTATGCGGGTCGCGCCCGGTATTTACCTTCGACTGGAAATTTCTGATGACGGACCGGGGATTCCTGTTGAAATTCTGGATAAAATTTTTGATCCCTTTTTTACTACTAAAGGTAAGGCCGAAGGGACCGGGTTGGGACTGGCGGTTGTGCATGGTTTGATTAAAGGGCATGGCGGCGGAATATCTGTAAACAGTATCCCTGACGTCAGGACCTGTTTTGAGATTTTTCTCCCGGTTCATGGGCAGCTTCGCGACGTTGTCCGGAAAAGCTATGGAGCCTTGCCTATGGGACAGGAGACGGTTCTCTTTGTTGAAGATGATGAAGACCAGCTCGAAACGACACCGCGCATCCTCGAAAGTCTCGGCTATGATGTTACAGCTCTTGCTTCCCCGGAAAAGGCATTTAATATGATTGTGGACGAGCCGGGACGTTTTGATATTATGATTACTGATTATGACATGCCGCAGACCAACGGTCTGGAACTTTCCCGTATGGTTCAAGATGTGGCCCCGGACCTGCCTATTTTGGTTGTTTCCGGCAGACGCAATGTGCTCAGCTATGTGGCAGATGCGGAATATGATGTGAAAAGTGTCAGGAAAGTACTTATGAAGCCTTACAATAAAACAACTATCGCAGACGCAATTCGGGAAGTCCTTGCTCCCACGGAGAATATAGATGGGTAAAATTCTGATTATTGATGACGATGTGCAGGTTTGCGAAACAATAGAGAGTCTTATAGCCCGGGCAGGACATGAGGCGGTAAGTTCGTACAACTTGAGGGACGGTCTGGCTAAAGTCAACAATGCTGTCTTTGATCTCGTTTTTCTCGATATATCTCTTCCGGACGGCAACGGTCTTGATTACCTGCAGCAGGTCAAGGATTCTTCCGGTAATCCGGAGGTGATAATTTTAACTGGTAAAGGTGATGCCGACGGGGCGGAGCTCGCTATTCAGGGCGGGGCTTGGGATTTTCTGGTGAAACCGTCATCTGTGAAGCAGATTACCCTTTCCATGCGCCGGGCATTGGAATTTCACGAGGAAAAACAGACCAAGGCCCATTGTGTCGCTCTTAATCTCGATAATATCGTCGGCAAAAGTAGCGAGATTAAAAGCTGTTATGATCTTGTCGCGCACGCTTCGGGGTCGGACGCCAATGTACTCGTTAATGGTGAGACAGGGACTGGTAAGGAACTTTTCGCTCAGACGATCCATGAGAACTCCAAGAGGTCCAAGAATAATTTTGTAGTAGTTGACTGTGCGTCTTTGACTGAGACTCTGGTTGAATCCACTCTTTTCGGTCATAAACGAGGATCTTTTACCGGAGCTCAGGCAGACCGGAAGGGGCTGATTCCGCTGGCAGACAAGGGAACACTGTTTCTTGATGAAGTAGGAGAGATGCCGCTGGCGGTGCAGAAATCTTTTTTAAGGGTATTGCAGGAGCGTGCTTACCGTCCTGTGGGTGAAAACAGAGAATTTAAAAGTGATTTCCGACTGATAGCCGCTACCAACCGAGATCTTGAAGCTATGGTAAGCCGTGGTGATTTCAGGCAGGACCTGCTTTACCGCATCCAGACCATCCATATACATCTGCCGCCACTTCGAGACAGGGAAGGGGATATCCGCGAACTGACTTCATTCCACCTTTCACGACTTAGTTCCCAGTATGGTGTGCCGCCCAAGGTTGCAAACTCCGACTTTTATGATGTGCTTGATAACTACGACTGGCCGGGTAACGTGCGCCAGCTGTTCAATATTGTGGAGCAGGCATTTGTCGCGGCGGGAAGTGGTAATACTATCTACGCCATGCATCTCTCAGATGCCCTGCGGATAAAGATGGCAAAATCTAATCTGCAGAAGGGCGAAGAGCTAACGCAGGAGTTGCAGGGGCGGTCTACTTCCGCTTCGGCACTGGGGGAAGATTATGTGTCTGAAAAAAAAGACTCTCGCAGATTGAACCAGGATTCAGTTATTAACGCTGCGGTGTCTGATATTCTCACTGGTGAGCTTCCTACGTTAAAAGTTTTTAAGGGCATTGCAGAGAAAAAATACCTTGAAGAGCTGTTGCTCAGGCATCATGGTGAAACAGCATCTATCTTAAAAATTTCAGGTCTTTCGCGTTCACATTTTTATGCTCTTTTAAAGAAGCATGGGATAAATGATTGAAGTAAGTGAGTGATGTATATGACTTGTTATCTATAAGATAATCATTGAATAAGTGTTCAGTCTGGTTTTTAAGACTAAGCCTTGTCTTTTTTTGAAGACAGGGCTTTTTTTGTGTGCGACAGTCCGTAAGCGTTGGGGAGCGGGCTTTTTACCCAATGTGTTATTTCGGTCACGGCATTATAGATATTTAAAGACATCTCTGGTGTCTTAAATTTCGGACAATAGAGAACTGTAAACATTCCTCATAAAGAGAATGTTTAGTTAACTAGCTGAATATACGGTTCTTTACTTTGTTAATTGTGTTTGGCACGCAAATTGAAAACTGTTGGCCCATGTGAGTGTTCAACCTTGCGCCTTGGGTTCCGATTGTTTCAGCAAGGTTTTTATTACTCGGTGAGGTTACTACATTAAATCTCTTAAGGAGCTTACTTAATGGCTAAGAACATGAAAACTATGGATGGTAACACAGCTACCGCTCACGTATCCTATGCGATGAGCGATACAGCAGCCATCTATCCCATCACTCCTTCATCCACTATGGGTGAAGTCGCAGAAGAGTGGGCAGCGCAGGGCCGCAAAAATATTTTCGGTCAGGTTCTCAACGTAAAACAGCTTCAGTCCGAAGCTGGCGCAGCCGGTGCCGTTCACGGTGCTCTCGCAGCTGGCGCTCTTACTTCTACTTATACTGCATCGCAGGGTCTCCTGCTCATGATCCCCAACATGTACAAAATCTCCGGTGAACTTCTCCCCGGCGTTTTTCATGTTTCCGCTCGTGCAATTGCAGCACAGGCACTTTCCATTTTCGGTGATCACCAGGACGTAATGGCCTGCCGCCAGACCGGTTTTGCGATGCTGGCTTCCAGCTCCGTACAGGAATGTATGGATATCGCTCTTATTTCTCACCTCGCAGCCATCGAATCCAGTGTGCCTTTCCTGCACATGTTCGACGGGTTCCGTACATCCCACGAAATTCAGAAGATCGAAGTTATCGATTACGAAGACATGAAGT
Organism: Maridesulfovibrio sp.; assembly: GCF_963667685.1. Classification (NCBI taxonomy): domain Bacteria; kingdom Pseudomonadati; phylum Thermodesulfobacteriota; class Desulfovibrionia; order Desulfovibrionales; family Desulfovibrionaceae; genus Maridesulfovibrio; species Maridesulfovibrio sp. Next base: position 1,439,886 of record NZ_OY763931.1, on the reverse strand, counting down.
CTCTCGTAGACTGGGATGCTGTTGCTGCTTTCCGCGCAAGAGGAATGAACCCTGAGAATCCCGCTATCCGCGGTACCGCTCAGAACCCCGATATCTACTACCAGGCTCGTGAAGCAGCCAACGGTTTCTACGATCAGCTTCCTGCTATCGTTACCAACTGCATGAAGAAAGTAGGTGACCTGACCGGTCGTTACTACAAGCCCTTCGACTATGTTGGTCATGAAGAAGCAGAAAGAGTTATCGTAGCTATGGGTTCCGGTTGTGAAGCAATTGAAGAAGTTGTTAACAAGCTCGTTGCTGAAGGCGAAAAAGTCGGTCTGATCAAAGTCCGTCTCTACCGTCCTTTCCTCACCGAGTACTTCCTCAATGTTCTCCCCGCAACCTGCACCAACATCACTGTTCTGGACCGCACCAAAGAGCCCGGCTCACTTGGTGATCCCCTGTATCAGGACATTTGTACCGCATTCGTTGAAAGCGGCATGAGCCCTGTTATCACTGCCGGTCGTTACGGTCTCGGTTCCAAAGAGTTCCGTCCCAACATGGTTAAAGCTGTGTTCGACAACATGAGAGCAGCCGGTCCCAAGAACCACTTCAACGTAGGTATCGAAGACGACGTTACCAACACTTCCCTCGCAGTAGGTCCTGAACTGGACACCACTCCTGCAGGAACTGTACAGTGTAAGTTCTGGGGTCTCGGTGCTGACGGTACTGTTGGTGCTAACAAGCAGGCTATTAAAATCATCGGTGACAAAACCGATATGTACGCACAGGGATACTTCGCATACGACTCCAAGAAGTCCGGCGGTATCACCATGTCCCACCTGCGTTTCGGTGACGAGCCCATCCAGTCCACTTACCTTGTAACCAGCGCTGACTTCATCGCATGCCACAACTCCAGCTACGTACATCAGTATGATCTGCTTGACGGCATCAAAGAAGGCGGAACCTTCCTGATCAACTCTCCCTGGTCTGCTGAAGACATGGAGAAGGAACTTCCCGCAGCACTGCGTCGTACCATCGCTGAAAAGAACCTCAAGTTCTACACCATCGACGCTGTTAAAATCGCAGCTGAAGTAGGTCTCGGCGGCCGCATCAACATGGTAATGCAGACTGCATTCTTCAAGCTTGCTGATGTTATTCCTTTTGAAGACGCAGTAGCGTACCTTAAAGAATCCATTAAGAAAGCATACGGCAAGAAAGGCGACAAGATTGTTAACATGAACAATGCAGCTGTTGACCAGGCTGTTGCCAACCTTGTTGAAATCAAAGTTCCCGAATCTTGGAAAAACCTCACTGAAGACGAAGCGGCCGTATCTGATGATCCGGCATTCATCTCTGATGTTGTCCGTCCCATCCTTGCTCAGAAAGGTGACAACCTGCCTGTTTCCGCTTTTGAGCCTGACGGCCTCTTCCCCCTTTCCACTTCCCAGTACGAAAAACGCGGCGTTGCTATCAACGTTCCTGAATGGCTGCCTGAGAACTGCATTCAGTGTAACCAGTGTTCATTTGTCTGCCCGCACGCAGCGATCCGCCCCGTGCTCGTAACTGAAGAAGAACTGAAAGACGCTCCTGATACCTTTGTAACTATTGATGCAAAGGGTAAAGAACTCGCAGGTCTTAAGTACCGCATGCAGGTTTACTCTCAGGACTGCCTCGGTTGTGGTAACTGCGCAGACATCTGCCCCGCGAAAGAGTCTGCTCTGGTTATGAAACCCATCGCTACTCAGCTGCCTACTGAAGTTCCCAACCTTGATTTTGCTCTGACTCTTCCTGAAAAGGACAGCCTCATGAGCAGAACCTCTGTTAAGGGTTCCCAGTTCCAGCGTCCTCTGATGGAATTCTCCGGTGCATGTGCCGGTTGTGGTGAGACTCCCTACGTTAAAGCTATCACCCAGCTCTTCGGCGAACGCATGATCATTGCTAACGCTACCGGTTGTTCCTCCATCTGGGGTGCATCTGCTCCGACTACTCCTTACTGCACCAACAAGAACGGTCACGGTCCCTCCTGGGGCAACTCCCTGTTCGAAGATGCAGCGGAATTCGGATACGGAATCGAAATGGGTATTTCCCACCGCCGTGAAAAACTGGCCGACCTCGTTAATGAAGCTATCGAAGCTGGCGTTCCCGCTGAACTCGAAGCCGATATGAAAGGCTGGTTGGAAAATAAAGATAACGCAGCTCTCTCCGAAGAATACGGTCAGAAAGTCTTGGACGGCCTCTACAGCGTCCCCCAGACCGAACTTCTTGCTGAGATCGCTGAAATGGAAGAGCTGTTCACCAAGAAATCCCTCTGGGTATTCGGTGGTGACGGCTGGGCATATGACATCGGCTTCGGCGGTGTTGACCACGTACTGGCTTCCGGTCGTGACATCAACATCCTCGTAATGGATACCGAAGTATACTCCAACACCGGTGGTCAGTCCTCCAAGTCAACTCCTCTCGGCTCCATCGCCAAGTTCGCAGCTGGTGGTAAGAACACCGGTAAAAAAGACCTCGGCCGCATGATGATGAGCTACGGTTACGTATACGTCGCATCCGTATCCATGGGCGCTAACAAGCAGCAGTTCATGAAGGCTATCCAGGAAGCTGAAGCTTATCCCGGTCCTTCTCTCGTAATCTGCTACGCTCCCTGCATCAACCAGGGTATCCGCAAGGGTATGGGTAAGACTCAGCTCGAAATGAAGCTGGCAGTAGATTCCGGTTACTGGCCGCTCTACCGTTTCAACCCCATGCTTGCTGAAGAAGGCAAGAACCCCTTCGTTCTGGAGTCCAAAGCTCCCGACGGAACCATGCAGGAGTTCATGGGCGGCGAAAACCGCTACGGTCTGCTTGAGCGCATCAACCCCGAAGCATCCAAAGAGTATCGCGCTAAAATCGAAAAAGATTATAACGAGCGTTACGAAATTCTGAAATACATGGCTGAAGCTGATTACAGCGGAAGCAAATAGCACCACCCGCGTCTGCGGACGGGCCTGCACAGGTGGCCCGTCCGCAGCACTCCCTCTATCTGCGATTGGAAGGTGTATCGCACTAAGAGGAGAGCAGGGTAGAAGTCGTCAACAGACTTCCAAATAAACGTTGAGCTTGTGTCGCCTTTATGTGGTATGATGAATGTGTTTTCATCAGAGGGCGGCAAGAACAAAAGCATTTCTTTTGCTTAAGGAGGAAACATGTCTGTAGGAATTTTAGCCCTTGTTGCGATCATCCCGATCGTACTGGCAATGGTACTGATGGTCGGCCTTCGCTGGCCGGCTACTAAAGCTATGCCCGTTTCATGGCTGTCTGCTGTTGCAGGCGCAATCGCTGTATGGAACCTGCCCGCAGGTTACGTTGCAGCGCTTACTGTTCACGGTTTTATCACCGCTATCGGCGTTCTCATTATCGTTTTTGGTGCGATTATCATTCTTTATACCCTGCAGTACTCCGGCGGGATGGAAACCATCCAGTACGGATTTCAGGGCATCAGCCGTGACCGTCGCGTACAGGTTCTGATTATCGGTTACCTGTTCGCCGCATTTATTGAAGGTGCCGCCGGTTTCGGTACCCCCGCAGCTCTGGCTGCTCCGCTGCTCCTCAGCCTTGGGTTCCCCCCCCTGTGTGCCGTTGTAATGTGTCTGGTATTCAACTCCTTCCCCGTAACCTTCGGTGCTGTTGGTACCCCGATCATCCTCGGTATGAAATACCTGACTACTTATGTTGATCAGGCTGTTGCTGCTGCAATTCCCGGCCTGAACTTCCACTCCATGGAAGCTTTCAACGCTATCGTGGGTCAGTGGGCAACTGTAATGCACCTTCCCATGATTTATATTCTGCCCTTGTTCATGCTCGGCTTCATGACCCGTTTCTTCGGTGAAAACAAAAGCTGGTCTGAAGGTCTTGGCGCATGGAAATTCTCACTTTTCGCATCTACCGCTTTCACTGTACCTTACCTCTTCACCGCATGGTTTGTCGGACCTGAGTTCCCCTCCCTGCTCGGTGGTCTCGTAGGTCTCGGTATCGCTGTCGTCGGTGCTAAGAAAGGTTTCTGCGTACCTGAAAAAACTTGGGACTTCGGCGCACCCTCCACTTGGGATGCTGAATGGACCGGTTCCGTTTCCGCTGAAAACACCGGTGAATTTAAAGCTCACATGAGCCAGTTCAAGGCTTGGACTCCTTACATTCTTATCGGTCTGATCCTCGTTCTTACCCGTATCCCCGAGCTCGGTCTCAAAGGCATGCTCGCAGGTGTTGGTATTCCTTTTAAAAACATCCTCGGTTTCGAGTCTGTAAATAACTCCATCAAGATTCTGTATCTCCCCGGTACTATTCCTTTCGCACTCGTTGCAGTTCTGACCATCTTCATCCACGGTATGCCTGCTGATAAGGCAGCAATGGCCTGGAAAGAAGCAATCGCAAAAATGAAGAACCCCACTATCGCTCTGTTCTTCTCTGTAGCGCTGGTATCCATCTTCCGCGGTTCCGGTATTGCTGATGCAACCCTTAACCCCAACGGTTACCTCTCCATGCCTCTGGCACTGGCTGAAGCTGTATCCGGTCTCGCAGGTCAGACCTGGCCTGTAGTTGCTTCCTTCGTTGGTGGTCTCGGTTCCTTCATCACCGGTTCTAACACCGTATCTGACCTGCTCTTCGCTGAATTCCAGTGGGGCGTAGCCGCTCAGCTCGAACTGCCCCGTCAGATCATCGTAGCAGCACAGGCTGTTGGTGGTGCAATGGGTAACATGATCTGCATCCACAACATCGTTGCAGGATGTGCGGTTGTCGGTCTCTCCGGTATGGAAGGTCAGATCCTCAAGCGTACTGTATGGCCCTTCCTGCTTTACGGTGCGGTTGTAGGTGTTGTAGCCTGCGTACTTTCCTTCGTAATGTATCCCACTCTGTTCTAATTAAATACGTCCTCTCAGGGTCGGAGATGGCTCCGGCCCTGAGTTTTAATTAGTCGGATCAATATATATCAAGATTGTTTTTTAGATTCAGGAGCAAAAAAACATGTCCAACGCTAAGTTAGCCAAAGACTTTGAAAAGATTGTAGGTGCAGGGAATGTCATGCACGAAGAAGCTGACCTCCATGCATACTCTTACGATTCTGCAGTACTTGATCCCCAGGTACCTGCGCTCGTAATTAAGCCGACCTCCACCGAGCAGCTCGGCCCAGTAACCGCACTTTGTAACGAACACGGTCTTCCCATGACTGTACGTGGTGCAGGTACCAACCTTTCCGGCGGAACCATTCCCCACCCCGGCGGAGTAGTTGTCCTGACCAACGGTCTGAACAAAATTCTCGAAATCAACGAAGAAGACCTCTACGCAGTTGTTGAACCCGGTGTTGTAACCGCACAGTTTGCAGCACAGGTTGCTTCTAAAGGACTTTTCTATCCCCCGGATCCGGGTTCTCAGGCAGTCTCCACCCTCGGAGGTAACGTTGCCGAGAACGCAGGCGGACTCCGTGGACTTAAATACGGTGTTACCAAAGATTACGTCATGGGCATGGATTTCTATGATGTAAACGGTGACCTGATTAAATCCGGCTCCCGCACTGTTAAGTGTGTCACCGGCTACAACCTTGCCGGCCTTATGGTTGCTTCCGAAGGAACTCTCGGTGTGTTCTCTAACATCATTTTGAAGCTCGTTCCGCCGCCGAAAGCATCCAAAGCTATGATGGCTGTGTTCCCTGATGTCCACAAAGCATCCGAGACCGTTGCTTCCATCATCTCCAACCATATTGTACCTTGTACTCTTGAATTTCTCGATAACGCCACCATTCGCTACGTTGATGACTTCACTAAAGCCGGTCTGCCCCGTGACGCAGGCGCAATTCTGCTGATCGAAGTTGACGGCCATCAGGCTGAAGTTCTTGAAGATGCTGAGAAGGTTGTTAACATTTGTAAGAAATGCGGTGCTAACGAAGTTAAAATGGCAGAAACCGCAGAAGAGCGTGAAGCTCTCTGGACTGCCCGCCGTAACGCTCTGCCTGCTCTTGCCCGTGCGAAACCGACTACCGTACTTGAAGATGCGACAGTTCCCCGTTCCCAGATTCCTGCAATGATGGATGGTCTGGAAAAGATCGCCGCCAAGTACAAAATCGACATCGGAACCTTCGGTCACGCCGGTGATGGTAACCTGCACCCCACCATCCTCTGCGACAACCGTAACAAAGAAGAATTCCATCGTGTTGAAGAAGCTGTTAACGAAATCTTCGACATTGCCCTTTCCCTCAAAGGAACACTTTCCGGCGAGCACGGCATCGGTATGGCTAAATCCAAATGGATGGAAAAAGAGACCTCCAAGGCTACTCTTGAGTACTCCCTGAAAATGAAGCGTGCTATCGACCCGAAAGGCATCCTGAACCCCACTAAGATAATCGGAGACGTTTAGGATGGAAGATCTCAAGCAATTAGCACAAAACCTCATGGAGCTGGATGACCAGATGGTCGCCTGCATGAAGTGCGGTATGTGTCAGGCAGTATGTCCTGTCTTCGCCGAAACCATGCAGGAAGCAGACGTAACCCGCGGCAAGATTGCTCTTCTCGAGAAACTTGCTCATGAGATGGTTAAAGATGCTGATCAGGTTAACGAAAAGCTGAACAGGTGTCTGCTTTGCGGTTCCTGTGCTGCCAACTGTCCTTCCGGTGTCAAGATCATGGACATCTTTATGAAGGCACGCGTTATCGTTACCGCTTATAAGGGCCTTTCTCCGGCTAAGAAGATGATCTTCAAAGGTCTGCTCACCCGCCCCAAACTCTTCAACACTCTGACCGAGATGAGTGCGAAGTTTCAGGGCCCGTTCGCTAAGATTGCCGACCAGGCTTCCGGTGCAGCTAGCTGCGCCATGCTGAACCCGCTTCTCGGCGAGCGCCATTTTATGCCTCTGGCTAAAAGGCCTTTCCGCAAAGATTATCCAGAACTGGATACTCCCCGCGGAAAGAGCGGACTGAAAGTGGCTTTCTACCCCGGCTGTGTTGTGGACAAAATGTTCCCCAATGTCGGTCATGCGGCAATCAAGATTCTCGAACACCACGGCGTTGGAATCTTTTTGCCTAAAGGACAGGCATGCTGCGGTATCCCCACACTGGCTTCCGGTGATCAGGATACCATGGTTGCACTCATGAAGCAGAACATCAAAGCTTTCGAAAACGGAACCTTTGACTATCTGGTGACTCCCTGCGCTACCTGTACAGCGACCCTGCATGAAACCTGGCCAAAGATGTGTGAAAAAGAAGATTCTGTTTTCATCGAAAAAGTTAAGGATCTCGCAGCTAAGACTATGGATATTAACGCATTCCTCGTTGACATCGTGGGCGTTAAGGCTCCTGCAGAACCCAAGAAGGGCGGAAAGGTCGTCACCTACCACGATCCATGTCACCTCTCTAAATCCCTTGGTGTTACTGCACAGCCCCGTACCTTGCTGAAAAATAGCGATAAAGTGGAATTCAAGGAAATGAACGAAGCCAACCGTTGCTGCGGTTGCGGTGGTTCCTTCAACCTTTACCACTACGACCTCTCCAAGAAAATCGGTGAGCGCAAAGCTGGCAACGTCCGTGCTGTCGGAGCCGATATAGCTGCAACCGGTTGCCCTGCATGTATGATGCAGCTTGGTGACATGTTGTCCCAGAGTGGCGGTGGAGTAGAGGTTAAGCACGTTCTCGAAATCTACGCCGATTCCCTGAAGTAATATACGAAAGTAGTCCAGAATGATTTCATTCTGGACTACTTCAGTAAAAACAGTTCAAATAGGGATTGGCTGGAAGCACTTTTCCGGGTTTGTAGGATCTATTTAGTTCAGATCCGGCCCAAGACTTACTTAATGAAATAGCGTGGACTCTTCAAATGCGGCTCTGAAGGTTCCAGCCGTTCACGCTTTACACAGGAGATAATCCCAGTGTCTAAAAACCTTTACATCACTGCCACCGAAGAGAAGAGCGGTAAATCTGCCATTGCTCTGGGCGTGATGCAACTGTTGCTAAGAGACCTGCAACACGTCGCTATCTTCCGTCCCATTATTAATGATAGTCAGAGCGGAGACCGTGATCATGACATTAACCTGATCATGAAGCACTTCAATCTGGACATCAATTATGAGGACACCTATGCCTACACCTTGAAAGAAGCACGGGAACTCATCAACAGCGGAAAACATTCCCTGCTGTTGGAAAATATTCTCAACAAATACAGCGTGCTTGAAGAGAAATACGATTTCGTGCTTTGCGAAGGAACCGACTTTCAGGGTAAAGACCAGAACTTCGAGTTTGACATCAACGCGGAAATAGCCGCTAACCTTAGCTGCCCTGTACTTCTCGTTGCTAACGGAAGAGGTAAGACCGCAGATGACATCATTGCATCCACTCAGCTTGTGATTGATGCTCTCGAAGACAAAGGCGTAGACACCGTAGCCGCTATTATCAACAGGCTCACTACTTCCGACGAAGAGAAAAAAGAAATCCTCTCCAGCATCAAATGCAAAGCCAGATGCACACAGGAACTTCTCGTTTACGGTATTGATGAAAATGAAAGTCTGGGTAATCCCAGCATGAACGATGTCCGTAAATGGCTGAACGGTTCCGTTCTCTACGGTCACGGAAGACTCGATACTCTCGTTGATGATTATGTTATCGCCGCTATGCGCATCGGTAACTTCCTTGAGTATATTGAAGACGGCAGCCTTATCATCACTCCCGGTGACCGCTCCGACATCATTCTCAGCTCGCTGGCCTCCCGTCTTTCCAGTTCTTTCCCGGATATTTCCGGTATTCTGCTTACCGGTGGTTTGCAGCCCAGCCCCAGTGTTCATCGCCTGATCGAAGGTTGGACCGGTGTTCCCACTCCCATCCTTTCTGTGTCCACCAACACTTACCGCACTACACAGCTGCTGAGTGAACTCTACGGCAGAATTGATCCTGAAGATCAGCGCAAGACAGCTTCCGCCCTCGGTACTTTTGAAGCAAGTGTTGACGCTGACGAACTTAGACATCGTCTTGTTACCAACAAGTCCAGCAAAGTTACTCCTAAAATGTTTGAGTACAAGCTGGTCCAGAAAGCCAAAGCCCATAAGCAGACCATCGTTTTGCCTGAAGGCACCAGTGAAAGGGTTCTGCGTGCAGCTGATATCCTCACCCGCCGTGGCGTAGCTGATATAGTATTGCTTGGTAAAGCAGATGAAGTAGCTGGAAAGATTTCACAGCTTGGTCTGGAAATGAATAACGTGCGTATCCTCGATCCCGAGTCCGCACCTCAGTTCGATGACTACTGCGAAACTTATTTCAAGCTGCGTGAACATAAAGGTATCCGTATGTCAGATGCCCGTGACCGCATGCTTGATCCCACTTACTTTGCTTCCATGATGGTTCATAAAGGTGATGCAGACGGAATGGTTTCCGGTTCTATCACCACCACAGCGCAGACCATTCGCCCCGCTTTTGAGTTCATTAAGACCAAGCCCGATGCTTCCATCGTATCCAGTGTCTTCCTGATGTGCCTCAAAGACCGCGTTCTGGTCTTCGGTGACTGCGCAGTCAACCCCAACCCGAATGCAGAACAGCTGGCTGAGATCGCATTGAACTCCGCACAGACTGCTAAAATCTTCGGTGTTGAGCCTCGCGTGGCCCTCATGTCTTATTCCACCGGCCAGTCCGGAAAGGGTGCTGATGTTGAGAAGGTCAAGGAAGCTGTTAAAATCGCTAAGGAGCGCAATCCTGAACTGAAGCTCGAAGGTCCCCTTCAGTATGATGCAGCGATCGATCCTGCTGTTGCAAAGACCAAGCTTCCAGACAGTGAAGTAGCGGGTCAGGCTACCGTTTTTATTTTCCCTGATCTTAATACTGGTAATAATACCTATAAAGCTGTACAACGCTCCGCCGAACAGTCAGTCGCGATCGGCCCTGTGCTTCAGGGTCTTAATAAGCCTGTGAACGACCTCTCTAGAGGCTGCACTGTTCCGGATATTGTTAATACCGTCGCAATCACAGCAATTCAGGCAGCAGCCGAAAAAGGACAAATCTAAATGAAAATCTTAGTAATTAATGCTGGTAGCTCTTCTATCAAGTACCAGCTTTTGGACATGGCTTCCGGTGATGATCTCGCATCCGGTATTGTAGAACGTATTGGCGAAGAAATGGGTAGCATCAGCTACAAAACCAGCGAAAAATACACCGCCGAACAGCCTTTCCCCACCCACAGGGAAGGTATGGTTGAAGTCATCAACCTGCTTACCGACGCCGACAAAGGTGTTGTAAAAGACAAAGCTGAAATCGCAGCAATCGGCCACCGCATCGTTCACGGTGGTGAGCTTTTCTTCGAACCTGTTGAAGTTGACGAAAAAGTACTGCAGGGCATCAGGGATTGCATCCCTCTCGCACCGCTGCACAACCCCGGCCATGTTATCGGTATTGAAACCGCGATGGAACTGTTCCCCGGTGTGAGACAGGTTGTTGTTTTCGATACCTCCTTTCATCAGACCATGGAACCCAAAGCTTACATGTACGGCGTTCCTTACGAATACTATGAAAAATGGGGCCTCAGAAGATACGGTGCACACGGAACTTCTCATAAATATGTTGCCCGTGAAACTGCTAAACTTATCGGCAAGCCTCTTGAAGAGTCCAACATCATTACTGTCCACCTCGGAAACGGTGCTTCCATTTCCGCAGTTAAAAACGGTAAGTGCTACGACACTTCCATGGGCCTGACCCCTCTCGGCGGTATCATCATGGGAACCCGTTCCGGTGATATCGATCCCGCAATCGTAGGTTTTATTGCTGAAAGAACAGGGCAGAGTGCTGCTGAAGTTGTAGCTACCCTGACCAACGAGTCCGGCCTTAAAGGTATCTGCGGTTCTAACGACCTTCGTGATATTCATGCCCGTATTGAAGAAGGCGACGAGAAAGCTAAACTTGCTCTTGACATGGCTTGCCACCGCGTACGTCAGTTCATCGGCGCATACGCTTTCGAACTCGGCCGCGTAGATGCTATCGTATTCACCGCAGGTATCGGCGAAAACGACGAAATCTACCGTGAGAACTGCCTCTCCGGTCTTGAAAACTTCGGTATTACCATCAACAAAGAAAAGAACGAGAACTGGGATAGAACTCCCTCCTTCATCAGTGAAGATGACGGCGCTGTAAAGGTCGCAATCATTGCCACTAACGAAGAACTCGAAATCGCAAACGATACTGTAGCAGTTCTCGGACTGTAGAAAGTATATATTGAAAAAACCGGGGTGAAGTGTGGAAGGCTTCACCCCGGTAGAAGAATGGACAGGTCTCCTGATTTGGTATGCCGGCTACTTCGTTCCGACACCAGAAGGGCTGCCTGAAGGAAACGGTCCGTATCAGCCTTGAAGGAAGAGGCTGTGCCGCCAGTCTTGTGGAAGTGACATGGTGGTTAATACGGAAATATTAACGGAAGATGTATTTATAACATCTACCATCGTATTTGGGGGAAAAATGACAGCTAAATCTGAAAGTGTAAAGCTTTTTACCGATAAAGCTGGGCTTGTGGGTGCTGTAGTGGCAGAGGTTTCTTCTCTTGAGGAAGCTTATAAGTACACTATGGATCTGTGCGGAAAAAAAGAAGCCTGCAAAATGCTCATTTCCGGTTGTGAACAGAATCTTTCCAGCGGTGCTGAGAAACTTTGCGCAACCAAAACCGGTAAAACCATTGTAGCGCCTGCGCTTGATAAAAAAGAATCTGCAGCTCTTGAAAAGCAGTGTGAAGAAAATGGTTTTGCCTTTATCAAGGACAGCGTCCGCAACCATCTCGGCGGCATTGATATCGCATTTACCTATGCTGATTACGGTATTACCGAAACAGCTACTATCGCGCTCAACTGCCCCAGTGAAGAATTGAGACTGGCCACCATGATCAGTGAAGTTCACGTGGCTGTTCTGCCCAAGTCAAAGCTTGTGGCGAACTCCTATGACCTCGAAGCATGGATGGAAGGCAACATGATGGAAGGTAACTATACCGCATTCATCACAGGCCCGAGCCGTACTGCCGATATTGAGCGCGTTCTTGCCATCGGCGTACACGGTCCCCTTGAACTTCATATTCTTCTTCTGGAGGACTAATTATGCAGGACGCTAAGAACCTTAAAGAATACAGAAAAGACATCAGGGAATCACTTGATAACGATTTCCTCAGAAACGCCATGGACAAGTTTGCTGTTGCCTACCGCGGCAGCCGTGCCAATGCGTTCAAGGGTATGGACGAAAAAGCTCTCATCGCTGAAATTGCTGAGGCAAAAGACGCAGCTGCACAGAGGATTGATGAACTTTTTGCAAAGTTCAAAGAAGAAGCAGAAAAGCGCGGCGCAGTAGTTCACCTTGCGAAAGATGCAAAAGAAGCCAACGAAATTATCGGCCGCATTGCAGTTGAAGAAAACTGTAAGACCATCGTTAAATCCAAGTCCATGACTGCGGAAGAGACTCTGCTTAACCATCATCTTGAAGATGACCTGAATCTCAAGGTCGTTGAAACCGACCTTGGTGAGTGGATCATTCAGATGCGTAAGGAAGGTCCTTCGCACATGGTTATGCCTGCGATTCACCTTTCCCGTCATCAGGTCAGCGACCTTTTTTCCGATGTTACCGGCCAGAAACAGGGCGATGATGTTCAGGCTCTCGTTAAAGTTGCCCGCCGTGAACTTCGCCAGGAATTTGTTGATGCCGACATGGGCATCTCCGGCGGTAACTTTGCTATCGCCGAAACCGGTTCCATCGGTCTTGTTACCAACGAAGGTAACGCCCGTCTGGTAACCACCCTGCCCAGAGTGCATGTAGCTCTCATGGGTCTTGATAAACTGACCCCCAAACTTCATGACGCTCTGCGAGTGATCAAAGCTCTGCCCCGTAACGCTACCGGTCAGGCAATCACTTCTTATGTTACCTGGATCACCGGGTCCAACGAGTGCGCTGCGGCTGAGGATGACAGGAAGAAAGTGCACTTCGTGTTTTTGGACAATGGAAGACGCGCTCTCGCAAAGGACCCGGTGTTCTCTCAGGTTCACCGTTGTGTACGTTGTGGTGCCTGTGCCAACGTTTGTCCTGTCTACCGTATGGTCGGCGGCCACAAGATGGGCCATATCTATATCGGGGCTATCGGCCTCATCCTTACTTACTTCTACCACGGTACTGAGAAGGCTAAGAACCTTGTCCAGAACTGCATTAACTGTGGTGCATGTAAGGAAATCTGCGCAGGTGGAATTGACCTGCCCGGTCTGATTAAAGATATTCAGGCCCGTATTCTGGAAGAAGAAGGGCATCCAATGTACTCTTCCTTCCTCTCTAAAATGATGAAGAACCGTAAGCTTTTCCACAAATTCCTGCGCATCGCCAAGACTGCACAGAAACCAGTGAAAGCTAAAGACGGTTTCCTGCGTCACCTTCCCATGATGTTTGCTCCGGATCACGACTTCCGTGCGCTGCCGACAGTTGCAGAAGTTCCGTTCCGTGATATGTGGGCTAAGGTTAAACCTGCGAAGCCCGCTGAAACAAAATTCAAGGTTGCTATGTTCTCCGGTTGCGTACAGGACTTTGTATATCCTGAACAGTCCGTTGCTACTGTTGAGAGCATGAAGAACAAAGGCCTTGAAATGGAATTCCCCATGGATCAGTCCTGTTGTGGACTGCCCCTGCAGATGATGGGTGAAATCGAAGGTGCTAAAGAAGTTGCTCTTCAGAACATGAAAGCCTTTGAGGAAGTTGATTGCGATTACATTATCACAATGTGTGCTTCCTGCGCTTCCCATCTGAAACACAACTACGTGAAGATGCTCGGTAAAGATCCCAAGTACGCAGTACGCGTTCAGGAATTTGCTGACAAAGTCATCGACTACAGCTCTTTCATGAACGATGTTCTCGCTGTTGAAAAAGAAGACTTCCTTGATTCTGCCGGTGAGTCTGTTACTTATCACGCTCCCTGCCACCTCTGCCGTGGTCTGGATGTGAAAGAAGCTCCCCGTGCCCTGATGGAAAAGGCAGGACTTGATTACAAGGAAAGTGCTGAAGAAGAAGTCTGCTGCGGTTTCGGTGGAACCTACTCTGTTAAGTTCCCCAAAATCTCTGAACAGCTTCTTGAGAAAAAGCTTAATAATGCGAAAGAATCCGGTGCCAAGGTGCTTCTCACCGATTGCCCCGGTTGCGTAATGCAGATTCGCGGTGGTGCTAAACGTAAAGGGTATGACCTTGAAGTTCGCCACATTGCTGAATACATGGCTGAACGCAGAAAATAATATGACACACGCTCACTGTCCGCAACTTTGTTTGCCGGTTGCGGACAGTGGTTTAAGCTGCGGCATGTAATAATGCCTCCAAACCCGGTACCTTCACCTCGCAACTGAAAACACCGGTTACAGGCCGCGCATTTAAGGCTTTTCCATTCGCTCGCCCGATGGAAAAGCCTTTTTGTTTGCATTTTTAAATGTATGTTAAAATAGGAGGAGTAAAATAATGATACGATATTAACTTATGTTGTTATGCTGTCGATAGATGTGTAGGATATATTAAAATTTACAAATTTTAGGGGTCGGCACATAGTTGTTACTGGTTCGCTTCTGTGTGTTTGGGGATAATTGGTTTCGATTCTTGGGAGAGAAGTATGTTAAAAAATTTATCTATTGCTGGGCGCTTTGTTTTGCTGCTGGCTTCTGTGCTTGTTTTTTTGGTTCTTTGCGGTGCTATGTTTCTACTTGAAATTCGTGATGTAGAGCATATCGGACTCAGTGAAATTGAAAATGTGATGCTGATTGGACAAAAAGAGAAAGTTGAGGTTGCTACCAGAGCTGCGGCAGAATCTATTGGAGCTCAACTGCAAGAGATAGATGGTGATGATGCTAAAGTTGCATTCATTCGTAAGTCTATTGATGATTTTAGATTTGAGAAAGATAGCTCAGGTTATTTCTTTGTGTATAAAGGAACAGTCAACGTCGCACTCCCAACAAAGAAATCTCTACACGGTAAAGACCTTAGCGGGGCAAAAGATAAGAACGGTGTGTATTACGTTCGCGAGCTTGCTAAACAAGCCGGGGACGGTGGCGGATTTGTAGAATATATTTTTGATAAACCGGGTAAGGGTCTCCAGCCAAAGCTGGCTTACTCCACTATGATTCCCGGAACTGATATGTGGATAGGGACCGGGGTGTATATTGATAACATTGAAGC
The DNA here is from genome assembly GCF_963667685.1 of Maridesulfovibrio sp. Taxonomy (NCBI): domain Bacteria; kingdom Pseudomonadati; phylum Thermodesulfobacteriota; class Desulfovibrionia; order Desulfovibrionales; family Desulfovibrionaceae; genus Maridesulfovibrio; species Maridesulfovibrio sp. Next base: position 1,424,737 of record NZ_OY763931.1, on the reverse strand, counting down.
TGCAAAAGTTCGCGTCAGAGATGTTATTGATGGCGAAGTCGTCGGTTATACAATTAAAATTGTCTTAATTATGGTCGGGTTGCTGCTTTTTATTCTAACGCCTTTGTGTATTGTTATTGTCCAGTCCATCGTGCGTCCGGTGAAGGCTGCAACAAATGCGGCTGTGCAGGTCTCAGAAGGTGATTTGACAATCAGTTTGGAGCCTTCAGGCAGAAGTGAAATAGCCACTCTGCAGCAGGCTATTAATACTATGACCACTACACTTGATAAGAACTTGACTGACATCAAGCATAAGGAAGCTGAATCTGCTGAACAGGCCCGCGTAGCCAAAAGAATGGCGGAAGAAGCTGAGGAAGCCCGTCAGCAGGCTGAAGGTGCAAAGCGAGAGGGGATGCTCGCTGCTGCAAACAAGCTTGAAAGCGTACTTAATAATATTGTTAAAATATCTCGAGACGTAGAAAGATCTACAAACGAAATTATGAATGGTAGTGATTTCCAGAAAGAACGCATTGCTGAGACTGCAACAGCAATGGAAGAAATGAACGCGACAGTTCTCGAAGTTGCCAGAAACGCGACCGAAACCAATGAAGATACCGAACAGACCAAGGATAAGGCAGCCGAAGGTCATAATGCTGTTCAAGCTACCATGAAGTCCATGCTCAGTGTTCAGGGGCAGACCAACGAGCTGGAAAGACTTATGGACCAGCTCAACACAAAGTCTATTGAAATTGGTAACGTAATGAGCGTAATCAACGATATTGCTGACCAGACCAATCTTCTTGCCCTTAACGCTGCAATTGAGGCTGCGCGAGCTGGTGAAGCCGGACGCGGTTTCGCTGTCGTAGCCGACGAAGTCCGTAAGTTGGCTGAAAAGACTATCGGTGCCACTGACGAAGTCGACAAGTCGATCAGCTCAATTCAGGAGCTGGCAAAGCAGAATATTGTCGGTATGCGTACCGCAGTGGGTGCTATCAGCGAAGCTACTGAGTATTCCCGTTCTTCCGGGGATGTTTTGGCTGAGATTGTTGCTCTGGCATCTAATGCAGCCGGGCAGGTCCAGTCCATAGCCACCGCAGCTGAAGAGCAGTCCGCCACATCGGATGAGATTAACCGTAGTATTGCTGAAATTGATTCCATGACTGAGGATAACGCCCGTAACAGTATGCTTGCAGCAGAGTCCGCAACAGACCTTTCGCGTGAAGTTAATGCGCTTGTCGCTTTAGTTCAGGAACTTAGAAGCTAAGTTGTTTTTAACTTGTCCACCAAGTTAAAATAGGCTCTAATACATCTCCTGAATAAGGAATCCATTGTCCTGTTATTTATATGCACTTAAGGAATGGAGGAAAAATGATTAAACATATTGTAATGTGGAACCTGAAAGAGGAGGCTGCAGGTGCAACTGCAGCTGAGAACGGTGCTAAGGTTAAAGGAATGATTGAAGCTCTGAATGGCAAGATCTCCGAGCTCAAGCATGTTGAAGTAAGTGTAGATGTTTTTGAAGCCACTCAAGAGTGGGGCATGGTGCTTTACTCTGAATTTGAAAGCAAGGAAGATTTGCAGTCTTACGCTGTGCATCCTTTGCATCAGGAGTGCGTTGCTTTTATTAAACAAGTCGTGAGTTCTCGTGATGCTATTGATTATGTAATCTAAAATAGCAATATTTGCTTTAAAGGGCCGGAGATATCTGTCTTCGGCCCTTTTTTGTTGTTAATGCTATTTCTGATGATTATAGTATAAAATAGAGTTATGATTTTATATATTAATAATTCAATTAGGTATGTTTTGGTGATGTTTTTAAAAAATGTAAAAATCTTTGATATACTACATTAATAATGTATATTTTAAGTGATATTGGAATTTTACCCTAATCCGCAACTAAGGGGATGGTCTATGTTAAAGAACCTGTCGATAGGTGCCAGATTTTTCCTGCTGCTGGCCTTAATGGTAGTTTTTCTGGTAGGGACCGGGGTGTTTTTTTTCGGGGCAATCAAGGATATTACCGCATATGGGGTCCGCAATACCGCTGAAATAATGCTAAAGGACCAGAAGGATAAAATTGAACTAGCCACAAGGAGCATGGCCTTATCCATTGGTCAGGAAATAAAGCGTATCAGTGATCCTGATGAGCGGTTGGAATTTATCCGTCAGGCTTTGGACCCTGTCCGGTTTGAAAAGGATAATTCAGGTTATTTTTTTGTTTATAAGGGAACTGTAAACATGGTCATGCCCCCTAAAAAGTCTTTGCATGGTAAGGATCTTGGCGGTTTGAAGGATAAGAACGGGCTGTACATGATCAGGGAGCTAAGCAAGATTGCTCATTCCGGCGGTGGCTATGTGAAGTATTATTTTGAAAAGCCCGGGTCAGGAATCCAGCCCAAGATCAGTTATTCCATGATGATTCCCGGTACTGATATGTGGATAGGGACCGGAGTTTATATTGATAACATTCAATTGGAAACCGGGAAGATGGGCGACGCTATGCACGAAAGCGCTGATGGTATTACATTGAAGATAGCACTGGGCGCAGGTGCTATTCTGCTATTGGTCGTCCTTCCGCTGTCAATTTCGCTTATTCGCTCTGTTGTTCATCCACTGGTGGAATCAACTGATGCCGCCTCTCAGGTGGCTGCAGGTCATCTTGATATTTCACTTACCCCCTCAGGGCGTAATGAAATATCTGCTTTGCAGGCTGCATTGAACGCAATGGTTCAAACTTTAGCCGCCAACCTTGACAGCATTAAGGCTAAGGAGGCCGAGGCTCAAGAACAGACCCGTATAGCTGAGCATGCTGCGGCTGAAGCCCGCGAAGCCCAGATCAGGGCTGAAGGAGCCAAGAAGGAAGGAATGCTCGCCGCCGCTGAAAAGTTGCATAGTGTTGTTGAACGCGTTTCAAGCGTGACTGCGGAAGTAGCAAGTAGTGCCGATGAGATTCAGCGTGGTAGCGAATTTCAGAAGCAGCGTGTGGCTGAAACTGCTACCGCTATGGAAGAAATGAACGCAACAGTTTTGGAAGTAGCCAAGAATGCTACTATAACTAATGAAAGTTCTGCCCAGTCCATGGACAAGGCCCGTGAGGGGGCCAGAGTGGTGCAGGATGTAATTGAAGCAATGCGCAATATTCAGGAACGGACTACCGGGTTGAGGAAATCCATGGAACATCTGGATACTCAGGCTGTGGACATAGGTAATGTTCTTGGAGTCATCAACGACATAGCAGATCAGACCAACCTGCTGGCGCTGAATGCTGCCATCGAGGCTGCGCGTGCCGGTGACGCTGGACGCGGCTTTGCAGTTGTGGCCGATGAAGTTCGAAAGCTGGCTGAAAAGACCATTGGAGCAACAGAGGAAGTCGAAGCCAGCATAACTTCAATCCAGAAGCTTGCACGTGAAAATGTTCAGAGTATGGATTCCACTGTTGATGCTGTTGAAACTGCAACCGGACTGTCTCGTTCTTCCGGCGAAATGCTGGATGAGATTGTAGAACTGGCCAGGAACTCCGCTGACCAGGTAAGGTCCATTGCAACAGCGGCAGAAGAACAGTCCGCTACTTCAGACGAGATCAACCGCAGCGTCAGTGAAATTGATTCAATGACTGAAGAGAATGCGCATAACAGCCAACTGGCAGCAGCAGGAACCCGTTCACTTTCAAAAGAAGTGCAGTCTCTTTTGAATCTGATTGAAGAATTGCGCAGTGGAGAGTAATGTTATCTGCAAGAGTGGAAATATCTGCCCGTGTATTTTATTTAAGCGGAGGCTGCATGGAAATGGGAGTAGTTGAAATTGTAAAAGAATTCATATCAAAAGACTCTGCCGTGCCTGAGGAAGAGAGAGCAGAGTTATTGGCTGAACTTTCTGGATCGCTTCTGGAAGTATTGGATGCTCTTGATGAGGCTCTCGAAGAGGGGCTGTTTGAAGTTGCGGTCTCAAGTTCCCGGATACTTAAAGAGCGGCTTGCCATGTTTGGGTTGGAAGAACTCAGCATCGTCGCGGGTAAGATTGAAATGGCAGCTTCCAGTACCTCTCCTTTGTATTTGAATTGTTATTACATGCGGTTACGAAGAGAGCTGTTGCCATTGCTTGATTATGCTAAAAAATGAAAAATCCCGGAACTTTGTTCCGGGATTTTTTTAAGTATTCAGAAATCTTACCGCTCTGCTTTCAGACCAGAGTTGTTTCTCTATGGGGATATCAGCAAATCCGACATGTCCACCATATTTGGGAATCTGCAGGGATATGAATTGACTTCCTTCGGCTTCCTGAACCGGATAGCATTCCGGTGTCAGAAAGGGGTCATCCTCGGCATTAAGAATGAGGGAGGGAATTTTTATCTTGCTTAGAAACTGTTTGCAGGATGATTGCCGGTAGTAGTCGATGGCGTCTGCAAAGCCGTTGATGGGAGCAGTATATGCGTTGTCGAAATCAACGATATTTTTGATGGAGGAAAGTTTGTCGAGGGGATATAAGTCAGGAAATTGATTGTTCTTTATTTTTACTTTCTGCCTTAACGATCGCAGAAAATAATTACTATAAATAAAGTTGGATTTATCACAAAGTCTCATTGCGGATTTTTCAAGATCGCAGGGAACGGAGATGCCGATAGCTCTTTTTACCTTGCTAGGTACTTTTTCAGGATCTTCACCAAGATATTTAAGCACATGATTGCCTCCCATACTGAATCCAATAAGGGCCGCGTCTTCATAAATACCGTGATCAAGGCCGTACTTCAAAACGGTATGTAAGTCCCGGGTGTCGCCGCTGTGGTACATCCCGGATTTTTTATTCATTTCATGGCTGCAACCGCGGAAATTGTAGGTAATGCAATCCCATCCTGCGAGCACGAGGGCGCGGGCCATTCCTAAAACATATGGTCTGCGTGAGTTGCCTTCAAGGCCATGGGCGATAACTGCAAGGCGGGTACTGCTTGCAAGATGCCAGTCTATATCCAGAAAGTCGCCATCAGGTGTTTCGATTCTTCTTTTTACTACAGGCGGGAGGCTTACTTTTCTGAAGAGGCGAGGAAATATTGTTTGGATATGACCGGACTGAAGCGGAAATTTAGGTTTATAGGGTGGGGGTTGCAATAAAGGCATTTGGTAAAAATATCCATCCTTTGGCTTGCTTAATTGAAGCCGGCTAATTTGTTTTTTAAATACAGAAACGAAAGCAGAATATACCGTCAATGGACTGCTGTCAAAGCAGTTATGTGCAGAGTAATTAAGACTCTTCTTTGAATAGTCAATGGGTTACTGAAGCAGTAGCTTAACTCCAATGAGGATCAGGACCACTCCGCCGACCCTCTCTGCAATATGGCTGTAGCGAGATGCCTTGGCAAACGTTTTTCCAAGCCAGAGTCCGAATGCGGTTAAAATCAGAGCGGTAATACCAATCATGATACAGGGAACAATGATGGGATATTCCATGATCGAGAAGGAAAGCCCGACGGCCAACGCATCCAGACTAGTCGCAACAGAGAGAAAAACAAGGGAAAAACCTTTGGTAGGGTCTTTGTATGTATCGCATGATTCTTCAGTATCAAATGATTCCTGAATCATTTTTCCGCCAACGAAGGCCAAAAGGATAAAGGAAATCCACGGGGCATAAACTTCGACCATGGATTTTACAGTGAGTCCGGCCAGCCAGCCAAGCAGCGGCATGAGTGCTTGAAAAAGGCCGAAGTGAAACGAGAGCCGGAAGTTTTGACGTTTGCTTACTTCCGGCATGCACAGGCCGCAGGCCACGGCGATTGTAAAAGCGTCCATGGCAAGAGCCACGGAGATAATAAATATTTCGTAAAAAGACATATAAGTATCCGGTCTCCCTGATTGGTCTAGTGGGATACTCTTACATTCCGCCTGCCCATTTGTTAAGCATAAATAAGCTGAAAAAAAGTGTCCGGCCAGACTCCGTTTATTAACTTGTAGGCGGGAATCTGCATGCGGAATATGCCTAGATTTATAGTCCTACAGCTTCAAGGAAACGTTGTGATACCAGACCGCTGGCAATATATTTTCGTGTTTCTTCTGAGAGCTCAAGTCTACCGCTCATATCTACCGGTTGGCTGTGATATGCCTGTTTAAGTACTGTCTCAAAATTATCGCGCAGCATGGTGAAAGATTCCTGTATTTCGGGGTAGTCGGAATTATCCCGCCACGGCAGAATGAATTTACCCTCAACTACTCCCTTTTTATGATCCGGAGTGTAAATACGGTAGTTGGAGCAATTTTCTCCAGAGCGTTCACATTTCCCGGGCAGACAGCTTGCAGACCACGAGTCCGGTGGTTCAGGGATGCTGGATTCCATGACCACCTGCGGCAGTCCCAATTCTTTTTCGAAATTTTCCAGTGTAATGGTGTAAGTAAGCACCGGGCGGAAGTTGCCACGTTTCTTATTAATGTTCCATTCGATGATCATTTTATGTACTCCTTAAGCAGCCGAATGCGAAATCCTTAACCTTACTGAGCGTATCAAATTCCAATCAGCAAACATCAATCATATCTCCGAAGGGCGGCGAGTATCCCCCTCCGCCGGTTCTGGCCCACAGCACAGGGTAATCCGGTTCATGTTCCGGAAATTGGCCGCATTCCATATCGCTGAGATAAACAAGACATGCCGGGTCGATATAGTTCTGTTCAATCCAGTTGAAAACAGGGCGGAAATCTGTTCCGCCGCCGCCCTCAGCTTGCAGTTCAAGGGGTAGGTCGGCGCGGGAGAACAGCTGTTCTCCGGTAATTTCAAGGTCGCACCAGAGGACCCTGACCGTAGTCTCATAGGTTTCAAGGATCGATGATAGTTCTGTTGCAAACTGATCCAGTTCATCAGGGGCAATACTGCCTGACGTGTCCACAGCCAGCACAATTTCTGGAAGTTGTTCGGTTGAAAGGGAAGGGAGATACATCCCCAGATGCAGATGACGCCGACTGGGCGGTGTCCATGCATAGTCGTTGCGGGCGCGGGCACTTATGAAGCGGTCCAGCAGTTCCCGCCAGTCCACTTTGGGGTAGAGCATGTTTTGCACAAACCTTCCAAGTCCACCGGGGAGATCTCCGCAATCACGGGCCAGATTCACAGCCTGAGCCAAGGCTTGTAGCCAGTCCTTGTCCGTTTCATCTCCACTCTCGCCGTTGCCTGATTCCGCATCATCGGCATCACGGACTTCGCCGGTTCCACCGGGATCAGCTGACTGCTCTTCGTCGGTTTCTCCTTCGGAATCTTCTATCTCTTCTGAGTCGATACCTTCGGTCGATGATTCGCCGTCTTCCCCGGTTGGTGAGCGTTCATCGTCTTCCCCGGCTTCAAGGTCGTTTCCTTCGCCTTTGCCGTCTTCATACTCGATATCGATGCGTTTGGGACCGTCCTGCTGCTTACCGATCTCCGGATTTCCAGCCTGATCAAAATTTTTGGTCAGATCGGTAAAGATTTCCTCGGCATTTTTACCGTGGTATTTTTCATCATCCATAAAACCGTCAGGAAGTGTGAACCCAGCTTCAAGCAGAATCCAGTTTATGGAATAATCGCAGGCCATGTTCCATAGCCGTGCATCGCGGTTGCCGCGTCGTTTGTGATGCTGGCAGGCGGGGTGCATTACTGTATGGGCCAGCACTCCCTGCAATTCTTCATGCGATATTCTGTCCACAAAATGAGGATTGTAGGCCAGTGTTTTCCCATCGGTCCATGTTCCGTTGCAGGTGCTGTCTTCATGCGGAACCATGCGCAGGCAGAGTGACCCGAAAAACGGTTGCCGCAGCAGTAGATCGGCGCGGGCTTTTAGTAGTTTGCGGTCTGCATTCATCATCAATCCCTAGAAAAGAATGTCCGAATTGGCTGTGGCCCAGTGTTGGAATCCTTCGGATGCTACAATCGAGCGGTCTTTCTTAACGGCATTGCGGACAAGCAGTACCGCAAATTCCGCAGGCAGTCTTGATGCGAAAACCATAACCGATTCCGCTGTGTCAGCAGATGTTTTCGCTCCGACAGATTCGCAAAGGGCGTAAATCGTGGCCGGGTCTTCCGGAATCGCTACCTTGTCCGGCGATTTGAGTACAAATTCCGGATCGGGAAGTTTACGGTAGATTTTGCAGAAACCGGTGAATTCCGCTGCCGCACCTTCGCCGACTGTCCCTTTGAAAAGTTCAAATTCGACTTCAGGGGGAGGGCCGGATTTAATGATTCCGGAAACAAATTCCCATGAACGCGGAGAAGGAAAAGCTTTTTCATTTCGCGCGGGATCAAAGTCATGCAGAAGTCCGGGCCTGAATTTTATGAAGGCCTGCAATTCATCAGCAATATTGTTTTGGGAAGCCCAGTCCAGCCAATTATCGACGCTTACCTCGAAATCAAGGTGTACAAAGCGGTTGGCCAGAGCGGAAGGCATGCGGTGGGTTACAGCTTTGTCTGACTCACGGTTCCCGGCTGCAATAACGGTCCAGCCCTGTGGTAATTTATATTCACCGAGCTTGCGGTCAAGTACCAGTTGATAGCACGCGGCCTGCACCAGCGGTGGAGCGGCATTGAGTTCGTCCAGAAAAAGGATTCCTTCCCCTTTTGTCGGAAGGAATGACGGGGGGCACCAGCTTGCTTCTCCGGTATCGGATATGCGTGGCAAGCCCCGCAGATCTACCGGATCAAGAAGTACAGCGCGCAGGTCAATCAGCTCAAGGTCATGTTTTTGTGCTACCTGAGCCACAATCTGGCTTTTACCCACCCCCGGCGGTCCCCAGAGGAAGGTCGGTTGTTGTGATTTGATGAGAATACGCAGTGAATCGGCTATCAATTTGGGGGTCATATTTATCTCTACTGACTTGTTCTGTTTTGTTTTAATGACTAGATTGATATTGAAAATGAATTTCGAAGTCAATAAAGAAATAAAAAAACCGGCACTGGAGTGCCAGTGCCGGGATTGACTTTTACCTCATGTCCCGGAGTCAGTTACTCAACAACGGCCCCTGCCTGATTACGGTATTTGCGGTAGATCCGAAATCCCAGATAAGATGATATGGCGAAAAGGACCACAGCTACGACCATGCGCAGGGTGGAGGAAACTTCCACGCCACTGCCGAAAAGGGCAAAGACCATATTCTGGGGCAGGTAACCAACAGCCGAGCCTAGAATAAAGGGCATGGCCGGAATGCTGGTAACACCTGCAAGCACATTGGTTATCACGTTGCTGCCCAGTGGAAAAAAACGGATGGTCAGGGCCATATTGAACGGACTGCGGCTGAGGAAATCATCCACTTTCTGGATTCTGGAGCCGAATTTTCTTTTGATAAAAGAACGTCCAACAAGTCGGGAATAGATGAAAGCCCCGGCGCAGCCAAGCCCGGTTCCGATAGTTCCGAGCAGGGTTCCCAATGCGAATCCGTAGGCGTATCCACCCATGAAACAGATTATCTGACGGGGAAATCCTACAGCCGAGAAGAATGCGGCCAGCCCGACATAAGTCAAAACACCGGCAAGGCCGCGTGAACGTACATGTTCATCCATCCAATGGGTATCAAGAGCGTCGGCCAGTCCTGCATAGCGGATCAGATAAACCGATAAACCCAATACAGCCAGCATAGCCAGTCCCTTGATCAGGGCTTTCATGCTGACTTTTGATTCGCTGCTTACTGCACTCATTTATTCGTCGCCGCTGCGTTCTTTTACGGAATAGGAAAAATGGCGTCCAAGCAACCAGCGTACACCAAGCAGATCGTATCCGCCTGCTATGGCCCGGTCGAGGGTTCCGTACTTGGATTCACCTTCGTAGCGTGGCCGGTGGTTTACTTTCATCTCAGCAACGGAAGCACCCTGCATTTTCATTAGTGTGGGCAGAAAGCGGTGCATGCCGTTGAATCTGGGGATAGCCCGGACCATGGCGGTGTCCATTATTTTCAGTGAACAACCGGTATCCTTCACTGTTTCATTGGTCAGCCTGTTGCGGATGGCATTAGCGAACTTGGAAGCAATGCGTTTGATCCAGACATCCTTGCGTTTCTGGCGCCAGCCAATGGTCATTTCATGCCCTTCATTATAAAGGTTGAGCATGGCCGGAAGATCGGCAGGGTCATTCTGCAGGTCGGCATCCATGGTTGCAACACGCGGAGCACGGGCTTCATCAAATCCGGCACAGAAAGCAGCGGACTGCCCTCTGTTTTCCGCAAATGAAATATAACGGGCTTTGGGGTAAGTGGATGAAATTTCTTTGAGCACGGCAAGACTGTCATCTTTGCTGCCGTCGTCTACAAATATAACTTCGTATGGAATATTGATAGGTTCGAGCGCCGAATCAATTTCCTGCATCAGTTTTCGTAAATTATCCTGTTCATTGTATACAGGTATCACGAGGGAAAGTTCGTAGTGGTTTGTCATATCGAGAGTTGAGATAAGAAAATTTAAATAATTTGTAAATAGCTGTTGACACAAAGCGGCCCCGTCTGTAGAACCTCTTTCACAGTGACGCGGGGTGGAGCAGCTTGGTAGCTCGTCGGGCTCATAACCCGAAGGTCGTAGGTTCAAATCCTGCCCCCGCAACCATCATGCTCATAGAAAAGACTCAATCCATAGGATTGGGTCTTTTTTTTATGCGCACGCACCTATTGTCTGTTTGCTTTCCTTCCAAAATTAAGTTTTTATATACCAGATAAATTTTTTTGTGCAGAACATAAAGTAACTATCGGTTGGAGCTTGGTTTGGTAACTGAAAAAAACAATCGTTTTCAATTCAGGTCTGCTGTTTCGAATTTGAAATAAGTATAGTTAGAGTGTTGAATATTGGGGTTAAGTGCTTACTATCATGCCCATAAAATATGGAATTTTAGGGTGTAGAGCCTTTTCTAAACGGAAATGTCTCACTAATGAAAACATCTTTAATTTATTTCTCGTGGAAAATATTGAGAAAATTGTTTTCGATAATGAAAATGGAAAAGGTTGATTAAAAAAAACTTAGTAGAAGTGAAAAAAAAGGCGTTCATTTGTCGACAACCTTTCGCGATTGATTTAATGTTTTGCGCACGTAAGGAACCCAGAACCAGAGGTGATTTTTGCTATGAAAAAATTGATTAATGATGTGGAAAATGTGGTTAAGGAACAGCTTGAGGGTATGGCCCTCGCCCATCCTGAGCTGAAAGTGAACTACGACCCCTATTACGTAGTACGCGCAGACGCTCCGGTTAAAGGCAAGGTCGCTATTGTTTCCGGCGGCGGTTCCGGCCACGAACCCATGCACGGCGGTTTTGTCGGCAAAGGTATGCTTGACGGAGCCTGCCCAGGTGAAGTTTTTACTTCTCCCACCCCTGACCAGATGTACGAATGCGCTAAAGCTGTTGATAGCGGTGAAGGCGTTCTTTTTATGGTAAAGAACTACACTGGTGACGTAATGAACTTTGAAGCCGCTGCCGAGCTTGTAGCAGCTGAAGGCATCAAGGTTCAGAATATTTTGATTGATGATGACGTAGCAGTAAAAGACAGCCTCTACACTGCCGGCCGTCGTGGTGTTGGAACCACCGTTCTCGCTGAAAAGATTGTCGGTGCAGCTGCCGATGCAGGCTATGACCTTGAGAAATGCTCTGATCTCTGCCGCAAGGTTAACCAGTATGGCCGCTCTTTCGGCGTAGCGCTTACTTCCTGCACTGTTCCCGCTGCGGGTAAGCCTACATTCGAACTGGCCGAAAACGAAGTTGAAATGGGTATCGGTATCCACGGTGAGCCAGGGATTGAACGCACTCCGCTTAAATCCGTTGATGAAATGACCCAGTATGCTGCCGAGCAGATCATTGATGATCCCTCATATTCCCGCACTGTCCGCGAATGGAATGGTTCCGAGTGGGAAGATAAAAAGCTTACCGACGAACCCTTTGCCAAGGGTGACAAGGTTATCGCTTTTGTTAACAGCATGGGCGGGACTCCGGTATCCGAACTTTACGCTGTCTACAGAAAGCTTGATGAAGTCTGCAAGGCAAAGGGGATCAGCATTGTCCGCAATCTGATCGGTCCCTACATCACTTCTCTGGAAATGCAGGGTTTCTCCATTACTCTGCTCAAGGCTGATGATGAAATTCTTAAGTTCTGGGATGCTCCGGCAAAGACTCCCGGTCTGACCTGGTAAGTTTAACTTGCCATAATCATTGGTTTAAAATGCGCAGGTGTGGGAGTTGTCTTTCATGCCTGCGTTCCCGTTTTTGAAAGAAAACCTCAGGGCTGGCGCTGTTACAAGTATATGCCCAAACTAATTTTATTAACCAGACCCAGTTTTATATGGCGTCACCTTTTGGAGGATGGAAAATGTCTATGAACAAGGCACAACTTATTGCATGGCTCGGCAGACTCAATGAAGTTTATGCCGATAAGAAAGAATATCTTACTGAATTGGATGCCGCTATCGGTGATGCAGACCACGGAATCAATATGAACCGCGGATTCAGCAAAGTTGTGGAAAAACTGCCCACAGTCGAAGATAAAGATATCGGAACTATCCTCAAGACCGTGGGTATGACCTTGATGTCCAGCGTCGGCGGAGCCAGCGGTCCGTTGTACGGGACTTTCTGGATGAAGGGTGGAATGATTATGGGTGGTAAGGAAGAATTAAGCCCTGAAGATTTCGCGAAAGTTATTGAAGCAGGAGTTGAAGGCATCCTGCAGCGTGGCCGCCCCGTCCTCGGCGACAAGACCATGTACGATTTCTGGGCGCCAGTGCTCGAAGTTGTCAAGGATAAAGCAGGAAACGGCGAAGACGTTCTCTCTATTGTTGAAGCTGCTTTGCCTGTTGGAGAAAAGGCCCTTGCCGACACCATCCCCTTGCAGGCTCGTAAAGGCCGCGCCAGTTATCTCGGCGAAAGATCCATCGGTCATCAGGACCCCGGCGCAACTTCCTCTTATTACATGCTGGAAACTCTGAAAGAAGTTTTGTCTTAAGTTTTTAGTTGTCTCCGGCGGCCCTTCGGGGACCCTGTCGGGGGCCTCTCCGAGGTCCAAAGAACCCTTTTGGATAAGGGTTCTCTGGGCTCTCCTAAAACTTTTATCAGGTCTTCGCTGTCGTTAAATTTGAAATTTCTCTTTATCTAGTCTCAACTAACGCGTTTTGGGAAAGGGGAGAGGAGTCCAGAGGAGAGGGGAAAACCCTTTTGCTACCGCCCAAAAGTGTTTTCCCCTCTCCTCTGGTCCCCGAAGGGCCGCCGGAGACAAGGAGTATAACATGGTAGGATTAGTAATTGTTTCCCACAGCCAGACTCTGGCTCAGGGTGTTTTGGAACTTGCGGAGCAGATGACCCGTGGTTCAGTAGTTATGGAAGCCGCGGGCGGTATTGACGATCCCGATAATCCCATCGGAACGGACCCTATGAAAGTTATGATGGCTATTGAATCCGTTGCGGCCCAGTCTGAAGACGGAGTTCTGGTTATCATGGATCTCGGAAGTGCTTTAATGAGTGCTGAAACCGCGCTCGATTTCCTGCCCGATGAAGTTAAAGAAAAGGTTCTGCTTTGTTCCGCCCCAATAGTGGAAGGAACCATGGCGGCAGCGGTACAGGCTTCTGTCGGAGCCTCACTTCAAGAGGTCAGCGCCGAGGCCGGGGCAGCTTTGAATGTGAAGATCGAACAGTTGGCCCCCATTACCGGGGAGACTGTCACTCCTGCCGCTGGAAGGGAAGAAGTTTTGGATGCAGGTCAGGAAGGCGAAGAACTGAGCATAGATCTTTTGATCCTCAATAAAATGGGACTTCATGCCCGCCCGGCAGCAAACCTTGTTGCCGCGTCCGGAAAATTTAAATCCGTTATCCAGATAACTAAAGGTGATAAAAGTGCATCCGGTAAGAGCATCAATCAGGTCGCTCTGCTTGCGGTCAAAAATGGCGAGACTATTACAGTCACTGCTGCAGGACCGGACGCACTGCAGGCCATTGAAAGTATAAAGGCTTTGCATGCCGATAATTTCGGTGAGCGTGATGAAGATGTCACCGAAGCCGTGAAGGCAGTGGAAGTCTGCAAGACAGGCGGCGAAGGTTTCGTGCACGGCGCACCTGCTTCCGCTGGTTACGCTGTCGGTCCGGCCTATGTCCATACGGCCAAGCTCCCGGAAGTTCAGCGTAAGGATATTTCCGATGTTGATGCTGAGATTGCCAGACTCGACAAGGCTCTCTCGACCGCGCTGGACGATCTCCATGCCTTGCAGCTGGAAACAGAAAAGACCGCAGGTAAGGCCAATGCAGCAATTTTTGAAGTTCACGGACTGATCCTCGGCGACAAAGACATGCTTGACAGGGCTGTTTCCATAATTTCTGAGGAAAAAGTCAATGCCGAGTTCGCCTGGTTTCAGGTTATGGATAATATTGCATCCGATTATCGCGGCCTGGAAGACAGCTATATGCAGGCACGTGCCGCGGATGTCATGGATTGCGGCGGAAGGGTTCTGCGTGCGTTGACCGGGGAAGGCGAGCCGGTCATTGTTCTTGATCAGGAATCAATTATAGTCGCCCATGATCTTACCCCTTCGGATGTTGCCGGAATGGACCCGGAAAAGGTACTCGGCATTGTGACCGAAATCGGCGGGGCTACTTCGCATGCAGCCATCCTGTCCCGCTCAATGGGTATTCCCGCTGTCATCGGAACAGGAGAATGCTTCGGGCAGATTTCAGATGGTGAGGTTATTGCTCTGGACGGTATCGAAGGTATTGTTTGGACAAATCCTGATCAGGCTAAACTGGACGCACTCTCTGCCAAGCGTGATGTCTGGATTGCTGATCGTGAAAAAGCCAAGGCCAATGGAGCTGCTCCGGCCAATACTTTGGACGGAACCGGCATAATGGTCATGGGTAACATCGGTACTCCGGCTGATGCTCCGCGTGTTCGCGAGTACGGAGCGGAAGGCGTAGGGCTTTTCCGTACGGAATTCCTTTTTCAGGATCGTGATCAGGAACCGGATGAGCAGGAGCAGTTCGAAGCATATGCTGAAGCTGCCAAGGCCATGAACGGCAATCCGGTCATTATCCGTACCCTTGATATCGGTGGTGATAAGCCGGTTAAATATCTTGATTCCCCGGTGGAAGAAAATCCGTTTCTTGGTGAACGCGGGATTCGTTTCTGCATGGCAAGACCTGAGCTTTTCCGCACCCAGCTGCGCGCATTGTTGCGGGCTGCCAGTGAGGAGAATATCTGGATAATGTTCCCCATGATTTCAGGGGTTGAAGAGTTGCAGAATGTGCTTGATTTTCAGGCTGGAGTCCGTGATGAGCTCATAGCCGAAGGTATGCAGATTGCCGAAAAGATCAAGACCGGAATTATGATCGAAGTTCCTTCCGCTGTTGCCGAAGCTGAAAAGCTCGGGGCGATCTGCGATTTTTTCAGCATCGGCACTAATGACCTGACCCAGTACGTGATGGCTGCGGACCGCGGTAATAAGACAGTAGCTAAAATCTGTGACAGTCTAAATCCAGCAGTGTTGCGCATGGTTAAAATGACCTGCGATGCTGCTGCTGCGAATAATATCGAGGTCGGTATGTGCGGAGAGTTGGCCGGGAATGCCAAGGCTTCCGCATTGCTGATTGGACTAGGTCTGAATGAACTGAGCATGAGCGGTCCGTCTATCCCGGATGTCAAAGAGGCTATCCGCACTGTTTCCATGGATGATTGCCGCGCCTTGGCTGAAAAAGCACTGACCGCTAAATCCGGAGACGAAGTCCGGGAGTTGTTGAAGTAGTCTGCCCGGCGGCACTACCGCTGGTCGCCTTCAGCGTGGCCAAAGATACTTTTGGGAAAGTTTATCTGGATTATTCAAAGCTTTTTATCAGGCTTCGCTGTTTTGTTTATAAATTGCTTATGAAATTTGAAAGCCCGCTCTTTTATTGAAGAGTGGGCTTTTTGTTTGGGTCGTTTTTATTCGAACTGTATCTTTTTAGTCTTCCCGTTTTAATTTAAATGTAAGTCTTTCCTCTTTTAGATTTTATAAATCAAGCAATACCCCTCAGTCAGGAGGTTTTATATGAGCGGTTTCATTCGTGGTGTAAAAGCCAACGTTCCCTTGCTGCCCAGTGTTGTAGCTTACGCCGGGGTTCTGGGAGTGCTGGCGGCCCAGAAGTCGATCAGCTGGGCGGACATGATGGCCCTGAATGTATTTATGTTTGCGGGGTCAGCACAATTTGTGCTTGTGGATATGTGGAATGCACCTCTTCCTGTGTTGGAGATGGTTCTTGCGGTCATCGTTGTTAACCTTCGTTATGTATTAATCGGAGCTTCACTTAAAGATCTTTTTGCAGGGCAGGGTCTTTGGCGGCGAATTACGTTGGTGCATTTCGTGGCGGATGAAAACTGGGCTATGACCATGGTTGCGGCCCGTAAGGGCGAGGGTGATGTTTTTCATCTGCTTGGCGGCGGGTTGCTGCTGGTGCTTTTCTGGAGTGCAGGAACAATGGGCGGGATGTATTTCGGCGGATTGATTCCAGATCCTAAGTTGCTGGCCCTTGATTTTGCTTTTACCGCAGTATTCACCGCGTTGGCGGTTTCCCTTTGGCAGGGTAAGCAGGATGCCCTGCCCTGGCTGGTAGCGATCAGCACCTCTGTTCTGACTGAGCATTTTATTCCCGGAAAATGGTATATTCTTGTAGGTGGAATTTCAGGAGCGTGTTGCGCAGCATTTGCGCCCGCTGTTGAAAAACGGGAGGAGGAATAATGAATATTTACAGTTCAGAGAATGCGATTCTGGTTGTAGTTTTTGTTTCATTGGCCACTTATCTTATGCGCGTGGGAGGTCTGTTGCTGGCCGGATATCTGCCTACAGGCGGTCGTGTTGGACGGGCGTTGAATGCTTTGCCCGGAACAATTCTCATTTCACTTGCCGCTCCCGGCTTCTTCAATGAAGGTTTTATCGGATTTGCAGCTGGCTTGGTAACAGTTGCCATGGCATTCAAAACCAAAAATGTTTTTCTGGCTATGCTAGCCGGGATGCTGGTGATGGCCTTGGGGAGGTTTTACTTATAATCATCATGGCACACTACATTTAATTTAAAATTGTATTTATCTAGTGGTTATTTTGTGTTAATTTTTCCTAAATAGGAACATTGTATGATTGATCAAATTACTACGGGGTGAATAGAAGTGAAAATTAAATCTAAAATGCTAATCATGGTGGGTGTTCCAGCTATAGCGTTGATAGCTCTTTTTGCGCTGGGTATTACCAGCTTTAAGGGTATTGAAAGAATTGTAGATCGGGTCAATCTCCTTCATTTAAACCGTGCAACAATGATTGATGCAGACCGGGACGCCTATCAGGCGCAGATGGCTATTATTGATGCAGAACGCGCTAAAGACGAGGCTGCATTAGCTAAGGCCAGCGAGTCAGTAAGTGAGAATAAGAAGCAGACATGGGATAGGATTATAGGGCCTTCCGAGAATTTTGAACCTGATATGTTAGATGTCCTTGGCAAATTCAAAGACAGTTATAAGATCTGGTCCGATGCTAATATCGCGGCTTTGCAGATAACAACTAAGACTTTGGATTATAACGGCAAAAGATCCGAGGCCAAGAAAAGTGCAATGGACTCATTCCGCGCCATGCGAGATGTGATTGACAGGCTTGGCGAAATAGCTGTGGAAAGGGTGGAAATTATTGGCTCACAATCCCTTTCCTTGATTCTGAATGGGGACCGCGATGCTTATCAGGCTTATGTGGCTATCCTTCTTATTGAACGGGCATTAACAGCGGAAGATCTTGCTGCGCAGGTTAGCAGTTATGAAGAAAATGCCGGGCAGACCGTTGAACGCGTAGTTAAGGGCGCGGATCTTATAGGCGCAGAAGCTTCCGGTTTGAAAAAGCAGTTCCTTGAATTTTATGACCGATGGTATTCAAGTGGAGAGGAATACATTAAGCTGACCACCGAATCATTCGCGGATAATGTTAAGCGCAATGAACTTTTGGCTGAGAGTGACAAGGCCTTTTCCTCCATGCGCGGGAATATTGATAAACTTGGTGAGGCTGAATCCAGTCATGTGAAAGAAAATATGGAAAAAATGGGAAAAACTATTGCGGATACAGTTTCAATTTATATTGCTGTCGCAGTGGTATCAATCATACTTGCCTTGGGCATTGCATATATACTTTCATCTCGTATTGCAGCTGCGCTCCAGGAAAGCGCGGAAGCTGCCACCAAGATAACTGAAGGAGATTTTGACGTTGCTTTGAAAGCGAAGGGGAATGATGAAACATCTATGCTGCAATCCGCATTAAATTCCATGGCCGCAACTCTGCGTGAAAACATAGCTGAAATTACCGCTAAAACCGAAGATGCGGAAGACAAAGCCTTGCAGGCGCAAGAGGCGACAGCGAAAGCTGAAGAGGCTATGCGTAAGGCTGAAATCGCCAAGCAGGAAGGGATGTCACATGCAGCCGACGAGCTGGAGGGGATTATCGGTCAAGTTTCCGCAGCTTCAACTCAGCTCGCTGCCCAGATTGAAAATTCGAAAAGCGGTGCCGAGATTCAGAGGGTTCGTTCTTCGGAAACAGCAACCGCTATGGAAGAGATGAATGCGTCTGTTTTGGAAGTTGCAAATAAT
The DNA here is from genome assembly GCF_963667685.1 of Maridesulfovibrio sp. Lineage (NCBI taxonomy): Bacteria > Pseudomonadati > Thermodesulfobacteriota > Desulfovibrionia > Desulfovibrionales > Desulfovibrionaceae > Maridesulfovibrio > Maridesulfovibrio sp. The sequence goes on along the minus strand of NZ_OY763931.1, from coordinate 1,406,222 downwards.
GCCGGACAGGCTGCTGAAATGGCGGAGAGTGCGCAGACTGACGGTTCCCAGAGCGGAAGGGTTGTGAATGAAGTTGTAGAGTCTATCAAAAGGCTTAATGAAGAGACAATCCTACTGCGCGGGGAACTGGAGAATCTAGGTTCCCAGGCCGATTCTATTGGACATATCATGAGCGTAATTACTGATATTGCAGACCAGACCAATCTGCTGGCATTGAACGCAGCAATTGAAGCTGCAAGGGCTGGTGAAGCAGGGCGCGGTTTCGCCGTTGTTGCCGATGAAGTACGTAAGTTAGCTGAAAAAACAGTTGCAGCTACCAATGAAGTTGGTGACGCAATTAAGGCCATTCAGAATGGAACTGCCAGTTCCATGAACAGGATGGAAGAAACTTCGAAAGTTGTTGAAAATAGCACTGAACTTGCCGCTCATGCTGGTGATGCCATTGATGGTATTGTCCAAAAAATCAATTTGACCACTGGAATGGTGCAGGCCATTGCCGCTGCATCTGAAGAGCAGTCCGCCGCGTCAGAGCAGATCAATCGCAGTGTTGGTGAAATTGATGAGATAGCAATCGAAAATTCGACTTTTATGGATCAGGCCACTGATGCAATGAATTCTCTTTCCGAAATGACAGAAAAGCTGAAAATGGTAATTTCCGGCCTCAAGTCAAGCTAGAGAATAAGAGCCATGAGTGTGTGATCAGATCACACATTCATGGCTTTTTCTAATAGATTCCATGCAACAAACCACATTGTCAGACAGACTGCACTGTCGAGCACTCGCCATGTCACAGGCTTTTTAAACAGCGGCGCTAAAGCTCTTCCTCCGAATCCGAGTGTATAAAACCATATGAAAGATGCGGATATGGCCCCTAATCCAAAAAGATACCGCTCTGTTCCTTCATACTGTCCACTAATGGACCCGAGCATAACCACCGTGTCCAGATATACGTGAGGATTGAGCAGGGTAATGGTCAGGGTGAGCAAGATAACAGATTTAAGCCCAGTTGCTGCCGCTTCTTGCGCTTCCAGCTGTCCGCCCTTCAATGCTGAGCGCAAAGATCCGAATCCGTACCAGGCCAGAAAAGCCGCACCACCCCAAGCCGCGGGCTTGAGCAGCATAGGGTTGGACGCAATCAAACTCCCGGTCCCCAACACACCAAGACTGATCAATACAGCATCACAAATAGCGCAGACAAGACAGATGGTGAGATGATGATTTCGCCTAATGCTCTGGGTAAGCACAAAAGCATTTTGTGCGCCGATGGCTATGATCAACCCTGCTCCTGTTCCAAATCCCTGCAAATATGGTATAATTGAATTCATTTACAACTCCTTTGTGTTTTTTGAGTAATATATGGCTGTGATTTGAATTAGTAAAATTAAACATTTTAATTTTTAATAAGTTTAACTTATGATGGGTTCATGCTTGATAATATCTTTCTGGAAGCTCTAGCGGCAGTGGTTGAGGAAGGCGGCTTTGATAAGGCAGCCGTTAAGTTGAATATTTCACAGTCAGCAGTATCGCAGCGTATTCGAAATTTTGAGGATCAGCTGGGCCGTGTCCTATTGGTGCGCTCAACACCGCCCGAACCGACTGAGGATGGGCGCAAACTGATCAAACACCTGCGCAGCATCCGTCTTATGGAATATGAGTTGAACGAATCCATGGGACTTAATACAAACCGAGGGTTCATGACCCTGCCTGTCGGCGTGAATGCGGACAGTCTTGCTTCGTGGTTTATGGATGCAGTGGATGGTTTTTTGAAAGAGCACAATGTTCTGCTTGACCTCTATGTGGATGATGAGAACCGGACTCACGAGATGCTCCGCCGGGGGGAGGTTGTCGGTTGCGTAGGAACCTGCTCCAAGCCGGTCAAAGGATGTCGCAGTGATTATCTGGTCTCCTTCGATTATATTTGTCTTAGCTCACCTGAGTTTTACGCGAAATGGTTTAGTGAAGGAATCAACCGGGAATCAGTGTCCAAGGCTCCGGCGGCGCTTTTTAATCGTAGGGATGTTACTCAGTATCAGATGTTGGAAAAGGTTTTTCCGGGTGAGTCATTCCCATTCCCCATCTTCTATATTCCTTCACCCCAAGCTTTCGTGGATGTGCTCTGTCGTGGGTTGGCCTATGGTATGGCCCCGGTCTTTCAAGTCCAATCTGAAATAGAATCAGGAAGACTAATTGAAATATTGCCGCAGGGACGGGTTCCGGTCCCGCTTTATTGGCATTCATGGAATGTGGAGACTGAGTTGCTTGAAAGTTTGCGCAGAGAGTTGATTTGCTATTTTGGAAAAAAAGGCACTAATTAATGGTTATTATTTAAATATGTTTGCTTATTTGAATTAATTTCAAATTTTGAGTTGACATACTTGGGTGGTATCTGTAGACCTACTCTTCTCAGTGACGCGGGGTGGAGCAGCTTGGTAGCTCGTCGGGCTCATAACCCGAAGGTCGTAGGTTCAAATCCTGCCCCCGCAACCACCTGACTTCCGGTTATGACGGCGGTCTCGGAGGCGGGAAGCTCAAAGTTCCTGACTGAGTGGCGAAATGAAATTTTCTTTCGCTGAAATAAAAAATCTGCATAAAGTCAGTATTTTAGTTGACAGCAGATTCCGGAGCATGTAGTCATGCTCTCACAGTGACGCGGGGTGGAGCAGCTTGGTAGCTCGTCGGGCTCATAACCCGAAGGTCGTAGGTTCAAATCCTGCCCCCGCAACCATCATGCTTCATAGAAAAGACTCAATCAATTTGATTGGGTCTTTTTTTGTGCCTGTTGCTTTTCTCTAGCCATAATTAATATCTCTGTACTGATTCAACAAATAGTGGCTTAAATAAGCCGGTCTCATCCGTTTGATATATTTATTTGTTTGAAATTGGCGTAAATTGATGATCATATCTATTACTCCTTTGCTGTAGAAGAGTTCCAGCCCACCTCTGGGCACGGAGTCCATAATTGATCCCAAAAGAAGGTTCGGATGCAGGATATATCCATTTTTGCTATGGCTGCGACTTCCATTGTCATGGAGGCGGCTCCATTTCTTTTGCTCGGTTCGTTGATAGGGGCAGTGATTGAGGTCCTTGTTTCTGAGGAAACTTTGTTGCGTCTTATCCCGCGTAATTCTGCGGGACAGATTGCAGTCGGGCTTTTTGCCGGTATTCTCCTACCTACTTGTGAGTGCGGCATTGTTCCGGTTGCTAAAAGGTTGTTGCTTAAAAATGTGCCTCCAAGGACCGCTATACCCTATATGATGGCAGCACCGGTAGTTAATCCGGTAGTGATAGGCTCTACTCTGTTTGCATTTCAGGGCGATTGGAGCGTGGTCGCCTTGCGTGTGGCAATGGTTATAATTCCTGCTATGATTATCGGATCTGTTCTTGGAAATGCCACCCCGAATATTGTACTCAAACCTCAGCCTATCGACCTGAAGAGGCTGGGGGAGATAGAGGAGCAGCATAGACATGACCACGGTCACGGCTGCGCTTGCGGTTGCGGAGTGGATGAAGGAAACAAATTCAGAGCAATACTGTTCCACACCGGAGCCGAGTTTTATTCCATGGGACGCTTTCTGGTCTTTGGTGCTGTTGTTGCGGCCGGATTCAAGACTTTTCTGCCTCCTGAAATATTGAACGCTTTTGCAGGAAACGGCTTGCTTGCCGTCAGCGGCCTGATGCTTATGGCAGTACTTCTGTCCATCTGTTCTGAAGCTGATGCATTTGTGGCCGCATCTTTTGTGTTGTTTCCAACTTCAGCCAAGGTTGCATTCATGGCTATCGGGCCCATGGTGGACCTGAAACTCATCCCCATGTTTTTTGCGGTCTTCAGTAGACGCGTGGCAATCGCTCTTGTGCTGGTTCCTACGGGCTCAGTCTATGTGACAAGCATGCTGCTCGCATCGGGAGGCTGGTAAAATGGCTGTGCTGATGCGATTCCTTGAGTCATTCCTGTTGATTTTCATGGGTAGTTTCATGGCGATGCTGGCCCGCTCGCCAATCTACTGGCAGTTTATCCACCCCAAGTATTCATGGCTTACTTTTGTTAGCGGTGTGATCCTCATTATAGTGGGATTCGGCTGCTTTTTTCATACGCAGCGTAAGCGGAAGGTAAGTGAACTTCTCGGTGTTCTGTCGTTTCTGGTACTGGCCGGAACAGCTATCACAACCTCTGGATCCTTAGGTATGCCAGAAACTAAACCTTCAATGGGCGGAGGCGGTTTTACCATGGAGTACCCGGAAGAAAAGATTTCGCCGACCATGGAAATTGGGGGGCGGGAATATACAAAGATCAATGTCGCGGAATTATTGCTGGGTGAATCTGAAGGGTTTGTGAAACCCGGAAATCGTTTTGCTATTCAGGGTACCGTAGTACGTGCTCCGGAATTGGACCGGGAAGGTTATATCTGTGTGGGCCGCCTGCTCATCACCTGTTGCTTTGCAGATTCTACTGCTGTGCTGACTCCGGTCAAAGTTGATGATCCAGAACATTACCAGTCCGGGGCATGGGTCAGGGCGGTCGGGACAATAGAGGAGAAAGTTCTTTTGCCCGGCATGTCGTTCACACTCCCGGGAGCGTTGACTGCGGTTAGAAGCGATATCTATATCATGCACGCAATAGAAGTCGAGGAAGTTTCGGTGGAAGGCGTGCCGTTCATTTTTGATATTCAGGGACAGGCTCCGTTTTCATACTAGGGATTTTTCAAAATTAATTTCTCGAATGATTAAAAAATAAAGCGCCCGCTAAATTCATATATATGAAGTTAGCGGGCGCTTTTTTTTAGTCTATTGGCTTTAATTTGAATTCAGATGCTGCTTAAAGGCTTTGGCTGCGTTGATGAGGTTGTCTTTCCAATTAATGGAGAGCGGGTCCAGCTGCTCAACGCTGCCACCTATCTGGCTGGCAATGGCCTTTGCCGTTCGCTGGGAGATCTGAGGCTGTACAAAGATAACTTTGATATCTTTTGTCTTGGCTTCTTTGATTATTTCAGCAAGCTCTTTAGGACTGGGTTCACGGCCTTGGCTTTCAATGGGGAGCTGGGTCAGCCCGTAGCGCTGTGCAAAATAGCCCCATGAGGGGTGAAAGACCAGAAAAGAACGCTGATTGGAAGGTACATCAGCCAGAATTGCGGTGATGTCTGTATTGAGCTTGTCGAGTTCCATAAGGAACTTTTCAAGGTTGGCTTCGTAGGTAGCGCTGTTTGCGGGGTCAGCCTTGCCCAATCCTTTGCAGATATTACGGGCGATGGTCTTTACTCTGATCGGATCAAGCCAGATATGCGGATCGAGTGTGCCGTGGTCGTGGTCGTGTGAATGTTCATCAAGACCTTCGTGGTCATGATGTTCGCCTTCAGCATGCATAGCCTGTTTATCGTGGTCAAGATGTTTGGTCTGTCCTTCATCGTCATCATGATGATGTTCATGTGCTGCCATGGGTATTTTTTCCACTCCACGCTGCGTGTAGACCATGCGCAGTGAAGGAACTGTACCATTAATTCTTGGCAACCAGGTGTTTTCGAGATTGATGCCTATAGCAAAGTATGCTTTTGCTTTGGTCATTTTGGACATCTGTGCTGGTGTCGGTTCATACATGTGCGGGTTTGCGCCGGGAGAAACCAGAACCTCTACATCAAGCAGGTCTCCGGCTATCTGTTCCACAAAATATTTCTGGGGAACGATGCTGACGAAAACTACGGGTTTAGCAATTGCCGTGGCGTTGAGACCCAGAAGCAAAATTAATGCAAGGATCACAGCGAAAATATTTTTTTTCATGGTTTAGCCTTGGGGTTAGAGTTTTTAACAAATAGTCGTGATATCTGTTATTCACTACGTACTTGTAAGTATCAAAACCATATGAACAGTTCGATGCTATTACAACAAGTAATTTGATTATAAATGAACAGAGCTTCATTTCTTTTGCAACCTCTTTTCTGAGCAAATTTTATTACCCCAGTTTAGTTCTACGCAAACATCACAGGGCCTTTCTTTTGAGATACATCTTATAGTAAAAATTTGCGTCACCTTTCTGAGTCAGTCTGTTTCAGCTCCGACACTTTCTAGTAACTGTTTTTCATGAATATTTTTATTTGGATGATAAAAAAATCATTAAATTAGATACTTAGCTTAAGATGTGGAGTTCCTTAGGAAAAACAAAATAGTTTCAAATATAATTATTTTGACACTAAACACGCTCGAAAATTTGTGTTAAGGGGTAGGTATCCAGCTGTGGCAGACAGTGCATTGGGTACAGTTCTATATCTGGATAAGAATTTGATTTTACGCTGTTTTTCAATTTTAAGCACGGGAAGGTAAGTTATGGTTACTGAAAATGAACTTCGTGAAATTGAGAATGGTTTGATTGATATTATTGATGAAGGCATTTCTGCTTCCGAACTGGAAAAACAGATTGAAAGATTTAAAGTTGGATTCGAACCTACCAAACTGGAGCGAGCCTGTACTTTGAATGATGGAATCTACCGGATTAAGTTCGATGAGAAGGATGAGCTGCTGGGTTGCTTTGAAAGCGCAGCCGCCGAAGGGCGTTTCAGTAAGTTTGTTCCGGCATCCGGTGCTGCCACGCGTATGTTTAAGCATCTGCTGGCAAAAATGAACGGTGAAGAGCTTTCGGAAAATGATGCGGAAATGGTTCAAAATTTTATGGATCTGCTTCCGGTATTTCCGTTCTACGCTGAGCTGATGGAATCAATGAAGGAAGCTGGAGTTGATCTGGAAGAAGCTTACGCGGCGCAGGATTATGAACTGATCCTGGAATTCCTGTTAACGGAAAAAGGCTTGAACTATAGTTCCAAGCCTAAGGGATTGATTCCTTTCCACCGTTATGAAGACGGATACAGGACTCCTTTTGCAGAGCATATAGCTGAAGCTGTGGCTCATATTAAGGATCGTCGAGACCGTGTGAAGCTGCATTTCACGGTAGCCCCAGAGCATGAAGATAGTATCAGGGAGCATATTGGTGATGTCGTAGCCAAGTATCCTGATTGTCGCTTTGATATTGAATTTTCCCGCCAGGACAGAAAGACTGATACCGTTGCTGTTGACCTGAATAATGAGGTTTTCCGGATCGAGAGTGGGAAGATTCTATTTCGTCCGGCAGGTCATGGTGCATTGCTGGATAATTTGCACAAGATGCGTGGCGACATAGTTTTTCTGAAGAATATTGATAACGTTGTCCCTGATTGTGAGAAAGAAGACACTATTGAGTACAAAAAGTTACTTGGTGGTCTACTTGTCAGAATTCAGGATCAGATATTTGAATGCCTGAATATGCTGGAAAACCATCATTGCAGTGAGTTTGAAGTTGCAGCCGTTGCTATTTTTGCAGTTGCCCACCTTTCCATGCAATTGCCGGAAAACTTCACTCAGATGAGTCTTGACGATAAGATCAGTATGCTTCGGCTCCGTCTTTCAAAGCCTGTGCGTGTCTGCGGTATGGTGAGGAATGAAGGTGAACCGGGCGGTGGACCTTTTTGGGTGAATGGTCCTGACGGTTTTATTTCCCTGCAGATTGTAGAAAAGAGTCAGGTTGATATGAATGATTCGCAACAGGCTTCCATTGTAAGAAGTGCTACTCATTTTAATCCTGTGGATATTGTTTGCGGCATGCGCAGCCACCGGGGTGAATGGTACAACCTGAAGAATTTTATTGATCCTGAAACCGGGTTTATTTCTGTTAAGTCCCGTAATGGCCGCGAACTCAAGGCAATGGAACTGCCCGGTCTGTGGAATGGTTCCATGGCCGATTGGATTACTGTGTTCGTGGAAGTTCCACTGAGTACTTTTTCTCCGGTCAAGACTGTTAATGACCTGCTTAAAGACGAACATCGCAAGTAATATTATAGCAAAGATGATTAATGGCCGTCTTCATGTCTATGACATGGGGACGGCTTTTTTATATGTATATCTTATAATTCTAATATGAGATTGATGGCAACAGATAGGGTTTTAGATTTCACTTTCTGATGTTGCACCTTGATGACGTTTTATGCTAACTTTTTATATGTTTGAAAAAAAGTAATTGCGCGTTATGGTTAACGCTTGTCCTTAGCCTATGGAGGGAACTGTGAAAGAAGTTTTAGCGATGAGGAAATTTGTCGCTCCTGAACTTGTTTTCGGGGTCGGTTCTTCGAAGCTTGCCGGGCAGTATGCGGAAAATTTCGGGGTTAGCAGGGCTTTGATTGTCAGTGATTCGGGAATAGTTGAATGCAGCTGGGTGAAGGGTGTTCGTGAAAGTTTGGAAGATGCTGGTATTGAAACTTTCGTTTTCAGCAATGTTTCCGAGAATCCCCGCGATGTAGAAGTTATGGAGGGGGCTGAATTCTACCTTGAAAACAGGTGCGACTGTATTATCGCAGTCGGTGGGGGAAGTCCCATGGATTGCGCCAAAGGAATAGGCATAGTAACTACCAATAATTCCCATATCTTAAATTTCGAAGGTGTGGACATGGTAGAGGTTCCCGGCCCTCCCTTGATTTGCGTTCCGACAACATCTGGAAGTTCAGCTGATGTCTCCCAGTTTGCTATAATAACTGATACCGAGCGAGATGTAAAAATAAGCATCGTCAGTAAAGCCATGGTTCCTGATGCGGCTCTGATCGACCCGGAATTGACCACCACTATGGATGCCGCTCTCACTGCTGCAACAGGTCTGGATGCTTTGACCCATGCAATGGAAGCCTATGTTTCAAATGCTAATTCAGCACTGACTGATTTGTTTGCACTTGATGCTATTGAACTGGTTTCAAAGAATCTTGTAGGTGCCATAAACAACCCGCTGAATATAGAATTGCGCGGTCTCGTAATGCTCGGTTCCATGGAAGCCGGGCTTGCTTTTTCAAATGCCATTCTTGGCGCTGTTCATGCCATGGCCCATAGCCTTGGTGGGTTTCTCGACCTTCCGCACGGAGAATGCAACGCTATTCTTCTTCCTTATGTTATTAAAACAAATTTTCCTTATGCGGTGGATAGATATACTAATATAGCGCAGAAAATGGGAGTTGATGTCGCGGAAAAAAGTAGCGAACAGATTTGTGATGAGCTGGTGGAGGCAATTATCGCTTTACGCAAATCAGCCGGGATTAAGAAATCTCTTGGTGATCTTGGTTTGAGTCGGGAAGATATACCCCAGTTGGCCGAGCTTGCTTTGCAGGATGCCTGTATGGTCACCAATCCAGTAGAACTCAGTCAGGAAGACGTTGAGAAAATTTATGAAGCGGCGCTCTAAACCAAATCCGAAAGGAGATGTTCGCAACAAGCTTATAGGGCTTGGTGAGACATCCATGCGCAAAAGTTATTATCCTGAACTAAGGGAAAGGATTAATGAGCTGGAGCGATTTCGGGCTTTGGTTGAAAATGCCAACGATGCGCTTTTTGTGCTTGATGCATTTTCATGGACATTTGCCGACGTAAACAAAACCGCACTTCAAAAAACAAATTACACACGCGAAGAAATGTTGGACAGTCCCCCGGAGTTGGTTTTCCCGGAAGAAACCTGCTTCATGCTGCATGAAGTCCTGATTGATGATGACATGTACACATCCTGGGCTAAAGAAGATGTCTCCATGACAGAATTGCTGGGCAAGGGGAATTCTAAGGTCCCGGTGGAAATGACTCTCCGGGTTCATTATGTTGGGGGCAGGCTGTACATTGTTATGGTTGCCCGTGATGTGACGCGGCGCCTTAAAGATCAACGGGAATTGCGGCGTACCCGCAACTATCTTGGAAACGTGATTGATTCCATGCATTCTGTGCTGGTCGGGGTGGATGGAGTAGCCAATGTGGTTCTTTGGAATGACTATGCCCATAAAGAAACTGGTATTCCGGCGGATGAAGCTCAAGGACGTTTTCTTTATGACGTAATGCCCGAATTACGGCGTTTTGAATCGCTTATTTCATCGACAATAAATAGTGAAATCTTGGGTGGTACCGAGATTTTTCATCTTGAGCGGGGTAGCGGCACCGTTTTTTTTGAAATTGTGGTTTTTCCCTTCAAAGGAGATGAAGATGGTGCAGTCATCCGGGTAGACGATATTACCGCCCGCACACGAATGGAAGAAGTAATGGTGCAGACTGAGAAAATGATGACTGTCGGCGGTCTTGCGGCAGGTATGGCGCATGAGATTAATAACCCGCTTGGTGGAATCCTGCAGGGCATCCAAAATATTCAACGCAGGATTTCAAGTCCACTGCCTGCGAACCGCTTAGTTGCTGAAGAACTTGGGATACCCTTTGATCTTATCCATAAATACTGTGAAAAGCGGGGGATCATTTCCAAGCTAGATGCTGTTAAAAATCTTGGTGAACGCTCAGCGCGTATTGTTTCCAATATGCTTCAGTTCAGCCGTCAGTCCGGAGGGGAAAGAGCCTGCAATGATATTAGAGAAATTGTTGAAACAGCGATAGAACTTTCATTCAGCAGTTATGATTTTTACAGTCAATCCGGCAGTGGAGGTTTTGAAATAATAAAGGAACTTGATGGGGCTGTCCCGCGTGTTTTGTGCTCCGCGTCTGAGATTGAGCAGGTACTGATCAATTTACTTAAGAATTCTGTTCAGGCTATTCTGTCCAGCCCGAACTGGAAAGAGGAGGGAGTTTCCCGGATAATTGTCCGGTTGAAATCAGAAACAAGTCATATTTGCCTTGAGATAGAGGATAACGGTCCTGGAATGGATGCTGAAACACGCAAAATGGCATTAGAGCCTTTTTTTACCACTAAGCCCGCCGGTGAAGGAACCGGACTCGGGCTTTTTGTATCATATTTCATAGTCACCCAGAAGCATGATGGTATATTCGAGATCGATACCAGCCCCGGAAAAGGGATGAAGGTTGTTATCAAGCTGCCTTGCGGGTGCTGATTCTACCCATCATTTTTACATTGACCGTTCTATGGCATCGGCTCTGTTTTCCATTTTAACTGCTATGTCTGATAAAATTTCGCTTCCAGCTCCAATTGATTTAATTCTCTTTTCATCTTTTTTCACTCTACGGAAAAACCACTGCGCTATATAAAAAATATCATTTGGTTTGTCACATTGCCCGGCGCAGTATGATTTGATTTTGTCGACGATTCCCGACTTTATTTTTTCACGTATTGTAATGTAGTCCTTTAGTAATTTCCCGGAATGACGGGCTTTTTGGCGTGCGGACTCAGTTTGTGTCTTTTGTGAATAGTCTAGGTCCAATTGGAATATTCCGTTCGCGGATTCAACTTTATTGGATGCCATTATGTAGCTGTCCAGTGCCTGGACCAGATCCGGGTTGTCTGCGACTGCTTTAAGAACAGCGGCGACATGGCGGACCGACTGCGCACTTACACGGAACATTTCAGCGCGTTGTGTGCGGGTTAGTTCCCGCATGGAGAAAGAGTCTCCTTCAATGAATTTGCGTTCAGCAAGGATTCCCTTTTCCTCAACAAGGTCAAGAAACTCGTCAGTTTCGGATTTTGCAAGTTCTGCCAGCCTGTTTGTAGTGAGCAGATAGGACCAGATGTCTTGGCGGGCTGTGACAAGATTCTGTGCTTCAGGCATCAGGCCATGCAGATTCAGTCCAAAATGCATGTTGATTGATTTGAACGATGCAGTACTGAATCCTGATTCGGCTTTGTAGGGCAGTGTTCCCGCAGGATGGTAGTTGTCAGCAACGTATTGAGCCAGATTATCGAGGAAAATTTCGGTTACGATGGTTTCCCTGATAGCTTCAACAGCTTTTTCAACTGTATTTTCAGCAGTGCTGTTTTCAGTTTTGGCAGCTTGTTTTCCCGTGTCTTTCTTTTCTACGGGTGTTGATTCAGGACTAGCGTCAGCTGCTTTCTTGTCTTCCGGTGTTGCTTCCGTTTTTTGTAAGGATTCAGCGACGGTGTCTGTAACAGGTCTTTTTACACTGGAGCTGTTTTCCGTAACCCAGGTCGGGGCATCCACACTAACTCCGGTTTTCTCTCCCAAGTCCTTTTTTACATAGAAAAACAGTGCGGTTGCAGAAACAATGAATACAGCTGTAAATATCAGTGCGGGAATTTTAAATTTATTCATTTTCGCTCCAAATAGGTTACCAGTGTCGGTTCCAAGCGAACTTAACGGTATTGGTCGGACAGCATATTCCTATGTCCTGCCGCATTGCTGCGCGGTAAACAGCTCCTTTGGCTGTCTGGCGGACAATACGCCGTATCTTTGAAAAAAGTTCAAGTTGTTCAACCATTTCCGGGACCGGGATATTACCGTTCCCACCTGCTTCAAGTAGTTTTGCCTTAAGATCCTGATAGGCTGATAACATGTCATGCAGCATGTTGTCGATTTTGCAGAATTCTTCAGAGCATGGATTGTCTGCTACATTTACCACACCAATGCAGGACTCTTTGAAGACGGTAATCATGTCCGCGTCCTTACCGAGCATATCAATGGCAGGCTTTAGGCGTTTCTTTTCGATGGAGGCACAGAGCGCACCGGCTGTGCGAAAATATTGAAGCACGCGCAGGGCAGTGGCAACCTGTTGGCCTTGTTGTTCGGTAAGGGCGCGTGATTGCAGCCGTGCGCAAAAGGACCGACCAGCTTCAATAAGCCGGTCCAGTGCTTCTTTGTCCGCCGGGAGTGCACCATAGCTGAAATTTGAGTTCAGACCCTTGCGCACAATTCTGCGGGCCAGTTGCCCTATACGCTCCATTTCCAGAGAAAGGGCGTCAAGCGCAAGAGTTGGAGTAGAAATTACGTTGTTGTCCAGATATTTGGGGCGGCCACGTTGGTCTTCCAATGAAGCGAAACGTTTTTCGATAAATGAAACAAGTTTACCGGTAAAAGGCCAGAGCACTAGCACACCAAGAATGTTGAACACGGTATGAAACAGGGCCAGAATTACAGCCGGATCGTTTTTGAAGGCAAAAAGATCCATGCCAAAAAGAATAATTTTGATCAGTACCGGAAGTAGTATCAAGGCTACAATAGCAGTAATTATATTAAATATGATATGTCCGGTGGCTACTTTTTTCGCACTGACGGTAGCTCCGATAACCGAGAGGGCAGCAGTGGAAGTAGTCCCTATATTGGTACCGATAACCGCAGCAGCTCCCTGGTTGAGGTCCAGAAGACCGCTGACTGTCGCGGTAAGTACAAGGGCCATGGCTGCACTGGAACTTTGCATCAGTAAGGTTAGCATCAGGCCGACACCGATGAAAACTGGGATGGAAAGAGTGCCCATGTTCGCGAATGCGGTTAGATCGATGGATGATTCTATACCTTTGAAGGCCATCTGTAATGTTGATATACCCATTAGAAAAAGGCCGAATCCGGAAAAAGCATCACCGAAAAAAGCGCGGCGGCGGGTCGGACCGGTTAAGCGCAGCAAAGCTCCGAGTGCAATTACAGGTAGAGCAAAAGCCTTAAGATTCACGCTGAAGCCGACAGCTGCCACAATCCAGCCTGTAACAGTGGTTCCGATATTGCTGCCGTAGATAACTCCGATTGACTGAGAAAGGGTGATCAGCCCGGCGTTAACAAAGCCGATAACAGCAACAGTGACAGCGCTGGAAGATTGTACAAGAGCGGTAATCATGAAGCCCGAAAATAATCCACGTCCCGGACTTTTGGTCCATTCTCCCAGAATTTTTCTTAATGATCTTCCTGCCGCCTGTTTTAGGCCGGTGGTCATTAAGCGCATGCCGATCAAAAAAAGTCCCAGTCCGCCGAATAGATTGCCAAGTAATGCTAAATTCATATACCCAATTCACTAGAGTGTTGAAATTAAGAGATAAAATATGATTCGATCATTCCTTGTGCGCTTGAAAAAATCAAGGGAAAGGTGTGCGTGACGCAAAAAAGTCATTTTGTAACAAAAACGCCCTCCATTGCTGTGGCAGCGGAGGGCGTTTGATTGTAAGTGAAAATCAGCTGAAATTATTCGGGCTTGATTTTTATTTCCATTTTGTCCATAGCTTCAATGATTTTGGTGCTGATGTCAGCAGATTTGTCGTAGCTGATGGCAGCTTCGACACCAAGGATAACTGAGTAACCGTTAGCTTTACGGTAATCATCAACAGCTTTGCTGAAACCGTTCTGGAGAGCTTCTACTATACGATTCTGCTCAGCACCCATTTTGTTCTGGTATTCGCCGAGTGCTTCCTGAAACTTGCGGGTGTTTTCTTCGGTCTGGTTTCCGCCCATCTGTTTCTGCATTTCAGCGAATTTTGCCTGAAATTCTTCGCTGGACTTTTTGAGGTAGCTCATGCCCTCGATTCCAGCCTTACATTCTTTGAAAACTTTGTTAGTGTCTACGAATCCGATTTTTGCGTTGCTGTTGGATTGCTGTTGGCATCCTGCCACAACTGCTGCCATGGAGATGATCAGTACGAGTTTGAAAATGTTTTTAAGCATTCTTTACTCCGTGAGTTAAAATTATTTTCATTTAGAGTTAATCGGTATAAACTCGGAAAGGTGCCATGTAAAATAAAAAAAACATTATTTGAAATTATACTTATTCGAAATTAATTTTTTGTACATTTCCGAAAATTATGGTATAAATATTTTCGAAAGTGAACATCGGATAGTGGTGCATCCGCATTTTTCCAATCAATTGGGGATAGTGTAAAAATTTCCCAAATACAATATTGAGGACAAGATCATGAGAACCAAAGTTGTTGCCACCCTCGGCCCAGGGTCAAGTAATGTTGAGACAATCACCAGGATGGTCCAGAACGGAGTTAGAATCCTTCGTTTGAATTTTTCCCACTCTGACGCAGAGAGTTTTAAGCCTGTAATTGCGATGATCAGGCAGGTTGAAAAGGATCTATCCATTCCGCTTACTATTATGGGCGACCTTTGCGGTCCCAAAATAAGGGTAGGGGTAATCGAGGATGCTCCCCATGAAATCGAGTCTCGTGCTTATGTTTATCTTGGGCTTCCGGACTTTGCAGACAAGGCGAAGGACCTTCCTTTCATACCACTCGACCAGCCTGAACTGCTGCAGGGACTTGAGGACGGTATGGAAGTTTCTCTCAGTGATGGAATGCTTCAATTTTTCGTAACCGAAACTTTGGCGAAAGATAAACTTTACAAGCTTCAGGCTCAGAATGCAGGGCTTTTAGCTTCCAAAAAGGGTATTACCTTCCCGGGCAAACATATCGCGCTGCCCGCTTTCACTGAAAAGGACAAAGTTGATCTGGCCGGCTGTATTGAGATCGGCGTTGATGCCATTGCAATGTCATTTGTTCAGACCGCGCAGGATGTTCGGGATGTCCTGGACGCAATGAACACTCATGGTGTGATGCTGCCTATCATTGCAAAAATCGAGCGCCAGAACGCTGTTGATAATATAGAGTCCATTCTGGAAGTCGCCAGCGGCATTATGGTCGCACGGGGTGACCTCGGTCTTGAATGTAAGCTTTCAACTGTTCCGGTCATTCAGAAGAAACTCATCCGTGCAGCACGCCATGCTCAGAAGCCGGTTATCGTCGCAACTCAGATGATGCTCTCCATGGTTAAAAACCCTATTCCCACCCGTGCGGAAGCAAACGATGTAGCTAACGCCATTATGGATGGTGCTGACTGCTGTATGCTTTCAGAAGAGACTGCAATCGGTGATTATCCCGCTGAAGCAGTTGGATACATCAGAGAAATTGCTGAAGGTACTGAACCTTACTATCTTGAACGTCTCAAGGGACCTTATAAACCTGCGGATGAGCTTGTCCCTAACCCGGTTAAGTATCTAAGCTATTCAGCATGCCTGCTCGCACAGGATATAGACAGTCCGGCAATCATCTGCCATTCATCCAGCGGTTCTTCTGCAAGGCTAATGTGCAGCCGTCGACCTGCTCAGCCAGTCTACTGCCTGACTCCTGATAAAAGCGTTCCTGCATACTTAAACTTCTTCTGGGGAATTAATCCGGTCATTACCGAGTCCAAGCTTCCCAGTCATAGGGATCGTCTTGTAGAGTTCCTCGAAGCTGATGATAAGTTTGAAAAAGGCGAAGGTTTTGTGCTTGTTTCCGGTCAGCCTACTCCTGGGCAGACCATGCCGAAGACCAACGAAGTTAAGCTTTACTATAAATAGTTTAACCGACTCATATCAAATTCAAGATCCCGGTGCCGATGGTACCGGGATTTTTTATTCAGTGAGTTTGTCTCGTATTAGTCCGTAGAAGTAAGTGGAGTCAGATTGAAAACGCCAGCCCAGATGCGATAAGCATGCTTTGCATACCGCAATCTGCCATGAGCATCCGGCAAACCATGTGAATTCATAAGAAGGCTTTCCGCTGTATCTGCATCCTGTGGCAGCGGAATAGCATCTGATTTGAAATACGTATCCATGGGGATTGAAAAAGGAGTGCTCATGGCTGTTATTCACTCTGGTGGCAAATGAGTTGTCAGTGATTTCTGCACCGCATGTGCGGCAGAGCACTTTCTTTTTTTTGGGGTCGTCCAAAGACGCCTTGAGCTTCGCTTCAAGATTGGAATCTGAACCGGGAGGAGCGCTTTTGAGAAGCGAGCAGGGTGGATGGGGGTAAGTTGTCTGCATGTATAAATGATACCTTGCAGAGCGTTTTAGTGCAAAGAAAAGAATAAGTTTGTTGTGCCAATTTATTAAGCTCGGGCATAAGATATAAAAAAGGCTGCTTTCATATGAAAGCAGCCTTTGAGCTATCTGGCTCCCCGGGAGGGACTTGAACCCCCAACCTAGTGATTAACAGTCACCCGCTCTGCCGATTGAGCCACCGAGGAATATTCTGTGTTGCGCAGTTCTCCGCTGCAACGAAAATGTTTCTACGGATTTGGCATGAAGTTGTCAAACATTATATGAAAATTAATTAATTTTTTTTATTTTAGTTCAACGGGAGTGTATAATTTACGTTGTTTTTGTTAAGTTCTCTGTCAATTCTATCCCATTGCGATGTAAAGTGAGGATGTATCTTTATGATATTTTTGAAGAAGTTATTTATAATGTCGGTTGGATGTGCGGCTGTATTCGTGTTTTTTTCAGTTGCATGGGGTGGCCAGACGATTGCTGTTTCTTCGGTTCTCTATCCTCCGTTGGTATTTGATGAAGAAGTCCCGGACTTGGGTAAGGGGATGCTCAGGGATATTGTGACTGAGGCGTTTCGGGCCGAAGGCTTGGATGTTGAATATTCAATTATTCCTATGTCCAGAAACGTCTGGTCAGTGCTGACGAAAGTAGGTGATTGCTGTCTTGGAGCTATGGAGTGGTTCGATAGAAGTGGCTTAGGGGATAAAGTAGAGCCTGTAGATATTATAAAGCTGGAATTTAAGGCTTTCTACAAGGTTGAGAATTTTCCTGATGGAATTGATTATGAACGTTTGGAGGATTTGCAGGGTTACTCTTTTGGTAATGTCAGGGGGAGCAGCAGCCAACGCACATTAGATGCCGCCGGATTAGAAACAGATCTTGTCAGAAACATAAGACTAAATTTTTTGAAGTTGGACGCAGATCGATTTGATTTTGCCATCAGCTTTTATGTAACAGGTGAATATCTGATCAGGGATTTGTTTTATGGTCACGAAGCTAAGTTTAGTTACATTGATAAGTCGATTCAGCAGATGAGGCTTTCAGTAATTTTTCAAAAGCGAAACAGGGCCTTGAAGAATACATTCATGAAGGGCTTGGAGACGATAGCGCGTAACGGCGTTTATTACGCGATTTTAAAGAGGTATCACATGAGCGGAAAAGTATCAGAAAAGATCATACCTGAAAATCTGAGGGGAATTGTAAAGCTGAAGTAATAAAAAAAGGCTGCTTTCATATGAAAGCAGCCTTTGAGCTATCTGGCTCCCCGGGAGGGACTTGAACCCCCAACCTAGTGATTAACAGTCACCCGCTCTGCCGATTGAGCCACCGAGGAATATTCTGTGTTGTGCGGTTTCCCGCTGCAACGAAAACGGTTCTACGGATTTGTCGTCACCGTGTCAAATATTATCTTTAATTTAATTTAAAAATTCTTTAGACTTTGTTCTCGAGGTAAATCAGACGGGCGGATCATAGTGTTACTACGAAGTTGGACCCTTTGTCTTTCCGGTTGGATGCCGTCTACAGCCCAATTTGTTCAGGGTATATATATTTAATGTAGGGATGAAGGGCAGTAATCTTCTTATTGGAGTGGGCAGTCTGTTGACGTAAAAAGAAAAGGCTGCCTTCATATGAAAGCAGCCTTTGAGCTATCTGGCTCCCCGGGAGGGACTTGAACCCCCAACCTAGTGATTAACAGTCACCCGCTCTGCCGATTGAGCCACCGAGGAATATTTTGTGTTGTGCGGTTTCCCGCTGCAACGAAGAGGGTTCTACGGACTTGTCGCGAACTTGTCAAACGTTTTTTTAAAAAAATATTTGTGTGCGAAAGTGAACTATAAAAGATGTACATTCTTGACGACAGAGGGTAATTAGCTTAGGCAATCAACGGATCTTGTATTTATCTAGAATTTATTCGGTTACGGAGAATTAATAACTTGAGCGGCAAGAAGAATAAACAAATCAAGCTGGCAACCAAATCAGAGCATGTGCAATCATTTATGCCCATGCTTGAGGCTCTGCAAGCTCAGAACGAACTCAATCAGGTTCTGAAGAATCGCGTGGAAAAAGCCTGTGGTCTTCTCGATGAAGGCGTACCGCTTTATCCCAATGACTTCAGTAAAGATACAGAAGTCTCAGATATATGGGACAATTATGACAATCTCGGAGGCGAAGAGCTGGAATCTCTGGGCAAGAAGTTCAAACTTGCCGGAAGAGTTATCACCCACCGTTCCTTCGGCAAGGTTGCATTCTTTCATCTTCAGGATCCTACCGGCAGGATTCAGGTTTATGTAGCGAGGGATGACCTCGGTGCTGACCTCTACAAAATTTTTAAAAAATTCGATATCGGCGATATTGTCGGTGTTGAAGGGACTCTTTTCAGGACCAAAACGGACGAGCTTACTGTCAAGGCTGAAAGGGTTGACTTGATTACCAAATCCATGCGTCCGCTTCCTGAGAAGTATCACGGGCTCAAGGATGTGGAGACCAGGTACCGTCAGCGCTATGTGGACCTGATTGTTACACCACGCGCACGCGAGATTTTTCAGAAACGAACCCTCATTGTAAGGGCTATCCGTAATTATCTGGATTCAAAAGGATTTATGGAAGTGGAAACTCCCATGATGCATCCTATCGCAGGTGGTGCTGCCGCACGGCCTTTCATTACTCACCACAATGCCCTTGATATGCAGCTCTACATGCGCATCGCTCCTGAGCTGTATCTCAAACGTCTCTTGGTCGGCGGGTTTGAAAAGGTATATGAAATCAACCGTAACTTTCGTAACGAGGGCATCTCCGTTCGGCATAACCCTGAATTCACTATGCTTGAATTCTACTGGGCTTACGCCAACTTCGAAAATTTGATGGATTTGACCGAAGAGATGATCTCATCCGTATGTCAGCAAGTGAATGGAACCACTGTTATTGATTATCAGGATGAGAAGATTGATCTGACACCCGGCGCGTGGCATCGCGTGGCTTTTCACGAATCTCTCGAAACTATCGGTGGTGTTTCTCCTGAAGTCTACAATGACTATGATAAGTGTAAAGAGCTTGTGAAAAAGCTTGGCGAAAAGGCTGTTGAGGGTGAAAAGCTCGGTAAGCTTCAGGCCAAACTTTTTGATGCACTGGTCGAACCGAAGTTGATCCAGCCGCACTTTATCTATCATTACCCCACGGATATTTCTCCTCTTTCCAGAAGAAACGAAGAGAACCCTGATATAACCGACCGTTTTGAGCTTTTCATTTACGGACGTGAACTGGCTAACGCCTTTTCCGAGCTTAATGATCCTGTAGATCAGCGTTGCAGGTTTATGGAGCAGGTAGCTGAAAAGGATGCTGGTGATGATGAAGCACACAACATGGACGAAGATTATGTCCGCGCCCTTGAATATGGTATGCCTCCGGCTGCCGGTCAGGGGATAGGAATAGACCGTCTGGTTATGCTGCTTACAGACAGTGCAAACATCAGGGAAGTCATCCTGTTCCCGCTTCTCAGGCATGAGGGTGCTTCCAATAATGGTGGCTCATGAAGTTTGAACTCTTCGTCGCACTGAGGTATCTCTTTACCCTGAGGAAGAACTCCTTCATCTCGGTAATATCTCTTTTTGCCGTGTGCGGCGTTGCTCTGGGCGTAGCTGCTCTGATTGTGGTGATAGGGGTTATGAACGGTTTTTCAACCGATCTTCGTGATAAAATTCTCGGAGTAAATGCCCATGTAATCGTGACCGCCTATGACGGTACGCTTGAAAATTATCATCACATGACTGATCGAATTGAAAAGATTCCGGGCGTTACAGGTGTAACGCCCTTTATCTATTCTGAAGTCATGCTGTCCAGTGGCGGAGGGGTTAAGGGCGTTGTCCTGCGTGGTGTTGATTCGAATACCGCTAAAGGTGTATTGAGTCTGCCCGGTGACATGGTTTCCGGTAATGTTGACTGTCTTGGGAATGAAAGTAAAATCCCTGAAATTGTCATAGGAAACCAGCTGGCTAAACGTCTCGGGTTGGTTGTAGGCGACACCGTCAACCTCCTTTCTCCATCAGGTACGCGCACTGCAGCCGGCTTTACGCCAAAAGTTCGTGTTTTCAAGGTTGGTGGAATTTTCAGGACCGGTATGTATGAATACGACTCTTCGCTGGCCTACATTAGTAATGTAGCCGCCCAGAGATTGCTTGGTTTTAACCGTGATTTTGTTTCCGGCCTTGAAATTCGTCTGGCAGATGTATATGCAGTTGATAAGATCGGCGTTCTTCTTGAGAAAGAACTGGCCGGCTATCCGGTGCAGATCAAGAACTGGCAGGAGATGAATGCCAACCTGTTCGCCGCCTTAAAGCTTGAAAAGACCGCTATGTTTATCATTCTGGCAATGATTGTCATGGTCGGTTCTTTCAGTATCATTACTACATTGGTCATGCTGGTAATGCAGAAGACCAAAGATATCGCTGTGCTGATGTCCATGGGTGCCACATCCGGGAGCATCAGAAGAATTTTTATGCTGCAGGGAACATTGATCGGATTGATCGGAACAGGCACCGGCTACCTCCTAGGGGTTCCGGTGGCAATGCTGCTTAAAAAGTACCAGTTCATCAAGCTGCCGAGCAATGTCTACCCTGTGGATTATCTGCCTATCAGAATGGATTGGGTGGATTTGACAGCAATCGGCGTAGCGGCTTTTACGCTCTGTTTTCTGGCTACTTTGTATCCGGCCAGGCAGGCGGCAGCTCTCGAACCGGCACAGGCTTTAAGGTATGAGTAATTTGCTTTACGAACTTATTGATGTCGTAAAAGAATATGAAGGGCCGACCGAGACTGTGCGGATTCTGGATAACGTCAATCTCAGGATTGATGCTGGCGAGTCCCTCGCAATTCTCGGAGCTTCCGGTTCCGGGAAAACTACGCTGCTTCATATTCTCGGTACCTTGGATACAGCTTCCAGCGGAATTATCCATTTTGCGGGAATGAATATTAATGATATGACACCTGAAAAACGGGCCGAAGTGAGAAATAGGGGAATCGGTTTTGTTTTTCAGTTTCATCACCTTCTTCCGGAGTTTAGCACTCTGGAAAATGTTGCTCTTCCTGCCATGATGGCAGGCATAAGTCAGGGGGAAGCCTCTGAAATGGCCCGTGAAGCCCTTGGGATGGTAGGGCTGCAAAACAGACTGGATCACAGGGTGACGACCCTGTCTGGCGGAGAAAGACAGAGAGCCGCTATTGCGCGAGCTGTTTTGCTCAAACCCAGAGTTCTGCTTGCAGATGAACCTACCGGTAACTTGGATGAAAAGACAGGGAAGATGGTTGGCGAGATGCTGGCTTCCCTTAATGAAGAGCTTGGAATGACGCTCGTAGTTGTGACTCACAACATGGAACTTGCCGAGGTTATGAACCGTCGGCTTGAGTTGCGTTCCGGAGAACTGTATGCCCAGAACTAGAATTCTGCTTTTACTGATTGCGGCAACTTTTGCTTTCCTGATGCATTTCGGGGCAGGCAAAGCACAGGCTGATGAAGCCTCCAGTGTGATTATTGCCGTACTTCCCTTTGAAGTTAATGCTGATGCTGATACCCAATACCTTAAAGACAGTTTGCCCACTCTTCTTTCCGACAGATTGCGCGAGGCCGGTTTCCGTGTGGTTAACCAGCAGAAAGTTAGGCAGATAGTGGATGAGCAGGGTTTTGACTATTTGAACATTCAGGCCGCAAAAGATATGGCTCTGCTCTCCGGGGCAGGGTATTCAGTCTACGGTAGTTTCAGTCAGATTGGTGAAGACCTCAGTTTGGATGTGCGTCTTGTGGAAGCTTTCGGCCTTAAGCCGGCAGTTCCGCTTTTTGTTTCCAAAAAAGGATTGATCAACTTACTCCCGGCAGTTGACGAGCTGGTTTCAAAAATGAAGCTTGAGCTGCTGAGTCAGGACAAAATCGCGGAGATAGAAGTCCGTGGCTGCCGTGTTCTTGATAAAGATGTTATTCTTATGCGTACGGATATCAAGACCGGAGATATTTATACACCCTCCAAGATCAACGCTGACCTCAAAAATATTTACGCCCTGGGTTATTTTGACGATGTTAAAGTCAAAGTTACCGATGTGCCCGGCGGTAAGAAAATTATTTTCGACGTAAACGAAAGACCCCGTATTCAAGCTATTGCAGTTAAAGGTGAAGACGCCATTGATGCAGACGATATTCTTGCGGCTTTGAATACCAAAAAGGGCGCGGTTCTGAACCCGAAAGTACTCGCTGATGATTTGAACACTCTGCGTGAAATGTACCGCAAGGAAGGGTATTATAACGCTAAAATCGACTACAGCGTAGAAGGTGAAGGCGCGCAGGCTCGCTTGAACCTCAATATCGATGAAGGTAGCAAGCTCTATATTGAAGGCATCATTATCGAAGGTGCCAAACAGCTTGATCCAGATGATATCAAAGGTGAATTAGCCCTGACTGAAAGAGGGTGGCTTTCTTGGTTTACCAAGACCGGTATTCTCAAGGAAGAGCTGCTTGAACGTGATGCTGCTGCCATCCATGCCTACTACGGCAACCGCGGATTTATCGATGCAAAAGTGGGGCAGCCCGAAGTTGAGATCAAAGATGACGGGATATACGTCACTTTCAAAGTTTCGGAAGGTGACCGTTATAAAGTCGGCAAAGTTGCTTTTCAAGGTGATTTGATTGTCAAAAAATCAAGATTGCGTGAACTGATTACTGCTGATGATATGTCCGAAGGCGGGGAGTACCTTGACCGTTCTCTGCTGCGTGAAGATATGAAATCTCTTTCAGATTTTTACTCCAACTACGGATATGCTTATGCTGAAGCAAACATTAAGTTTGACCAGCATAGAGAAGACAAGACTGTTGATATTACTTTTGTAATGTCAAAACGTCAGAAGGTTCATATCCGCCGCGTAGTTATTGAAGGCAACTCAAAAACACGGAACAACGTTATTCTGCGTGAAATGCGTCTGGCCGACGGTGACCAGTTCAGTGGTTCAAAGCTTAGACGTTCAATCGTCCGTCTGAACAAGCTTGACTACTTCAGCGAGGTTGATATCGAACCCGTTCCTACCGGTGATCCTGGCGAGATGGACCTAAAGGTCAAGATCAAGGACAAGAATACCGGTATGATCAGTGGTGGTATCGGTTACTCTACTTCTGACAGCGTATTTGTCTCCGCGAAGATTACTGAGCGCAACCTGTTCGGCCGCGGATGGGAATTCGGACTTAACGGTGGCTGGAGTTCCAAGAGCATCAGTTATGGTCTGAACTTCTATAACCCCCGCATTAACGATAGTCGCTGGGGTGGCGGTTTTAGGACTTACTGGCGTAACGAAGACTATACCGATTATGATAAGCAGACAATCGGTGGTGTTATTTCCGCGGGCTATCCTCTCGGCGAGTATACCTCCTTCTACACCAACTACCGTTTGGATAACTATGAAATATCCGATGTTTCCGACTCCGCTGCGCAGGATATTAAAGACATCGAAGGTTTTAACTGGTCCAGTGTTGTTACCGCAGGTCTGAAACGTGATACCACGAACAAGGCTTTCAACCCGTCCACAGGTACTTTGAACAACCTTGTTGTTGAGATGGGTGGAGGTATCCTCATGGGGGATGACTCCTTTGTAAAGTATACTTATGACTCCAACTACTTCACCCCGGTTTTCTGGGATCTTATTTTCCACTGGAAGGGTAGTATCGGATTCATTCATGATAACTTCGGAGACGGCGAGATCCCCGTGTTTGAAAGATTCTACCTCGGTGGTATCAACAACGTACGCGGTTATGACAGCCGTGAGATTTCGCCCCGTGACAGCACTTCCGATGACCGTATCGGCGGTAACAAAATGCTCTACATGAACTTTGAGCTTCTGTTCCCGATCAACGAAGAACTCGGTCTTGTCGGCCTTGGCTTCTTTGATATAGGTAACTCCTGGAATGATGGTCAGGACTTCTTCTACGATACCAAGCAGGCTGACGGAAAAGAGTTGTTCCTTGGCATGTACAAGAGTATCGGTGCCGGTCTGCGCTGGTTCTCGCCGATGGGACCGATCAGAATTGAATACGGTTACGGACTTGATAAGCTGAAGGACAGCTCCCGACATAAGATTGAGTTCTCAATGGGACAGTTCTTCTAGCAGGGTTTTATAAATTGATGTAAACGATAGGCATGTCGATTTTCGGCATGCCTTTTCGGCTGAATATTATACAGGAATTATAAGGAGTGTTTTTAAAATGCGTAAAATTCTTTTTGCAGTATTGGTTCTGGTTTTTGCTTTTCAGAGTTCTGCCTTCGCCGCACCCCAGAAAATTGCGGTAGCATCCATGGCTAAACTGATAAAAGACTCTGAGGTAGGTCAGGACGCCCAGAAGAAAATGGAGAAGAGATTCGAAACTGCAAAAAAACAGCTTGAAACCAAACAGCATGAACTTGAAACCCTCAAGCAGGAACTGCAGAAGCAGGCTCTCGTTCTTTCTCTCGAAGCAAAGCAGGATAAAGAACTTGAGTTCAAACGCAAGGTAAGAGATTATCAGGACCTTGCTCAGGCAACTCAGCGCAAAATGCAGATGGAAGAAAAAAAGGTAGCAACACCTGTCATCGATCTGCTCAAAAAAATCGTTACCGATTATGGTAAGAAAAATGGTTACACTGCGATCTACGACAAGAAAACATCCGGTTTTCTGTACGTGGATGACAGCATTGATATCACAAACCAGCTGCTGCTTGAAATGAACCGCGCATTCAGAGCAGGCAAGAAGTAAGGCTTATGCTTCTCTCAGAACTAGGCGGCCTTATCGGCCTGAAGATGGCGGGCAAGGACAAGGAAATTACGGGTCTTAATACACTCGAACTGGCCGGTCCTTCAGAACTGTCCTTTTTGGCGAATGCTAAATATGAAGCTGCGCTGAAGACTACTAAAGCTGCAGCTATTGTGCTTGAAGAAAAATATGCAGATCAGGTTGAGTCCGCTCTAATCAGCGAGAATCCCTACATGGATCTTGCCAAAGCCATGCATGTTTTTTCCCGCCCTCAGGGGTGCGTGGATGGAATTCATGAGCTGGCCTTTATTCATCCTGATGCACAAGTTGACGAGAGCGCTACTGTTTATCCTTTTGCTTTTATCGGCAAGGGGGCAAAGGTCGGTCCTAACTGTAAAGTCTTTTCCGGTACTTATGTTGGTGAAGATGTTGTTATCGGACCGGGATGCATAATTTATCCGAATTGTTCGATCATGGCCGGGACTGTTATCGGTACCGGAGTCATCATTCAGCCCGGTTCAGTTATCGGCGGTGATGGTTTTGGGTATGCTCAGGTTTCCGGCAAGCATATGAAGATCCCTCAGATCGGTACTGTCGAGTTGCAGGATCAGGTTGAAGTAGGTGCAAATACCTGTATCGACCGCGCTGCCCTTGACGTAACCAGAATCGGTGCCGGAACTAAAATAGACAACCTTGTCCAGATTGCTCATAACGTAACCACAGGCGAAGATTGTCTTGTTATCTCCCAGTCCGGAGTTGCAGGCAGCACCAAGCTCGGTAATTCCGTAATTCTTGCTGCTCAAGCCGGACTTGTGGATAATATAAAAATCGGAGATGGCGCCATGATCGGTGCCCAGGCCGGGGTGACAAACGATGTCCCTGCCGGATTTATGGGCGCAGGTTCCCCGCTTCTGGAAAAAGGTAATTTTTTAAGATCATCCATATATCATAGAAAATTGCCTGATATGGCAAAGAAGATGTCTGCGCTAGAAAAGCGTATAAAGGCACTTGAAGCAGAGTTAAGCAAGGAAGATTAAAGTGAGTAATTCAACTCCCGATATTATCGATATTAAAAAGATTATGGGGATGCTTCCCCACCGCTATCCTTTTCTGCTCGTTGACCGTGTGGAAGAGATCAAGCCCGGGGAGTCTATCAGGGCGTACAAGAACGTCACTATGAATGAGCCTTTTTTTCAGGGGCACTTCCCAGGTCTTCCGGTTATGCCCGGGGTTCTGATTGTTGAAGCTCTTGCTCAGGCAGGTGGCATTATCGTGCTCAGTACTGATGAAGTTGACACCAACGACAAGGTTTTTCTTTTTACCGGAATCAACAAGCTTAAATTCCGCAGACCTGTTGTTCCCGGTGATAAGCTTGTTCTTGAAGTTAACGAAGTGAAGCGTAAAATGAACATCTGGAAAATGAAGTGCGTCGCAACTGTAGATGGTGAAATCGCTGCTCAAGGCGAAGTTTCTGCTGCAATTGTCGACAAGGAGGCCATATAATGGCTACTGAAATCCATCCTAGTGCTATTGTTGATCCGGGCGCACAGATAGGCGAGAACGTTAAGATCGGTCCTTTCTGCGTAATTGAGGATAATGTTGTTATCGGTGACGATTGTAACATTGATGCACATGCCCAGATAAAAGCATATACCCGCATGGGTAAAGGCAATGTTGTTCATACCGGAGCTGTGCTCGGTGGTGAACCTCAGCATCTCGGTTTCAAAGGTGAGCCTACTACTGTTGAAATCGGTGATAACAATATTTTCCGTGAATACATGACCATCCACCGTGGTACTGTTCAGGGGTGTGAAAAAACTGTGGTCGGCAGCAACTGCATGATCATGGCTTATGTACATATCGCCCATGACTGTCACATCGGTAGCAATGTCATCATGGCTAACGCAACCAGTCTTGCCGGCCATGTTGAAGTGGGTGATTATGTGACCATCAGCGGTCTGTCCGGTATCCACCAGTTCGTAAGAATCGGTGAGTACGCATTTTTAGGTGCGATGTCCGGCTTCGGTCAGGATATTCCCCCCTACATGCTGGCTACCGGTGTTCGCGGTGTGCTGCACGGTCCTAACTCAGTTGGGCTGAGAAGACGCGGTTTTGATTCCAAAACCTGCCTCGACATCAAAAAGGCATACCGCATTATTTTCCGATCCGGTCTTACTCGTGAAGAGTCCCTTGAAATGGCTGAAAATGAGTTTCCCGACACTCCTGAAGTGGCCCGTCTCATTGAGTTCATCAAGACCAGCGAACGGGGTATCTGCCCTGCTGACCGGACACCCGAAAAGAGATTATGATCACCAAAGATACAATAGGTCTTATAGCCGGGGGGGGACAATTTCCCCTCCTGGTTGCAAAAGGAGCCGCAGCACAGGGTAATCGTGTTGTGGCTGTTTTTTTTAGAGGTCATTCAAATTTTGAGGTGGACGAACATGTTGATGAGTCCGTGGAACTCAAGCTCGGTCAGCTCAACAAGTTGATTTCTTTCTTCAAGAAAAACGGGGTCAATAAAGTAGTCATGGCCGGAACCATCAACAAGCCGAAAGCCCTTGATCTTCGACCTGATTTTCGAGCTGCCAAGCTGCTTTTCAAGCTTGCCACCAAAGGTGATGATGTCATTTTGCGAACCATTGCCAACGAATTTGAATCCGAGGGTATGCAGGTCGTCGGCCCGCATGAATATGCTCCCGAGCTTATTACCCCGTCCGGTTTTTTGACCAAGCGCAAGCCAAACGAAGTAGAACGTTCTGATCTTACTTTCGGTTGGAATATAGCTCGCGAGCTTGGGCGCATGGATATCGGCCAATGCGTAGTTGTCCGCGAGGGTATCGTTGCAGCTGTCGAAGCCATTGAAGGTACTGACGCAGCCATCAAGCGCGGTTGTGAGCTTGGCGGAAAAGGGTGTTGTATAGTCAAAGTTTTCAAGCCCGGTCAGGAGAAGAGAGTAGATATGCCTTCAATTGGTCTTAAAACTGTTCAGGGGATGAAAGACCTTGGGGCAACCTGTCTCGGTGTAGAAGCAGGGAAAAGTCTTTTTTTTGATTTGGATGAGTCTATCCAGTTTGCTGAAAAGCACGGCATTACGATTGTCGGGCTGACTCAGGAGTTGATTGACGATAATTTTTAAGGTTCTCCAGTGGACAGAAAAATTTTAAATAAGCTCCGCCCTAGCTTCCATATTGAATGCTAAAATAAAGTCGCAATATCTCTATTGGATATTGCGACTTTATTTCAATATTCTGCAACGAAACGGTTCGGAAATGACCTTCGCCGGGCCTTAAGCCTTACCGCAGCATGAGCCGGGTACGCATCCTTTGGATGACGGATTGCCACCGCAGCATCCGGTTCCTGTCGCATCCGGGACGTTGGGGGTTTCTTTTCCGGTCAGCGATGAAGTGGAGGACATGAGCTTTTCCCCGGCGGTTTTGCCGCAGTTGGGGCACTCGGTACTCTGGGTATTCACGCTGGTGATTTCTTCGTACACGTTTCCGCATTCGCGGCATTTATATTCGTAAATCGGCATATTCTAAAAGTTGTTAACCAAAAATGTTTTCAGGGATGTAGGGATGTGTGCCTTCAATGACCTCACATCCGGCCTTGGCAGTAACCTTTTTAAGCAAAACGTCTTTATGAGGACAGTGCATGGTAATACAAGGAGCTATATAGACTTTGTTCGGCACTTCGTCCATCGGTCCGTTCCAAAGCTTCATGTGAGCCATTCTGGTTACGATTCCGCTGCCGGGGCAACCTCCGCAGCCGACAATACCAACCAGTTCAGCATCTTCTTTGCAATTTTTGAATTCGCCCTCGCGGCGATTAAAGCCGACCATGCAACGGGAGCAGCCGATACAGATATCGTCCATTGCCATACTGCATCCTAGAACTACAATTTTTTCCTTGCCCATGCTTCTCTCCTTTTAAAGGTTCGCATCCATTTTATTCCAGATGGCTTCAATCTTTTTCCCCATGCCATCCGGGTCATATTCAACTACGGATTGTCCGGCTAGTTGAGCTTTTGAAAAAATGGTGTCGTAAGGAAGTTCTCCGGCGAGAATTATATTCTTTTCAGCACAGAAGTCGCGTATTTCCTGCTCCTTACCGGCATTGATTCCACATTTGTTGATGATTGCCATGGATGGAATTCTAAAGTGTTCGGTAAGTTTATGGACTCTTTTCAGGTCGTGAATTGCCGATACGGTCGGCTCGGCTACGAATACCGCAAGGTCCGCATTGGTTAGCGAGGCGATAACCGGACAACCTACCCCGGGAGATCCATCTACCAGTACCAGCTCAGCACCAACTTCTTCGCCTATTTCTGCTGAAGCGTTGCGCACAGTGGTAACCAGTTTACCGGAGTTTTCTTCTCCGATACCGAGTTCAGCGTGAATCATCTGCCCGAAACGGGTTTCTGATCGAAACCACTGGCCGCAAAGGCGAGGTGAAACAGATACGGCTTCAACCGGGCAGACATATGAACAGACACCGCACCCTTCGCATTTTTCAGGCAAGACTTTGAAGTCATCTGAGATCGCATTGAATTTACAATGTTCAGCACAGAGACCGCACTGAGTGCAGAGATCAGGGTTTATTTCAGGGCGTTCGCCACTTAGGAAATCATGTTTGTCTTTAATCTCAGGGTGCATGATGAGGTGCAGGTCTGCGGCATCCACGTCACAGTCTGCGAGAACTTTTTTGGGGCCGATGGAGGCCAGTCCAGCAACCACGCTGGTTTTTCCGGTTCCGCCTTTACCGCTGATGACTACTAATTGTTTCATTCTATTTTGCTCCGCTCACATGTGCTTGGATTGAAGACCAAATTTGGGCAAATTTTTCCTCAAATCCGGCGATATTCTTATAGAGAAGATGTCCTTCGGAATATTGAGATGCGGCTTCGCGGCTATGCGGAAGTGATCCAAGCAAAGGAACTTTTTTCTCCGCAAGGTATTTTTCCACCCTGTCGTCTCCCATGCCAGCGCGGTTGATAACAACGCCACATGGTTTTCCTAAAGTCTGCATCAACTGTACTGCAAGATTGAGGTCGTGAAGACCGAAGGGGGTCGGTTCAGTAACCAGAACTACGAAGTCGGCCCCGTCAATGGATTCCACGACAGGACAGGAAGTTCCGGGAGGGCAGTCGAGGATGTTGATTTCTGCTTCCGGAGAAATTTTTTTTACCGCTTGGATCAGTGGGGGAGCCATGGCTTCACCGATGCGCATCAGTCCTTTTGAGAAATGTATGTTTCCGGCTTTGCCGATGGAAGTTGTTCCGATTTCTCTATTGCCTTTTCCTATGGCATCTGCCGGGCAGGCCAGCTCGCAAAGTCCGCATCCGTGGCATAATTCGGAGAAACAGAGCACAGAATCAACCATCCAGATCAAAGATTTGAAACGGCAGAGTTCAATGCATTTCTTACAGGACTCTCCTATACATTTATTCTCATCTATCTCCGGCACGGTGAGGTGCACAGGCTGTTCAGGTTCTAGTTCGGGATTGAGAAAAAAATGTGCGTTGGGTTCTTCCACGTCACAGTCGGTAAAGCTTACGCTCTTGCCCAGAGAATCAAGATAGGCGGCAAAGTTGACGGCGACGGTGGTTTTCCCGGTTCCGCCTTTACCGCTGGCAATTGCTATTTTCATATATCGTTTCCTTAAAAAAGATTCCGGCACCTAAGTGCCGGAATAATCATTATTTGCTGGCTTCAGCTTTGAGTCTGCAGTTTTCGGCTTCAAGGTCGGCGATGCGTTTTTCCAGATCTCTTGTATACAGTTCTGGTGCATTCTGCTGTCCTTTCATGGCTCCGCATGAACCGTCACGTCTTCTCATGCCCATGCCCTGGCCCATACCCTGGCCACGTCCTGCGCCCTGTCTATTTCCTGCGCCTCTTCCTTTGGCCATTCCGGCTCCGCAAGGACCAAGTCCTCGACCCGCCCTTTGGGAGCTATTGTTATTTCTGTTGGTAAATGGCATTGTTGCTCCTCTGTTTTAAGTTATATTCACGCTGATATAAGCAACTGCCGTGCCTTGTTGTTAAATCTATTAAATTTAGTATCTTAACTCACGATGCAGTTGTTTTGGAAATTATGTTGGGCTTAAATCTTGCCCGTTTTTCAAGAAAATAGAATCAAAATTAGCCCAGTTTGTTGAGCTGGGAAAGGTCTTTTTATGAGAACTTATCTCGATTGTCTGCCGTGTTTTTTGAAGATGGCACTTGCGGGAATCAGGGCCACCTGCCCCGGACAGGACGAAATTCATGAAAAAGTAATCAAGCACTGGGCAGCAGGGTTTGCGTGCGCGGATTTAAATGAATCTCCTCCGTCACTCGCCGGACGCCTTTTTCGTGAGACAGTGGAGTACGTCGGAGATATCGATATATTCAAAACTCAGAAGGAAGAAGCCAATGCCCGTGTGCTTGAACTTCTGCCCATGGTAAAGGCCAAAGTTATGGGGAGCGCAGACCCTTTATTGGCGGCTATGGGTGTTTCTATTATCGGCAATTATATGGATTGCTCGGTGATGGGCGAATATGACTGGGAGGCTGAGCTCGATAGTCTTGAGCATGGTCTGGACCGGGATGCATTTGCGAAATTTATCGATAAGGTACGCGAACATAAATCTTTACTTGTACTTGGAGATAATGCCGGTGAGATCGGTTTGGATACTGTCTTAATCGGATTATTGCGTGATGAAGGCATTGCTGTGACCTATGCTGTTCGAGGTAAGAATACCCTTAATGATGCAACAATGGTAGATGCAAGAGTGGTTGGTATGACCGAGATCTGCGAAGTAGTGACCTCAGGAGTGGACACCCCTGGAACGGTCCTGAGTCGTTGCAGTGCCGAGTTTAGAATCCGGTTGGATAAAGCTCCGGTTGTGCTTAGTAAAGGGCAGGGCAACTTTGAATCCCTATGGGGGGTAAAGCCGGAGGTTTACTATGCCTTCAAGGTAAAATGCCCGGTCGTGGCCGAAGTTACAGGTCATCCTGTAAAAACTTCGTTGTTCTGTCAGGAAAAGTAGCCCTGCGTTCTTTAAAGATATGTCAAAGACGGCTTTGCTTTACTCTTTCGGTCGTTATGGCCTATTGTTATTGAATTGACGGATAATTATTTCGTAGGTGCACTAAGTGATTTTGCGGGTAAAAAAACTATTCTGGATTCTGTTCATCCTCTTTGATCTCTGCATATTGGCAGCGGTCACAGGAGGGGTGTATTATATGGAATCAGATGAACCGCGCTTAATGCTCGAAGAATTACTCAGCGAAAAGCTGCAACGAAAAGTCAGCTTTCACGATAACTTTGAGCTGAATTTTTACCCGTGGCTGGGAGTGAATTCCGGGCCGGTAACCGTAGCATCAGAGGCCGGCTCCGAATACCCGTATCAGCTTACAGTGCAGGATATTGATTTTAAGGTCAGGTTTATCCCTTTGCTAAGTGGAAAACTTGAGGTTGATACAATTGTTGTCGATTCTCCGTCATTTCGTGTGTCCAGATTGAAAGACGGTTCCCTCAATCTGCCTGTGATGAAAACGGAAGAACATGACGAGAGCGAAGCTGAACGACCCCGATACTTCAACAGTATCAGTGTTCGTGGCGCCAGTATCTTCAATGCTACCTGTTCCTACAGTGATCTGGGCAGCGGCAATTCATTTAATGTTTCCGGGGTTAATATCAGGACAGGGCTGTTGCGGAAGGGTACGCCGCTGGCTTTTAATTTGAGTGCGAATTTCGATACCGACTTTTTGGACATTAGCGCACAGGCCGATCTCAAAGGACTTTTGGATTTTTCTCTCAAAGATAAACAGGTTTCACTGTCAGAAACATCACTTGCAGTTAAAGTTGAAAGTGAAGAACTGCTTGGTGCGCATGAGTCGGCAGAGGGAATTGCCTCTCTTGGTTTTAACCTTGTTGACGGTAAAGTTGATGTAAATGGTTTGGTCCTGCAGGGCGCAGGCGTTCGCTTGTCAGGGGCTGCTAACTGTACGAATATTTATGACCAGCCTGATTTCAAGGGCTGGCTGAAATCGACTAGATTTGATCCCAAGAAAGTCTTTTCCAGATTCACTCCTGCTCCCATCCCTCAAGATTATGCGGATATATTGAATCAGGCCTCTTTTGCCATCAATTTTCATTCTACTCTGGAAAAGACCGAACTCACCAATATCGTTCTGGCTGTGGATAATACGGTCGTGAAAGGCGACTTTTCCCTCAAGGATTATAAGAATCCTTGGGTGGAATTTAACGTGCAAGCCGATTCGATCCAATTTGATCCTTATGAAAAACTTTTGGATCTAGAGAAAACGGCCAGCGGTAACGCCACAGAAACCAGGGATGAGCAGCACCGGCAAAAGCATATTTTCCGGGATATGGTTATTGCCGATATGGTGAAAAAGATTCCCTGCAACGGTAGGCTGGAAGTAGGGCGTTTTGACTATGACGGGATTAGCCTTAATAAAGTTGCCATTTCAGTTTCACCGGGTCCAAAGGTTGCTGATCTAAGTATTGATAAAGGGTCATATCTTGATGGTGATTTTGCTCTCAGCGCCGAAATAGTCCTTGATGAGAAACGTGAAGCGGGGGTTGCATACCTGCGCGGCAAGGGCACTGTAAGCCCTTTTTCCCTTGCACTCTTACCGCTGGATGTCGATGGGTTAAAATTTAATTCCGGTAAGGCTGCTTTTAATCTTAAAAATATATCCTCAAGTGGGCGGACTCCCTTGGAACTTGTTCGTAACCTAAGGCTCGATACAAATCTTGAAGCCAACGGGGTTGTTGCGAATCTCAGATTCAAGGGCATTCCGCCTGAATTAAAGAATTTGAATGCTGAAAAAGCGGCAATGTCATTAAAATTTTCTCCGCTTTCAGCTGATGTCTCCGACGGACTGGTCGGGAGAAGTGTCACGCTTGATCTTTCCGGGAAACTTCTTAAACCGGAAGGGCGTTTCAAGGGTAGCTTCAAAGGCGGACTGCTCTATAACCCACGCAATCCAGAAAAGATCGCCGTAAAGGACGGGCGTTTAGATTTTTCTGTTGGCGGAAAAGGTGTGCCGGTTATCAAGAAAGATGTTTCCCTGACCGTCGCAGGTAGTGGCAGTTTGATTTCCGGTGATCTGAAGCTAGATGATTTCGCTGTAAAAAGCGGAAAGATAAATCTGCACGGTAGTGCTCAAGCCAGCAGGTTGGGCTCTGAGACTGTATCGGCAAAAGGTGAAATGGCGTTGCCGGAAACAGCATGCAATGAGTTTTTTGAACTTTTCGGTGTGGATAAGCCGGAGACTGTCGACCCGAACGCATTTGCAAAAGCCGAGCTGGACGCATCCTTTCAACTGAATGGTGAAAATCTTACCATACGGGTGGAAAAGTGCAGGCTTGATGATGCGTCCGCACAGGGGACATTTCAGGTCTCCGATTTCAAGGAACCGGTTTTGAATTTTAATATCAATGCTGACCGGGTTGATGTTGACCACTTTTTGCCGCCGAGTGTTAGTTCACTGGGCAAAGATAATGTGGAGGATGACGGATTTCAAAAAGTCGAGAATTATAAACTTCCGGAATGGAAATTCCCTGATAGATTACTTGGGGCTATAAATGCCACCGGAACGGTGGAGTGTAACTATTTCCGTATATTTGATTTCGGCGCGAGCAAAGTCAGTGCTGATGTTGATATGCAGAATGCCGTCTTCGACATTCATAATATGAAAGCTGATTTTCATGAAGGTGCTCTGACTGGTAAGCTTGATTTGGGACTAAAAAACGGAACTGTCTCTTTGGATACTGATATTGATGTTCGTGGATTTCAGGCCGGGCTTTTTTTCGTGGATTACGTAGGGCGTGACTATGTAAAGGGCAGGACCGATGCTTCCTTGAATCTAAAAGGGCACTCCACTGCCAATACTGATTTTGTGGATACAATGACAGGGGACTTGTTTTTTAAGATCCTGAATGGTTCTTACCTTTTTGCAGCTACAGCTGAAAAGGACGCTAAAGATAAAAAAGCTCCAAGCCCGACCAATTTTTCCATTATGGCCGGAAATATTAACGGTAAGGATGGGAAATTTAATGTCGCCGACTACCTGCTTAAAACAGATTATCTGACTGCTACCGCCACGGGTGGGTTCAGTTTTCCCGAAAATTCCATCAACCTGCGGGTAAATGCCGATATCATCAAGTTGCCAAACCTTTACCTAAAGCTGGTTAATGCTCTCCTTGATGCTCTGACCGGGGTCAATGTGACAGTTACCGGTAAACTGAGCAACCCCAAGGTAGAAGTGAAGGGTTTGGAACGCTGGAGTGACGTCTTAAATGATGTACTCGGCCTACCTCAGCAATCTTTTATGTTTTTCAGGAAACTTATATTCTGATATGGTTCACTAAATTTATATTTTCAGTTGTTGATAGCAGTTATTGTACATAAGCATGCAGGGGGACGCGATGCCTGTGGGAAAGGTTATACAGCGGATTTCGGACTTCTTTTTAATTGATATCTGGGATTGGAGCACTTCCAATGAGAGCAGCCCCTTGCGGTCCCTGCATACCATGTCCCGCATTGCTTATCTGGTCGCCGTAGGCTTTCTCAAAGACCAGTGTATTATCCGTGCTGCCGCACTTACCTTTACTACCATGCTTTCAATTGTTCCTTTTTTGGCTGTTGCTTTTTCATTGATGAAAGGGATGGGCTTTCAGGACTCCAATTTTATTCACGACATGCTGCTCAAGGTTTCCGCCGGAAGGGAAGAGGTGGTAGCCAAGATTCTGGAATACGTAGACAATACCAATGTACAGACTCTTGGATGGATAGGGGTGGGCACTTTGCTTTTTACAGTTCTATCTACAGTCGGTACGGTGGAAAAGGCTTTTAATATTATTTGGAAGGTTCGGCATGGCCGTACTTTCTGGCGCAAGTTTACCGACTTTTTTTCGGTTATTTTCATATGTCCGGTGGCGGTGATCGTTGCTACCAGCGTCAGTGTTGCCATCAAGAAACAGGCCGCGCTTCATCAATTGGAAAATATTTACGGTATGAACACGCTGGAGTCTTTCCTGATTAATCTGACTCCACTCGTACTGATTTGGATTGCTTTTACTTTTGTCTATGCTTTTATGCCTAATACAAGGGTGCGGATTGGCAGCGCGCTTGCCGGTGGAGTTGTTGCCGGGACTGTATGGCAGATGGCCCAGTGGGCATACATCAACTGGCAGATCGGTGTGTCCAAGTATAATGCCATTTATGGAAGTTTCGCGCAGTTGCCGCTTTTTCTGGTTTGGCTGTATGCCAGTTGGGTGATTGTTCTGCTTGGTTCTGAAATCAGTTACGCTGTGCAGAATGTTATGCTCTACCGTCAGCAGAGATTTATGCCCGATGCGGGCGTAGAGGACATGCAGAAATTTTCATTATTGGCTCTGAGTCTGATGTCCTTGCGTTTTAATCGCTCAGAATCTCCGTATGATGTTGAGGAACTTGCGACTGAGGTTGGGGTTCCGGTGCGTTTTATTTCCCCTTTATTGGATAGATTTGTCGAGGGAGGCATTCTTTTGAAAAGTGCAGAGGAAAATAGCGAGGTCTATTCCTTTGCTGTTTCACCGAATAATGTGACCATGCTGCAGGTTATGGGGATTCTGTCAGGAGCAGGTAAGGGCGCCAGCGCAGTGGTTGAAAATCCGGGGCTGCTATTCATCTCCAAAATGTTCGATGATATCAAACTTGTTCTACGCGAGAGCGGATGTGATGTTTCACTGACTAACTGTGGTGAAAATATGGGTAAATTTTTTAAGAGACTTCCAGCTCCGCCATCGGAAAAAAAGGAACCGCAGTAAGTCTGATTCGCTGTTATCAATACAAAAGCACTGACCATCGCCAGAGTAAGGCAACGGTCAGTGCTTTTTTATTGGTATTCGTGTGCTGGGCCTGCTTAACGAACAGCAGGTTCGTAGACAGCTTCGTATCTTTTTCTTAGGTCGTTAAATGTGCCTTTCTCAATAGCATCACGCGCTTCTTCGGTCAGTTTGAGGAAGAAACGCAGGTTGTGGATTGAGTTGAGCTGATAGGAAAGTAATTCCTTGGCGGTGTACAGATGGCGCAGGTATGCTTTGCTGAATGTGCGGCAGGTGTAACAGTCGCAGTTGGGGTCCAGCGGAGAATCATCTTCACGGTACTGGGCGCGTTTGATATTTACTTTGCCGAGACTGGTGAACAGTGTTCCGTTACGGGCATTTCTTGTGGGCAGTACGCAGTCGAACATATCCACGCCGTTTGCTATGCCTTCCAGGATATCAAGCGGAGTTCCGACCCCCATAAGATAGCGGGGCTTGTTCTCAGGAAGCTTAGGTCCTATGTGCTGTAGAATATCATACATGTCCGGGATGGGTTCGCCGACACTCAGGCCGCCGATAGCGTAACCTTCAAATGGAATCTCGGTAAGCTGTTCGAGGGACACTTCGCGTAAGTCCTTGTGGAATCCGCCCTGAACGATACCGAACATAAGCTGATCACCGGAACCTACCGGATAGGCATCGCGGCACCGTTTTGCCCAGCGCGTGGTCATTTCAA
This sequence comes from Maridesulfovibrio sp., assembly GCF_963667685.1. Lineage (NCBI taxonomy): Bacteria > Pseudomonadati > Thermodesulfobacteriota > Desulfovibrionia > Desulfovibrionales > Desulfovibrionaceae > Maridesulfovibrio > Maridesulfovibrio sp. The sequence continues at coordinate 1,368,396 of NZ_OY763931.1, read as the reverse complement.
GTGAGCGGGCGGTATAATCACGGTCATGACCATAGCCAACGCATTCATCAAGAACCATCATGATGTCGGAGCCGATGTTGTTCTGGATGGAGATAACTTTTTCCGGGGAAAAGAAATGCTTTGACCCGTCAAGATAGGAGCGGAACTCAACTCCCTGCTCGGTTATCTTGCGGATTGATTCAAGGCTGAAAACCTGAAAACCGCCGCTGTCGGTAAGGATCGGTTTGTCCCATGTGGAAAATTTGTGCAGCCCTCCGCGCCGGGCAACGAGATCATCACCTGGACGCAGATAGAGATGATAGGTGTTGCCGAGGATAATCTGGGAACCGATCTCACGCAGGTCGCGCGGGGATACTGCCTTTACCGCCCCCTGAGTGCCTACAGGCATATAGACTGGGGTCTGGATTTCACCGTGGGCGGTGACAAGTGTTCCACGGCGGGCGTGGCCGTCAGTGGCGTGAACGGTGAATGTTCCGGGTTTCTTTTTTTCTTCGCTCATTATTTTTTCTCAATTCCGTTTTGTGGACAGATATCGTTTAATTCACAGATGTCGCATTTGGGATTGCGTGCAGAACATATCTCTCGCCCGTAAAGTACGAGAATGTGGTTGGCATCGCCCCAGTTCTCTCGCTTGAAAAGCGGCATCAGGTCTTTTTCAATGACAGTGGGGTTGGTGCTTTTGGTCAAACCCATCCTGAATGAAAGCCGCTTAACGTGAGTGTCCACGGCTACCCCTTCATGAATATTCATGGCATTGGAAAGAACAATATTGGCAGTTTTGCGGGCCACTCCGGGGAGCTTGATCATGTCCTTCATGGTCCGGGGCATTTCGCCGCCGAATTCGTTCATGACAACTGCTGCCGCTCCTTTAAGGTTCTTTGCCTTATTGCGGAAAAGTCCGGTGGAACGGATTACGTCTTCTACTTCAGCTAGATCCGCCTTATCCATTTCAGCCGGGCCGGGCCAGCGTCTGAAAAGCTCCGGTGTAACTTTGTTGACCCGCACGTCTGTACACTGGGCTGCCAGCGCTGTAGCAACCATAAGTTCCCATGCATTGGTCCAGTCCAGTTCCGGTTCCGGATCAGGATATCGCCTGATTAAGCGGTCGAAGATTACCGTTGCGCGTTCCAAAATCTTTTTATCAGGGGGATTCATTTTCATAATGTATGGTGTGGGCTATCATTTCTTTTTATAACTTACAATCACCGAATATGCTGCCATGATGGTTATAAATGTTGCCGTTCATGTCAATTCATGTATCATAAAATACAAATAAAAAATTGGAGGAGTTGAAAATGAAAATAGCATTAGGTTTAGTCGTCGCAGCTCTTATCAGTATTGCCGGATTCGGCCTTTCGGTTTCCGGTGCTGAAGATGGGTCCGGTCTTGTTCTTGCGAAGTGTTCAAGCTGTCACAGCATGAAAAGAGTCTGCCGCAATCTGGGCAAAAAAGACCTTGCCGCGTGGGAAAAAACCAACCAGCGCATGGCTGATATGGGCATGACCATAACAGCAGATGAACTGGATGCGATAAGCAATTACCTCGCCAATGCGAAACCGGGTTCCAATGCTTTATGTAAGTAGGTGGCCTTATGTCCGTGATGCTGGTTTATATTACGGCAGGTGATGTGGAAGAAGCGCGTGAGATAGGCAGTGAGCTGCTCATGCGCAATCTTGCCGCTTGTGTAAATATAATAGAGAAAATGGAGTCCATGTATTGGTGGGAAGGCAAGCTGGAACATTCAGCAGAAGCGGTACTCTTAGCCAAAACAACTCCTGAACTGGTTGAGACATTGGTAGGAACTGTTAAAAATATTCACAGTTATGATTGTCCGGCCATCCTTGCTTTTGAGTCCAGGCAAGGCAATGAAGATTTTTTTGAATGGGTGAACAGTCATACCAAGTCGCTGTAACCTTTGATGCAGTGAGATTAGATGCTGTATGGCCGGAAATTCAAAGCTGGTAATATTGACTTCATTGCGAGATAAAGCGTACTGTCCGCGCGACGCCGGGTGATACGCTTTTTTGCGTCATCCCGGCGCAAATTTATTTTCAGGAGTTCAACACATGCAGATACTGGTTTCCGGTTCTTTGGCCTATGACAGAATTATGAGTTTTCCCGGCAGTTTTGCCGATCATATCCTGCCCGACAAAATTCACATGCTTAACGTGTGCTTTTTGGTTGACGGCCTTGACGAACGTTTTGGCGGTACAGCCGGAAACATAGCTTACGCACTTTCCATGCTCGATGAAAAACCTGAAATTCTTGCCACTGCCGGTAAAGACTTTGACGGCTATGAGAAGTGGCTGGATGATAACAAAATCAGCCGTAAGGGTATTAAACGTGTTGATGACGAGTTTACTGCCGGGGCTTACATAACTACAGATAAGTCTGATAACCAGATCACCGGATTCAACCCCGGAGCAATGAAGTTCAGCTGCGATTATGATTTTTCCGCTGTCGATCCTTCCGCCGCTCTGGCTATCGTTTCTCCCGGCAACCTCGATGATATGCAGAATTTTCCCAAGGTTTACCGCGAAAAGGGTGTACCGTACATCTATGATCCGGGTCAGAATATTCCCGCATTCAGCGGCGAACAGCTGCTGGAAATGATCGGCGGTTGCAAGATTCTTGTTTCCAATGATTATGAGCTGGAAATGATTATGAAATCAACTGGCAAGACCCGTGATGAGCTTATGGGAATCTGTGAGTCCATCATCGTTACACTTGGCGAACGGGGCTGCCTTGTTGTTGAAAAAGGTGGTGAAACCGAAGTTCCCGCAGCCAGAGCCGAAGTTGTGGAAGACCCAACCGGTGCAGGTGATGCTTTCCGTGCCGGACTGATCAAAGGACTCGCCATGGGGAAAAACCTTGTTGAATCCGCGCATGTGGGCGCAGTGAGCGCTGTTTACTGTGTTGAAAAACTAGGCACTCAGGAACATTCTTATACCGAGGAAGAGTTCTGGGCGCGTTATGAGCAGAACTTCGGAAAGCTTTAGCCATTATTTAAATTAGCTGTTAAGCCGGAATCCTTTAGTCGGGATTCCGGCTTTTTTGTTTTTAGAGATCAATATTTATTTTTTCAAAAAGGGTTTGTAAGTGATTCGTCTGTTCCTGTATCCTTGTTTAAAAACCGGAGGACGGATCATGATTGAAATCACCGCCGAGATGCTTGAAATTTACCTGAAAGAAGCTTTCGGCCCTGAAAGCACGCTAGTTGATTACGGTGATATCGGTACGCTCGATAAGCAGGGCATGAAGAAGTTCGGTTACGGAAAGCCGTTACTTGTCCGGTTCAAAGTGGACGGCGAAGAAAGGGAAACTGTGATTTCAGTCATGAAAGGTGATGAATACGGCCATCAGTTCTATTGGGATCGGGCAGCGGTTCTTATGTTCCAGTACGAAACCTCGGCCCGGATGCATCGTCATGTAAAGCCCATGGGGATCGGGTACATAGATACTGATGGGGTTATGCGTCCGTTGCAGAACCCGCAGGAATTTTTCATTCTTAATGAAAAGTTGCAGGGGTATGATTATTTCCATGATCTTGATCGGATACGGCAGGGCGGATTTCAGGAACAGGATTCTCAGAATGCTGCCAGTCTTGCCGAATGGTTGGCTGAAATCCATTCAGAGAAGAAAAACGATCCGCATTTGTACAACCGCCGTATCCGTGAACTGATCGGATCAAGTGAATGTATCATGGGACTGATTGACGAGGCTTACGAACAACCTTGCGATTTTTTTTCGCAGGACCGTTTTGTTAAACTCGAAAAAAAACTGATCGACTGGCGCTGGAAACTTTTTCATTACACTCACCGTCTTTGTGCGGTTCACGGTGATTTCCACCCGTGGAATGTACTTATCAGCGGGCCGGGAGAATTCAGTGTGCTTGACCGCAGCCGAGGGGAGTGGGGAGAACCTGCCGGAGATCTTTGCTGCATGGCGACTAACTATCTTCTTTTCGGCCTTTACGACGATTGCAGCTTTTCCAGCAAGTTTCGTAGAATGTATATGACATACATGGAGAAATATCTGGAAATAACCGGTGACGAAGAGGTGTTGCAGGTTATGGCCCCGTTTTTCGTTTTTCGCGGCCTGGTGATCGCTTCTCCCGTCTGGTATCCGAACCACCCTCAGCCGGTGCGTGATGCATTACTGCGTTTTATTGAAAATGTCCTTGAAGATGAGGTCTTTGACTATGTCCAATTCGAACGGTATATGCGTTAACAAAAACTGGGCGGTATGGATTACCGGATTGCCTGGATGTGGTAAAAGCACCATTGCTGAAAAATTGTATGAGCACCTCCGCTCTGAAGGTCTGGAAGTATTTCTGCTCAGTATGGATGAGCGGCGCAAACTTTATACTCCTAATCCCGAATATACCTGTGAAGAGCGGCAGCGGGCTTACAATCTGTTTGTTGAAGATGCCATCTCCATTATGGAGTCGGGTCGTTGTGTAATTATGGACGGAGTGGCTCATGAGCGGTGCTGGCGAAATGATGCGCGCGAAAAGATAGAGTGTTTTGCAGAAATATACCTCCGTTGTCCTATCGATATGGCTATGAGGCGAGAAGCCGGACGACAACAGGGACTGGTTATGGCCGGTCTTTATGAAAAAGCTCTTGAGAGACAGCGAACCGGAAAGCAGTACGAGAATCTGGGCGAGGTTATCGGGGTGGACGTTAAGTTTGAAGAAGACAATAATGCTGAATGCATTGTAGATACCGTCGGTAAGAATCCAGAAGAGGTCTTTGAAGATGTAATAAATTGTTTGCAAAAATGGCGTAGAATGAACGGGATTTGCTGATTTTTATTTGAAATTGTTTTACAGGTTGTTCAATCGAAATCCAAAAGACCAAAAAGGTGTGCGCTGTGAAGAAAATTTTATTTTCTATGCTGATGTTGTTGATGGTTATTTTTGCTGCTGTTTCTGTATCGGCCTCAAATAATGAAGAGGTGCGTGATCAGATCAAGGACGTTCTGTTTGAGTATAAGGATGCTTACAATTTACGTGATTTTAATGCAGTGAGAGCTCTTTATGCAAAGAACGCGGTAATCATGTCTTTCCCATGCAATTCCAAAAACGAGCAGATGTTCTCTGGTTTTAGTGATAATCTTCCGCGCTGCTCTTCCTATTGGCTGGAAAGTACTTTCAAGCTCCGTCTATTCAAAATTACTGAATTCAAAGTGGATGGCAACAAGTGCATCGCAAGGGTCAAATGGGATTACCGGAGCAATGACGGCCGTGGTAAATTCACTCCTACTTTCGAATTCCTGCAAAAGGATGGCAAGTGGTTGATTGAAAAGGAAACCTATGGTCGCAAATCCGAGTAGTAAAGGACGCCAAACGCTTCTGGCCCTCGGTGCGTTAGGTGTTGTCTTCGGAGATATCGGAACCAGCCCTCTTTATGCCCTGAAGGCATGTTTCAGCGGTCATCACGCAATCGCCCTGACTCAGGCTAATGTGCTGGGAGTGCTTTCCCTGATTATCTGGTCTTTGCTTCTTGTTATCTGCTTGAAGTACGTAACATTTGTTATGGCGGCGGATAACAATGGTGAGGGCGGTATTTTTGCCCTGTATGAACTGGTCAGTGAAAAAGATACTAGGCGCAAAACAACATTCATGCTCATAGCTACCATGCTCGGTGGGGCTTTGCTCTACGGGGACGGAGTCATCACACCTGCCATTTCCGTGCTTTCAGCCATTGAGGGTTTGGATGTGGCTACAACTGTTGCCCATCAGTATACTATCCATATTGCTTGTATAATTTTATTGGCTCTGTTTACTTTTCAAAGTAGTGGAACTGATAAAATCGGCCGTTTTTTCGGACCTGTCATGTTGATATGGTTTACCGTAATCGGCATATTCGGGTTTATTTCCGCTCTTAATAGTCCGGAAGTACTGCAAGCTTTCAAACCATACTATGCTGTTAAGTTTTTTGCGGATAACGGGCTGGGCGGATGTATGGTTCTAGGGGCGGTCGTGCTTTGCGTCACCGGCGGCGAGGCTCTCTTTGCAGATATGGGGCATTTCGGGCGCAAACCAATCACCATAGCATGGTATCTGGTCGCGTTACCCTGCCTTTTATTGAATTATTTAGGACAGGGAGCCATGCTGATGCGTGATCCCAAAACCATCATCAATCCGTTTTTTAGCTTATTCCCAAAAGTATTGACCCTGCCCATGGTCGCACTGGCTACTCTCGCGGCCATTATCGCTTCCCAAGCGATAATTTCAGGAGCTTTTTCCCTCACAGCTCAGGCCGTTCATCTTGGGTTTATTCCGCGTATCCGCATTCGGCAGACTTCGGAAGATAACCCGGGACAGGTTTTCGTTCGCTCAGTTAACTGGCTTATGGCCGGGCTGTGCATTACGCTGGTTATTGTGTTCAAAGGTTCAGAACACCTGGCCGGTGCCTACGGAATAGCAATTACCGGGACCATGATCATAACGACTTATCTCTTTTGGTTTTACCTGCGTAAGGTGCGTAACTGCCCGCTTGTTCTTGCCGTGCTGCTGACCGGTTTTTTTGCTGTTTTCGATTTGGGATTTTTCATCGTCAATTTAACCAAAATTACCGGGGGAGGGTGGTTTCCGATTTTGTTGGCAGGACTTATCTCGTATGTAATGATCGTCTGGATATGGGGACGTTCCCGTCTGCATGAGAGTTTACTGAAGCGGGGACTTGAGGTGGCTGATCTTGAGCCGGAGATTGAAAAATACATGCTGGCAAAAGTTCCGGGAGAGGCTGTTTTTCTTTCTGCATCTGATTTTATTCCCCACGCCTTTCTGCAGCATCTGCGCAACAACCGAGTTGTGCATGAAAAGCTGGTATTCCTGCGGGTAAACACCTCAAGTGAACCATTTCTGGATGTCCACAAACGTATTATATTGAAGAATATTGATAAGAATATCTACTGGATGACCGTAAATTATGGCTTCATGGAGAAGCCGAACCTTTCTCTTGCGTTTGTTCAGTCATGGAATCAGCTGGGAATCAGCAGTACTGATACGTATTTTTATCTGGGGCGCATGCTGTTGCGCTTTAATAACGACGATAAACACAGTGTTCTTAGGCGCAGATTGTTTATTCTGCTCAGTTCCATATCTGAAGACCCGCTGGATTATCTGCGTATTCCGGCGGAGAAGGTCATTAGCATCGGCACTGCCGTAACAGTATAAAAATAAACCGGGGTAATTGCCCCGGTTTTATAGTTGCCCGCAAAAAAGTCTCCGTACTAATGGATGAAATCACTCATGAAGTCGTAAACAAGCTTCATTTCGTCTTCCAAAATATGCAGGTTTTTTTCGGAGAGCTGCTTGTCTCCGTCACGGGCACTGTATTCCAAATTCAAACAGGCTTCGCGTACCCTGTCTGCTCCCATGGTTGCAGCTGCACCTTTTAGGGAATGGGCAAGATACTTAAGTTGTTCCATTTCCCCGGCTTCGAATGCTTCCCGTATTTTGATGACTCGTGCAGGTTCATCTCGCAGGAATACTCCGAACAGTTTAGTGAGGAATTCCTTTTTTGTGGCGGCCATAGAAGCCAGCCAATCTTTGTTTATAACTTCGATATTTTCCATCCGTTGAGCTTAATATAAATTAAAATCTATTTCCACAGTTTTTGGGCTTCCTGATATAAAATTTAGATAATTAGCGTAGTTTTCTTGTCTTACTGCACCTTGACTTGGTTCAATATTTATGTCTGAATTTCGCTATGCCTAAAGCTTCCATTTTGCTGCCCGTTTATAATGCCCAAAAGACAGTTTCCAGGTCTTTAAAGTCATTGCTGCGTCAGGATTATACTGATTTTGAAATCTGCGTAATCAATGACGGCTCCACCGACGATACCCTTGAAGTTCTTTCCCGCTTTTCAGACCCTAGAATTAAAATTTATGATCTGCCCAAGAATCTCGGTCTGGTCGGGGCCTTGAATGCCGGAATAGAGAAAATAGATGCGGAATATATTTTGCGGCTGGATGCAGATGATGTCTGCCATGAGGAGAGAGTGGGCACGCAGGTCCGTTTTATGGAAGAAAATCCGGAGCTGAGCCTTTCGGGAACTTGGTGCTACATCATTGACCGCAGGCAGAATAAATTGTTGCAGCAAGTGCCAACCGGAAATGAGGACTTGAAGTCCAGACTGTATTTTAACAATCCGTTTGTTCACCCATCCATGATTTTCAAGAGAGAAGTTCTTGAAAAGTATAAATACAATGACGAATACAGGCATTGTGAGGACTATGCACTGTGGGTTGAGCTGTCCATGGATGAGGATATGTTTTTTGCTAATCTTCCTGAAGCGTTGGTCTATAAATTTGAGAACAGCGGTGAGAATATTTCGCATAAGTATTACGAGGATCAGCTGCGCTCGTGTTCAATTTTGAGGCGGAAACTTTTGCAGCATCTTGGAGTCGATTTTTCTGATGATGAGATGGCCTTGCATGATGCCATTTCAATCAATGCTTTTCACGATCAGGATCTGGCAATAGTTCTGCAAAGGGTTGAGGAATGGCTGTTGCGCTTGCAGCTGGCAAATACCGAAGCCGGATACATCGCTTCCGCAAGCTTTAATTTCGAGTTGGCTCAGCGTTGGATTTCTATTTTTGAACATGCGCTGAAAACAGGGTTGGTCACCACCACACGTATTCTGATTTCACCACTGGTCAGCGTACTGCAACCGGCGCAAATCAGGCTCATTGAGACTCGGCTTGGCGCAGCATAGTTGGCCTCATCCCTTAACACACAGAATGGGGCGTAACCGGGCAACCTTATCCGCTATTCCGGCAGTCTGCGTTGATTCTATGATTGCGTCGATGTCTTTGTATGCGTGCGGGGCTTCTTCAGCGATGCCGTTAATAGATCCGCTGCGGATTGTTATTCCCTGCCTGCCTAATTCCTTTTGAATTTTATTGCCCTTGAAAGATTTGCGGGCCTTGGCCCGGCTCATTAGTCTCCCCGCTCCGTGACAGCAGGACGAAAAAGAAATCTTCGCACCTTCTGGTGTTCCGGCCAGAATGTATGATGCCGTGCCCATGCTGCCGCCGATAATTACGGGCTGACCTGATTTTTTGAATTCTCGTGGTAGTTCAGGATGGCCCGGGCCAAGTGCTCGGGTTGCGCCTTTTCTATGGACCCATACATTTTTTCTTTTCCCGTTGATCTTGTGTTCTTCCCGCTGGCAGGTGTTGTGGCTCACATCATAGAGCAGGCACAGGTACGCCTGTGGCAGAATATCGGCAAAGCATTCGCGTACGAGGTGGGTGATGACCTGACGGTTGGCAAGGGCGCAATTGATACCCGCACCCATGGCTCCCAGATAGTTCCGGCCCAGTTCAGAATTAATCGGCGCACAGGCAATATCTTTATGGGGAAGTTTGATGCCGAAAGCAGGAGCGGCTTCGGCCATTACAGGGAGATAGTCCTTGGCGATCTGATGACCCAATCCACGCGATCCGCAATGGATGCTGACCAGCACATCATTGGTTCGCAGATCGAAAGCCGTAGCCTTTGCCTTGTCGTAAATTTTTTCCACATACTGCACTTCAAGGTAGTGGTTCCCAGAACCGAGCGACCCCAACTGGTTGCGCATGCGTTGCTTGGCTTTTAGCGGGACTTTTTCTGGATCGGCAAAGCTGTTTCTACCGTTCCCCTCAATTCTGCCGAGGTCCTCCGGTTTGCCATAACCTTGCCCGACGGCCCACGCAGCCCCGCCAAGCAGCATTTCGTCCATGAAATTTCCTTCAAGGGTAATTTTGCCGCCTTTGCCGGCTCCTGAAGGGATGCGTTTGAAAAGCAGTTCTGCGAGCTTGTCATCGCAGGAAATCAGGTCTTGTTTTTTTAGTCCGGTAGTCAGAGTGCGCACTCCGCATGAAATATCAAAACCAACACCTCCAGCAGAAATTACCCCGTGTTTTTCATCAAACGCGCCGACTCCGCCGATAGGAAATCCATAGCCCGAATGGGCGTCCGGCATGGCGCAGACCGGGGCGATTACGCCCGGAAGCGAGGCTACATCGCGCACTTGCGAAACGGTGGTGTCGTCCAGTTCAAGGATGATGTCCTTGTTTCCGAAGAACAGTGCGTCCACCAGCATGGGACCATATTTCTCCATGCGCCATATACAGGATGATTCTTGTTTGAGGAGCTTGATATTCATTAACAGTCTCAGATTTTTTATTAATGCTATGCCGTAGCTGGCTGCGGAAGATTATAGACTTTTAGCCCTTTTGAACCTCCTGATCTTGGTTCGAATATTTTTCATCGGCGAGGATGTGTTGAATTGGATCATCCGGCCAAAAGTATATTTTTTATACCACGTCTTTTCATATAAATCTTTATTGCTGGTCCGGGATATGATGGTGAGTATTTTTTTCAGAGTTGTTTCATATTCATCGAGCAATTTTTCGTAGGTCCAGTCTTTGTACTGTTCATGGAAATTGGTAGCTAAGTCTCCAAGCTGGTTCCAGTTGTATCCAGATTCAGGAAAATCGATCTTTTCACCCCGCGACTTCAATGTGTGCCACTTAATAACCAGTATGCCCCAGCCCAAAAGGTAGGCGACAGTATCGCAGACAGAAATTTCAGTCCCTTTCACGTTTCCCTCAACTCCGGGAACGCGGGAGCATTCATGCGGAATTGTCCTATAGTCTGCGAATAATTTTTCTGCCGCTGTTTTTATGGCATTTTCCAGCTCTTCTTTATTCTTGGGTATTGATGACATTTGGTGACTGCTTTCTAGGTCCATTTTCAGTAATAAAAAACGCAATACCAACCGAGATATTGCGATCCAATCTACGCCGTCTGAATGCGTTGTATGCGAAGTTTGATAAAAGTTTTTGAAGGATGGTGTCAGGGGAAGGAAACTTTTTCAAAAGTTTCCTTCCCCTGACAGCGGGGCATTAAAGCTTACAGAGTTCTTCGCTGGGGATCATCTTGATCTGCTTTTCATTGAGCAGTTCAATTGCCTGATCGGTACGGTCAAAGCGGAAAATGATTACGGCATTTGAGCCGGACTGGTGTACAAATGCGTACATGTATTCCACGTTGATACCGGAACCGCGAAGCATTTCGAGCAGGTTGTGCAGTCCGCCGGGCTGGTCGTCGACTACAACGGCGACAACGGAGGTTTTGCCTACGGTGAAACCCGCGTCTTTGAGTACTGTCTGCGCAGTTTCAAAGTCGGAGACTATGAGTCGCAGGATACCGAAGTCGGAAGTATCGGCCAAGGAGAGAGCCCGGATGTTTACTTTGTTTTCAGTAAGCAGACGGGTTACTTCGGCGAGTCTTCCGGCACGGTTTTCTAAAAATATTGATAGCTGGTCACATTTCATGGTGTTTCCTCGCATTTGAGTAGTTTCTATTACTGGTCCTGTTTACGCAGGTCTAAAATTCTCTGAGCCTTGCCTACGGAACGCTCAATTGATTTGGGTTCCACGAGTTTGACCCGGGCGGTTACGCCGAGGAATTCTTTAATAGTTTTTTGTATCTTTCTTTCGAGTCGCTGTAAATTTTTAATTTCATCGGAGAAGGAGGCACCGGAAATTTCGACTTTAACAGTCAGGATATCGAGGTTGCCGTCACGCTCAACCACCAGTTGGTAGTGCGGGGAGAGTCCTTCCGTTTCGATGAGGATGGATTCGATCTGGGACGGGAATACGTTTACGCCGCGGATGATGAGCATGTCGTCACTGCGTCCCATTATGCGTTGCATGCGGGCGAAGGTCCTTCCGCAGCGGCAGGTGGTGTAATTAAGGCGCGTCAGGTCGCGGGTCCTGTAGCGGATGAGCGGGATACCTTCTTTAGTCAGGGTAGTGATGACCAGTTCTCCGGCTTCGCCCGGCTGAACATGTTCTCCTGTTTCGGGGTTGATTATTTCGGGAAGGAAATGGTCTTCCATAATGTGCAGGCCATTTTGTTCTTCAGCACATTCCATGGCGACACCGGGACCCATGATTTCAGAAAGTCCGTAGATGTCGAGGGCTTTAATTTTAAGCTTGTTCTCGATATCCCGGCGCATGGATTCGGTCCATGGCTCAGCGCCGAAGATACCGATCCTCAGGGGCAGTTTCTCAAAATCAATGCCCATTTCCTTACCGGTTTCGTGCAGGAACAGGGCGTAGGAAGGTGTACAGCAGATTACATCTGCGCCGAAATCCTTAAGCAGCATGATCTGACGACGGGTTCCACCGCCGGAGACCGGGATGATGGTCGCGCCCAGTGCTTCCGCCCCGTAATGCGCGCCGAGGCCCCCGGTGAAAAGACCGTATCCGTAAGCATTGTGGATACTGTCTTCCGGTGTTGCTCCGGCAATGGCAAATGAGCGGGCCATCATATCCGCCCAGTTCTTGATATCACGCTTGGTGTAGCCGACAACAGTTGCTTTACCGGTAGTGCCGGAAGAGGAGTGGATGCGGACAATGTTTTCGCGGGAAACAGCGAACAGGCCGAAGGGATAGTGGTTACGAAGGTCCTGTTTTTCAGTAAAAGGGAGCTTTGTGAGGTCGGAAAGGGAGTTGATATCTTTCGGCTCAATACCTTTTTCCTTGAACTTGTTATTATAGAAGGGGACGTTTGCGTAAACTCGTTCACAAAGTTGTTTTAAACGTCTGAGCTGTAATTCCTCCAGCTCTTCCCTCGGCATTGTTTCCTTGTCTACATCGAAGATCATCACTTGCCTCCTGATATGGTTGATTCCGGTACAGTTTTTTAGTTTGCAAAAACAAAAAAGGCCACGGGGTTTCGCCCGTGGCCCGGTCAACTCTCAATAAATGTTTTTTGCCCATAACCACGGGTTGACTATATTTCAGTCCTAAAAAAGAAAAAAAAGAAGAAGGAAAAAAAGATGTGGCTATGCATGGGACATATAATGCATAAGTGTCTGCCCGCCGTCAACCCGGATGGTTAAAATTATGGTAGTCGATAGTTTATGTCCTTATGATAACGTGTCGTTTTGATCGTTAGCATTCATCTATGTTCAATAAATCTATTCGAATTCGAAAATGTTTTTCACAATTGAAAACTTTTCAAAAAGTGTCTACAGTAGTCATTGCGTAGTAGGCGTAAATTCTCTATATAATCTAATTGTACTTTGGACGAAATGTGGAGAACTGCGTCATGCCGGGAGTATTGGACCTTCGGCGCGCAGGGGCGTCAAGCCCTTAATTCCCGTTGTTTCGGTCCGGTTCCAAGCGCGTTTCTCAAGAAGTGGAAACGCCGGTTAATTAAACCAAAAGAATGAAAACTAAAGAAAAAAAATTCAAACAGATCGATACTCAGGATAAAGTTCAGCTTGTTGCTGAATGGTTGGACGATAAACAGGCCAGTGATGTTGCAGCCGTAGATGTGCAGGGAATCTGCCCCATCGCTGAAGTTGTTATGGTTGCCGGTGCAAAGGGTGTACGTCATGCCCAGGCTCTGGCTGATTTCGTTCTGGAGCAGCTTTCCAAGGAGAATATTGAATATCTCGGTATGGAAGGTTACAAAACCGGTGACTGGATTCTTCTCGATCTGAACGATATAATTGTTCATATTTTCCAAGAAGATAACCGCGGATTTTATAACGTGGAAGGTCTCTGGTCAGAAGGCACCAGAATAGATTTAAAACTCAAGCCGCAGGGTTAATTCTGCGCAAGGAATTTAATCATGTCTCAGCAAACCGGTGCTCCTACTGTCCTCCTTATTCTGGACGGATGGGGAATTGCTCCTGAAGGTAAAGGCAACGCAGTTAAACTTGCCAACACTCCCGTTCTGGACGGACTTCTTGAAAGCTGCCCTAAGACCCAGCTGAAATGCTCCGGTCGTGCGGTGGGCCTTCCTGACGGATTCATGGGTAACTCGGAGGTCGGTCACACCAACATCGGCGCCGGACGTGTTGTTTATCAGGACATGACCCGTATTGATATCTCGATTGAGAAGCACGAACTCGCTTCTAATGCAGCGATCTGCCAGCTGATGAGCGATGTCAAGGCTGCTGGCGGACGTCTGCACTACATGGGGCTCCTTTCTGATGGCGGCGTGCATTCACACATAAATCATCTTTTTGCGTTGATTGAAGTTGCCAAGGATGCCGGAATTGAGGAGATTTTCGTACATGCCTTCATGGATGGACGTGATACCTCCCCTACCAGCGGCAAAGTCTACATGCAGAAGTTGGTTGATAAAATGAATGTACTCGGGGCGGGTAAGGTTGCTTCCATCTCCGGCAGGTACTACTCCATGGATCGTGACAAGCACTACGAGCGCAACGAGCTTTCCTACAAAGCCCTCGTGCTTGGCGAGGGGCAGGTTGTTTCCGATCCGGTAAAGGGAGTGGAAGAGGCTTACGCAGTTCAAGAGACTGACGAATTCATTAAACCGCGTCTTGTTGCCGGTGTGGACGGCACTTTGAAAGACGGCGACGGTGTGTTCTTTTTCAACTTCCGCGCGGATCGTGCCCGGCAGCTTTGTAGAGTGCTCGCCATAAAAGACTTCAGCGAATTCGACCGTCCTAAGATTCCTGCTCTAAGCGGTTTCATGACCATGACTCAGTACGAGTCTGATTTTACTTTTCCCAATGCTTTTCCTCCGTTGAATATCAGCAATCCCATCGGGGAAGTTGTCGCGGATAAGGGACTTAAGCAACTGCGTATAGCAGAGACTGAGAAGTACGCTCATGTTACCTATTTTATGAACGGTGGGCGTGAGGAGCCTTTTGAAGGCGAAGACCGTATTCTTGTTCCTTCACCGCGCGAAGTGGCAACTTATGACCTTAAGCCGCAGATGAGTGCCGAAGAAGTTACTGAAAAGCTGATCGGTGCACTGCCGAATTATCCGCTGTGTATCTGCAACCTTGCCAACCTTGACATGGTCGGTCATTCAGGCATTATTCCCGCAGCTATCAAAGCCTGCGAGACTGTGGACGCATGTGTCGGCAGGATTGTGGAAGCAGTCAAAGTTCAGGGCGGGGCAATTTTCCTTACTGCCGACCATGGCAACGCAGAGGAAATGATCGACGCATATGGCGGTCCCCAGACAGCCCATAGTCTGAATAACGTTCCACTGGTTTTCATTGGTGAAGCGTTCGAAGGCAAGACTCCTGCTGAGGGTGCTCTTTGTGACATTGCGCCCACAATACTGAATCACATGGGTATTTCCGTTCCCGTAGAAATGACCGGAAAGGACCTTTTAAAAGGATAATTAATGTCTAGCCACAAACCTTTATCTCCGGTTAAGCCCAGCGGGATGGAGATAATTTTTATGTTTCCCTGTCCCTTTTGCGGGCGGGAAGTGCCTTACATCGCGCCTACACAGCCGGCAATGGCAACTTGCGATGCCTGTCGTCGCAACTTTCCGATTGTTCCGGTTGATGAAAAAGTGATCAGGTTTTACAAAACCATGCTTAATAATGGTAAGGCTGCTGTTGATCCTGATTTTTTTTAAAAATCGTTTTATTTTGTAATTACAGATATTCAGGGGAGAGTTTTCTGTGCTGACAGAAGGCTTTCCCCTTTTTTTTGTTGGTTTGGTATAATCGAAATAATGTAGTGTGATGGCCTCGATAATATATTGTTGAAGCGTTTAGTTACACTTTTTGCAAACAAGTATTTTGTGATTTGAAAAGACCGGCGGTAGACTCCCTAAAGGGTTTCGGTGGCGTCGCTCTAACCTTTACCATCATATTTATATAGAGTATGAGCCGGGTATGAAATTTACAGTACTAACATTCGGATGTCAGATGAACGTTCACGATTCAGACTGGCTGATTCGGGCCATGGAAAGTCGTGGCTGGACAGCTGTCAAGGAATCTGAAGCAGATATATTTATTATTAACACATGTTCCGTACGCGATAAGCCGGAACAGAAAGTTTACAGCGTACTGGGCCGGCTGGCACCACTGTGTACTAACCCGGGCAGCTTTGTGGCTGTCGGCGGTTGTGTGGCGCAGCAGATAGGTGACGGGTTTCTTGAGAAGTTCCCGCATGTTCGCCTTGTATTCGGCAGTGACGGTATCGCCAAGGCTCCGGACGCGTTGGAAGATCTGGCCGCTAACCATGAAAAAAGGCTGGTGCTCAATGATTTCCTGACCGACTACCCGGAACGAGAAGGCGGAGAAGTGCAGCCCAATCTCGACTTGATTCCGCCGGGTGTGGGAACCATTCCCGGTCAGGCTTTTGTAAACATCATGCAGGGGTGCGATAACTTCTGCGCCTACTGCATCGTACCTTACACACGCGGCAGGCAGAAATCCCGCAGCTCTGAAGCCGTAATAAAAGAATGCCGCCATCTGGTAAAATCCGGTATCCGGGAAATAACCCTCTTGGGCCAGAACGTGAACAGTTTCGGCATGGACAAGAAGGGTGATGATATCACCTTTGCCCAGTTGCTTTACAAAATTTCAGAGATTGAAGGGCTGGAGCGTATCCGATTTACAACCTCCCATCCTAAGGACATTGCGCCTGAAGTAATCAAAGCTTTTGGAGAACTGCCTAATCTCTGCCCCAGTCTGCATCTTCCCGTGCAGTCCGGTTCGGATAGTATTCTGAAAAAGATGGGGCGCAAATATGATCGTGAACGTTATCTGGGCATTGTGGAAGGGCTTAAAGAAGCCTGCCCGAATATTTCTTTGACCACTGATCTGATCGTGGGCTTTCCCGGCGAGACTGATGAAGATTTTGAGCAGACTATGGATATGTTGGAACAGGTGCGCTACGAAAGCAGCTTTTCTTTTAAATACTCAGATCGTCCGGGTGTTGCCGCAGTAAAGATGAAGCCGAAAGTTTCTGAAGAGGTCGCGCAGGCCCGGCTTGCCCGCTTGCAGGAAAGGCAAAACCGTATTACTAGAGAAAGTCTAGAAGCTTTAATCGGTCAGGAAACCGTGGTTCTGCTGGAACGTCCCAGCAAACGGCAGGAAGCTGACGGAATGTCTTGGCGGGGCAAAGATCCCGGTGGACGGGTGGTCAATGTTCACTTTGCAGGGTATGATGAAGAGCAGAAGCTCGGAGGCAAACTGGTTAAGGTGAATATTACCGAGGCCAAGAACCATTCCCTTGTGGGAGCAAAGGTGGGAGAACCATGGTAGAGATGCAGGTTTACGGTCTGGCGGTGGAAAATGATACTGAAACCCCGGTTCTGGTTTTAAAAAACGAGGAACAGGGGGTGGTTCTGCCAATATGGATAGGGGCCATGGAGGCCATGGCAATTTCATTGGTCCTGAATGAAGTTTCGTTTCCCCGGCCTATGACTCATGATCTGCTTTTGTCTACTGTAGCCACTTTCGGCGGTGAAGTTGTTTCCGTTGATATCGTTGATATTGAACAGGGCACCTTTTATGCTGAGATTATTGTCCGCAAGGATGGAGAACTGGTTGCCATAGATTCACGGCCGTCAGACGCTGTGGCTTTGGCTGTACGGGCGGGCTGTCCGGTGCGCGTGTCTCCGAAGGTGCTTGATGTGGCCGGGACTAAGGATATCGCAGAAAAAATTGAAGATAAATCCGGATGGGAAGACAAACTGGACGGTCTTTCTCCTGATGACTTTAAATATAAGATGTAGGTTGTTACCATGATAGATTTTCACACTCATACAGTTTTCAGCGATGGGGAGCTTATCCCGGCGGAACTGGCAAGGCGGGCCAAGGTTGCGGGATACCGCGCCCTGGCTATGACCGACCATGCAGATTCCAGCAATATTGATATCATCCTTGAAAATATTCGCAGATTTGCAAAGAACCACGGCCATTTTTTTGATATTGACGTTTTTGCCGGTGTGGAGCTGACTCACGTTCCTCCGGGACTTATCGGGGAAATGGCTGACCATGCCCGTAAATCCGGGGCCCAGATCGTAGTGGTACATGGTGAAACAATCGTGGAACCTGTGGCCGAAGGTACAAACCTTGCTGCAATTGAAGCAAAAGTTGATGTTCTGGCCCATCCCGGCTTGATCACTGATGTGGAAGTCAAGCTGGCTGCTGAATACGGTGTCTGTCTTGAGATTACTACCCGCAAAGGTCACAGTCTGACCAACGGCCATGTTGCAGCGCTGGCCCGCAAACACGGGGCCAAGCTGGTTATCAATAACGATGCTCATGCACCCGGCGATATGGTCGGACTGGAAATGCGCCGCAAAATAGCACTAGGTGCCGGGCTGACCATTGAAGAGTATGCTCAGGCCGAACAAAACTCACGTGCACTGGTTCAGGAAATAATGAAACGTTCTTAGGTGAATAATGGATAAGTCCGGACCAGTTATAAAGCAGGCAGCGCAGTTGATCAGAAAAGCGCGTTGCGCCATTGCTTTGACCGGTGCCGGCATGTCCGTAGCCAGCGGCATACCTGATTTTCGCAGTCCGGGCGGCATGTGGTCAAGGCATGACCCGGAAAAGGTGGCCTCCATTCATGGTTTGAAGTCTGATCCGGGACTGGTATGGCAATTTCTGCTGGAAGCTGATTCCATGCTTAAAAAAGCTGAACCGAATGCCGGGCATGAGGGGTTGGCCCGGCTTGAAAAAGACGGTTATCTGCATGGTGTGATTACTCAGAATATTGATGGTCTGCATCAGAGGGCCGGTTCGGTTAACGTTATTGAATTTCATGGTAATTGCCGTGAATACTACTGTATGGAATGCTTTTCACCTTTTCCTGCGGAAGAAATAACGACGGACAGTGAACTCCCGGTGCGTTGTTTGCAATGCTCCGGGGTGGTCAGGCCGGATCTGGTTTTCTTCGGTGAGCAGATTCCGTCAGAGGCTTACAAGGCTGCATTCGAACTGGCAGACCAGTCAGATCTGGTCATCGTTGCCGGGACTTCCGGGGGGGTCGTTCCTGCAAGCCTGATTCCGCCGAGGATTCAGGAAGCCGGAGGGCTGATTATTGAGATTAACAAAGCTCCGTCCGCTTACACCTCATTCAGTGATGTGTTTATTCAGGGGGCGGTGGAAGATGTTCTGCCTGCCATTGTGCAGAGCTTAAGCTGAAAATAATTTTCTAAATGCCGGGTCAAAGCTGGCTGACGGCAAAACAAAGGTGCGGTGCATTATGGATTTTTTACCTCAGGGCGGAATCTTTGCCATGCTCAGTCAGGCCACACTTGTGGTCAAGTGTGTGCTTGGTTTGTTGGCTGGCATGTCCCTTTGGAGCTGGACAATCATTTTTTGGAAACTGATCTCCCTCGGAAGGGCACGGACTCTGATTCTCAAGGGTAACAAGATCATGGAAGAAGCGGATTCACTTTCTTCAGGCTTGACAGAAATAAGCAGAATCGAGGCTTCTCCATTGAACCGTATAGGAACAGCAGCGGTTAAAGAATACCGTGTACTGGAAAAGTCGGCAGTGAGTTCCAGCCATAAACGCAGGCTGATTAAAGATACCCTGCGCCGTATTCTGAGACGTCAGGTCAGTTCAGAACTGAAGAAGCTGACCTCATCCCTTTCTTTTCTGGCTACCTGCGCAAATGGTGCTCCGTTTATCGGCCTTTTCGGGACTGTTTGGGGGATCATGAATTCTTTCCACTCCATCGGTTCGGCTAAATCTGCCGCTTTGGCGGCGGTGGCTCCCGGTATTTCCGAAGCGCTGGTTGCCACGGCTATCGGCCTCGCAGTAGCTATCCCGGCGACTATTTTTTACAACTTTTTCCTTGGTGTGCTGAACGGCATTGAGACTGAACTGGTTAACTTTGCAGGCACCTTCCTCAATCGTGTGGAACGTGAGGTCTCATGGGTTGAGCCTTCCGGAAAAAGTTCTACAGAGGAGTAGGTTATGGGTATTTCCACCAATAACCGGGGCATGCTGGCAGAGATTAACGTTACCCCCTTCGTAGACGTCATGCTGGTGCTGCTGATCATTTTTATGGTCACGGCTCCGCTGATGACTCAGGGGGTTGAGGTTGATCTGCCACAGACACGTACCGTACGCTCCCTGCCACAGGATAACGAACACCTCGTGCTTTCCATAAATGATAAGGGTGAGATTTATCTTGATGAATACAAGGTTGGCTTTGATGAATTACAGAGTCATCTTGATAAGCTGGTAAAAAAGCAGAACAAGATGCTTTTCCTGCGGGCGGATAAGAATGTCGCATATGGGGAAGTTGTAAAGGTCATGGGCGAAATCAAGGCTGCCGGAATAGACCGCCTGGGCGTGGTTGCTGAACCCGTGGAAAAGAAAAAGAAATAGCTCAGGAATAATACAGGCGAATTTATTGATGAAAATCATCGGCCTTTTCATATCTTTATTGCTTCATGCAGGCCTGATAATTTTGGCTTTGACATGGTCAATTTCCCCTCCGGTTAAGATTTCTCTCGATATGCCTGTATATAAGGTTGATCTGGTTAGTCTTGCCCCGTTGCCGGCTGCGCCCGCTGTAAAAAAAGCTCCCGCTCCAAAGGCGGCCCAGAAACTTTCCAAGCCGGGGGCTGTTGCTATTCCTGAAGCCAAGCCTAAAGCGGTACCTGAAGCCAAGCCTGAAGTTTCGAAAGCACCTGCCCAGAAATTTGCGCCCAAGCCCAAGGCCAAACCTCAACCTAAGCCGGACGCTAAAAAGATTTCACCTAAAAAAGTAAAGACTACGACTGATAAAAAAACGGTTAAAAAAGAAGATAAACCCGTTGAGCAAAAGTCTCCGTCAAAAACAACTGAAAAACAGGTGGCCAAGAAGGCTCCACCCAAAAAAGTAGAAAAAAAACCTGAAGTCTCGGCTGAGGATGCGCTCGCCGCCGATCTAGCTTCCCTTGCCAAGCTGGTGGAGAAGCAGGAGAAGGCTGAACGCCAGTCAGTTGCAAGCGATCTTGCTTCGCTAACAAAGAGCGCGGAGAAAACCGCTGTTACCGGATCGGCAGAAGGTTCTGCAGGGGCGTCCGGTCTTGTTCAGGTCTATGCTTCCATCGTTAAGGAAGCTGTACGTAAAAACTGGCGTTATCCGGTCTTCGGGCAGAAACAGAACCTGATGGCCCGGGTACAGATCCAGTTGAAATCAAATGGTGAAATCAGCAATATTCAACTGCTTGATTCATCTGGCAATGTCGATTTTGATGATTCGGTAATGACCGCTCTGCGTGATACCGAGATTTTACCCGAACCGCCGGGTAATTCTATCAGAACCCTCATTGTAAACTTTAACCTGCATGATCTTGATCAGTAGGTCAGGTTTTAAATATGAAAAATAATAATTTTAGAATAAGAACATCCGCATTCGGATTGGTTGCAGTTTTTATGCTGATGCTGATTGCTGTATCCGATCTTTATGCTGCGGACACCCTGACTGTTGATATTTACGGTCCGGGCCAGCGTAAAGTGAATATTATCCTGCTGCCCCCGAAGACCGTGCCCGAAGGCAAATATCAGAATTCGAAGGATAAAGATCTGCCACTGCCGGCAGAGTCAGGAACTTTCAGCGATGATCTGGCTAAGGATCTTGCGTATCTTCCTTTCCTGAATATTGTGCCTATCACAGACATTCTGGGCGGTGACCCATCAAAAGGTGTGCGTCCCGGGGATATAGACATCAAGCCGTTGCGACTTTCCAAGGTCGACCTTGCGTTGACTACGGGCTGGGAAATCCGTCCCAATGGAGATAAGAACCTTCTTTTGCGGTGTATCGGAACATTTAACGGCAGGACAATTCTCGGTAAAAAGTATTCCATGGTCACAGAGGAAACCCTTCCCCGTATCGCCGACCGTTTCAGCTCGCACCTTATGCGTATCCTTACCGGACGTGACGGATTCTTTGAGTCTTCCATTGCCTTCGTGCGGAAGGATGGTAAGAATAAAGAAATCTATACAGTCAGTCCGCAGGGCCGTAATTTAAGGCAGATCAGTGCTCTTGGCGGAATCAATCTTAGTCCAAACTGGTCTCCGGACGGCAACAGACTTGTTTTTACCCGTCTGGGATCACGCCAGCATCTGCTTTGCGTGTGGGATCGGGCTACCGGGAAGATCGATCAGAAAAGCTTTCCCGGAAATACCGTAATAGGTCCTGACTTTCTGCCTGACGGCAATATGGCAGCGACCCTGACCATGAACGGTAATTCCGATATCTTTCTTATTAATGGCAACTACAAGCCCACGAAGGCCCTAGCCAAAAGCTGGGCCATTGAGGTTTCACCTGATTTTGATCGTACCGGACAAAAGATGGTTTTTACCTCGTCCCGGTTCGGCAACCCGCATATTTTTTTGCTGGATATGAATAGCGGTGTGGTTACGCGTGTGACTACTAAAGGTAAATATAACACCAACCCAACGATCAGCCCTGATGGCCGGTTTGTTGCATTTTCCCGCCAGACTCCTTTAGGGCATCGCATTTTTGTGCATGATTTGAAGGATGGCAGCGAAAGGCAACTTACTTTCGGTCCCGGAAATGATGAAGAACCTGCTTTTGGCCCGGATGGATATTTTATTGCTTTCTCTTCCAGCAGAAGTGGCAAGTATAAAATTTACCTGACCACACGTCATGGCGATCCGGCCATGATGGTACCTACAGGTAATGGCGTTGCAAAGGCACCTGCATGGGGTAAGGCCCATAAGTTGTAAGAAGGTTAATAGTTTAACACTTTTGTTGCAGGCATGACTTGATTTTTTTACAAAACACTATAGTGTTGGCCTATTGAGAGGCTAATAACCTAGGATCATCTTAGCGTGGACAAACTCCTGTCCTTAAAAGTTCCTTATTCAGGAGGGCAAATGAGAGCTAGAGCGATAATTTTGTGTGTGGTATTCATGTTGATTGCCGGTCTTGGTACCGGATGTTCCAAAAAGCAAATCGAATCTTCCCCTGCCAGCCCCGCTGTAGAGGAAAGAATGGCCGATCAGCAGAATAAGGAACAGCTTGCTAAAGAAGAACAGGCCCGTTTGGAAAGGGAAAGAGCCCTTCAGGAACAGGCACTCGAAGATAATCGCAAGGAAGCTGCTGCTAAAAAAGAATTTACCGAAGCTGTTGTTGAACTTGGCAATATGATTCATTTTGATTTCGATTCTTTCGAAATCAAGGAGGAATACCGCCCCCTACTGCAGCAGAAAGCAGAGATTCTTAAAAAGTATGATAATGTTACTATGGTTATTGAAGGTTACTGTGATGATCGTGGTACTGAAGAGTATAACCTCGCCCTCGGTGAACGCCGCGCCCGTGCCGTTTATGAGTTCCTCATTCTGCTGGGAGTAACTCCTGAAAGGTTGAGCGTTGTAAGTTTCGGTGAAGAGGAGCCTCTTGATACAGCTCATAATGAAACTGCCTGGGCAAAGAACAGAAGAGCACAGTTTAGATTGTCTTACTAGTCTTGATTTTATTATGCAAAAAAAGAATCCCCGTTTTCATGAAAGCGGGGATTCTTTTTTTGTTTGCGCTGAAAAATATGGATTAGGTCAGATAACGAATCAGGCCGAGTCCGAGCATTGCATAAAGTCCGGCGAAACCATCGTCAATCATTACACCCCAGCCATCTTTCATCCAATTTTCAGACTGCTTGATGGGGAAAGGTTTTGTAATGTCAAAAATTCTGAAAAGAACGAAGCCCACAACCAAATGCCAGTACACAACAGCCGGGAAGGGCAGGAAAACCAGCCATTGACCAAAAAGCTCGTCAATAACGACACTTCCGGGGTCTTTCATCCCCAAGTCTTTTTCTGCGGCAGTGCAGGCTTTTGCCCCGAAATAAAATATAAGCCCCAGAATCAGGATTCTGACCGGAAGCTGGAAGGGCAGAAACAAAAACGGTGCGGTAAGCAGGGCTGCAGCTGACCCCCATGTCCCCGGTGCTTTGGGCAGATGCCCGACAGGTCCGAGGGTCGCCACATGCGTGAGGTTTATTTTAACTTTTTTCATGTGGCCAGTATCGGCCCAAAGCTATTAAAAGTCCAGAATTGACAAAGCTGAATTCGTTATGAATTCAGCTTTGTATTATAAATATTACAGTGTATTTAAATCAAGCGGGGCTTGAGAGTGTAGCCTATGCTTTCAGCAATAAATTCAAGTGGCTTGGTTTCTTTTGTTGTTTTAAGAATGTCCATTAAGGTGTTTGCACCTAGTTTTGCGTTGTTATCAAATGGATTGATTTCGCGCAGTAGAGTTGAATATGGTTTGCCTATGGACTGTGCAACTTCTTTTGCAGGTTTGGAGCCTTCTAAAACGATATCCTGGGTAACTTTCGTGATAGTTTCGTAGTTCATAAAATTCCTCCTTAGATCTAGGCTATGTAAAGCCTCTCCCTTTTCAACTGTATTATGTGGTTGGGAGGATTTTATGTAAACGGGGTAAAGACCGTATTTTTACTGATATAGACTGTATTTGAGGGTAGGGTTTTTATGCTTAGGTGGGGTTTTTGTGGTAGGGTTGGCTGGTAGAGTTTTCCCGGTATATTCGTCACTTACATACATTGGTGTCAGTAAATGGCAATGGCCCTTACTGGGGAGCCGTCGGCCTGATCATATTTAAGCGGTAGACATGAAAAGATAAATCCATCCTCAGGTAGCAGATGAAGGCTATTAAGATTTTCAATAGCAAGGATGTTTTGCTCAAGCAGTATGTTGTGTATTTCATATCCGCTTAGCTCCGCAGAATCGATTGAAATCACATCGACTCCAACACCTTTCAGGTCGAAGTCAACCAGCCAGCGGGCAGCCTCAGGTGTGAGGGCAGGGTAATGGGTGAAATATTCATTCTTGCCCCAGTTTTTGTACCATCCCGAATTAAGGATGACGAAATCGCTTTCACTTATTTCTGATTCGTAGGGGATCAGGTCGTCAATCGTTATTGTGGGGTTCTGTGAATTTTTAGCAGTACAGTTGATGCATACGCCGGGGCCGATGAATCTGTCTGTGGACATTTGATCCAGAGTTAATGCGCCTTTTATCATGTGGGCGGGAGCGTCAACGTGTGTACCTACATGAGAGAAAAGTGTCAGGCGATGTTCCTGGAATCCGTGCATTTCGTGGGTAAACACATTCTCTATGCTCGGAGTTTCCGTGCCGGGGAATACAGGCATACCGTCTTTGATTGTATGGGAAAGGTCAATTGTTCTCATTTTATAGCTCCTGATTTATCCGTACCAGATATTGTTGCACTTAGTGCATCCTAATCGGTCAAAGAATAGAAAAGGTATTCCCAGAAAGATTAAGGATGCATAGAATTCTTTTTGGGGCCATTTAAGGCGATAGGCAGAATCGTTGCCGCATTTAGGGCAAGTAGCCCGGCATTTGGATGGGGTCTTTTGCGGCTGGACATGTTTAATGATTTCCAGCGCCCGCCTTGCATCTTCTGTATAGACCTTAAGGCCGATACCACCAAAGGCATGTGAGAGGTAGGGTTTGTCCCGGTTAATATTCTCATCATCGACAAAGGATTTTATTCCTTCTGATTCAAGCTTTTGTTGCAACAGTCGAACTTCCCATATGACTGAGCTTCTAAATATTGTAGAGAAAACCGGAGTACTCATTAGCGGATGATCCCGCCGAATCCCTGAGCTTCACGCAGCTTGTAGAGCTTTGCATCATCTTCATTGTTGCCTTTTTTGTGTTTTTCATAATCAACTTCGATCATAAGACAGGACGGATTGAAAATCATCTGCTCCTGATGAATGGCGATGGCTGTTAGTTCAGTATCTCCGAAATTACTATGGTACCCGGGGAAGAAAAGGTACTTATGGTAAAGGGTTTTCAGCCAGTTGCGGCGGGCCAGTCCGAATACGGCCAAGGTGCCGTAAAAACGGCCGTCATTGAACGGCAACAGGGATGCACCGCTCTGGTCTAGCGTGCTAACTGCAGAGCGCAGCCATCCGTCACCCGGAAATGCGTCCTGCGCAAGATATCCGAAATAGCGCGAAGAGGAGTGGGAGCATACGTAGTTCGCCACTTTCATAAACCCCAGCCGTTCATCGTCGTCTACCAATACAAGCAGTCCGGGGTGCAGCGCTCGTCGGACAAGAACTTCAGCCAGCTTTCCAGTTAGTTCTGCATCAATGAATGGCAGTACGAATACTGCTCCTTCATGTTCGATGTTTCCTAGTTTATGAAGATCTGAAGAAGATGTGAATATTGTCTGCAACAATATATTCCCCTCAATTTTGTTCCGAAATTTGTATTAAATTTGACACAAATTGCCCAAATATGTATTCAAATATTGTTTCGAAGTATTCTTTAAGGTGTAATCAATATTTAAAAAAAAAGTATACGCGATGGCATAATCGTGGGGTATCAAAAAATGAGACTTTTGGCGATCTGTTTTATCGCAGTGTTATTTGCGATAACTTCTTCATCTGTCGAGAAAGTATATGCTGAAACTTTGCGTGTTATGCTTCATACGGGATCGTTTCCGCCGTATTATTTTTCAAGTGACGATCCGCGTACAGGTATAGTGCAGGATGTTTTTAATGCTTTTGCTAAAGAAACCGGTGACAAGATCGAGTTTGTTCGTTGTCCGTTCAATCGTTCATTGCGCAATTTTGAGTCCGGAGATGTAGACATTGAGCCAATGTCTAATCCCGCATGGCGAAAAAATTCCAAGGTGTTGGGAGTGTTCAGTAAACCATTTGCCGTATCCGATGCGATTGTTATTTTTAATGCAAAAAAAGCAGTGCCTTTGTTTTCAGTAGAGGAGTTGAAGAATAAGACTGTAGGCGTCGTTAGGGGGTATGTGTATCCGGTTTTTACTCCTTATTTTGAATCCGGAGAAATGTATCCCCATGTTCTTGAAAACGAGAATAAACTGATCCAGATGTTGCTGGCAGATAGGCTTGACCAAGCCTTGATGAATAAAGATTTTGCCCTTTACCAGATAAAAAAATTGAACATGGGAGATATGTTGACCGTCAGCAGACCTTACGATTCGTTAGACATGATGATTCGTTTTCACCCGAGCAAAAGGCATGCTGTGCCAAGATTTAATAAAGCAATAGACAAGTTGTTGAGTGACGGTACAATTGAGAAGATTTATGATCAGTACCGCTAATCATTGTGAACTGAAAAGAATCTCTTATCTTTACTCAAAGCTGTTTTTATCCCTTGACTCCAAATGATTTTCCCATTTTCTTCAGATGAGAAGATGTTGGGGCAAACTCAAGTCCTTTTTCAATCAATTCACGTCCAAAAACCCGGGGTGCCATTCCTTTAACCCTGTCCTGCATGTAATATACGCAAATGGCGAGATTATAACATGCTTCAACAACTGCATCGGTGTCAGAGCTGTCTTCTTGAAGCGTGAGTTCCCAAATCTTCAATCTGAAATCAAGGCCATTGCGGTACCAGTTTTTTGCGTTTTCCGGGTCATCAAGAGAACGTATTTTTGCTATTTGGTTAGCACACTTACGAGCTTCTTCCAGAGTACATGATTCAGGGTTATAGCGTTTTTGCAGGTAGTGCCACCAGCCTTTCAAAGACTGTTTTTCTGCAAATATTTCTATGACCTGTTCCAATAATGCTGTCTTTTTATTGGAATTGCTTTCCAGAAGTCTGTCGGCCTTACTTTTAGCTGCTGCAACATTTCCTTTGCCAAGTTCTTTGCTGATTCCGGCAAGTGCAGCCTTTATTTTTTCTACTTTTTCTTTTGCTTTCAGTTGCAAAGCTTGTTTTTCAAGATTTTTAATGACCTTAACAGTGGCTTGCAGTTTAGAAAACAGTTCACGTAAGCCTTGTTGCTCCAGAAGGGTTATAAGAGATCCTTCGCCTTGTGTTGCTTCTATCACACTTGGCATCAGGTCAATGTTTCCGAGCACTTTATAAATGTCATCATGAAATACTTTCTTCTCAGGTTTTGTTAAATCCCTGATTTTCAGAATTCCAAAAATGCTGATCATCAAATAGTTAATGCTTGAGAGAGCATCACCTCCGCGCGCCATGGAATTGGATTCCCGAAGGCAGGATTTAATATCTAAACGTTCCGGTTTTCTTGCTACTCTTTTTTGCATTTCTTTTATGCTAATCATTTGTCATTCCAATGAATATAATATGTGTATCTATTTTTATTCTGTAATTAAAAAAGATGTTTTGTGGTAAGTTACTAGAATTTTAATATCATCGTCATTGTATCATTAATTTGGTATTTTGTGCTCATTTTTATTTGAACCCAAGTTCAAAAACAAAAATTTAATGACGGTCTAGAGATAGAATGATTTCACTGAGTTTTTAATGTTCTGGTGTAATTCAATAATCGAGTGGAAGGTCAGCTTTTTTTCAGTGAAATGCAGTCCTGATGGTATTAAATTTGTAGATTTTCCAATAGTTTATTGCTTGAGTCCTGATTTATGCTTTCGCTAGCCACTTTGGGTGTAATATTTTGTTGATATTTTGTGGTGCTAGAGGGAGTCATTTTTCAGCTGTGATCTTGATCAGCTTTAAGCATAACTGAACTGTTGCGGTAGACTTTTATTAGTTATGAGACGTAATGTCAATTTTGTAACTATTTGTTTTTGTTCATATTTTTAAAATTATACATGTGTCTGGATCTGATTTCTGCCGTTTTGTTTTCCCTTATAGAGTGAATTGTCGGCGTATTTGATGAGCATCTCAGGGGTAATTGATTTCTCTGGAATGACAGTGGCAATGCCGATGCTTAAAGTGACTGTCCCGGTTACGGTAGATTCTATGTGGGGGATTGCCAGCTTCTTAATCTTAGCCTGGATATTTTCGGCTACTATTTTAGCCCCAGCGGAGTTTGTGTCCGGTAAAAGTACAACAAATTCTTCGCCGCCGTATCTGGCTGTAATATCGGAAGGTCTTTTGACGGAATCATTCAAGATAGATGCAATTTGCGTAAGGCACTGATCTCCAGCCTGATGACCGTATTTGTCGTTATAAAGTTTAAAGCAGTCCACATCTATCATTAACAATGATAACGGTTTTTTTGTGCGTTGGCTTCTGCTGAATTCTTCGGCTATTTTTATATTAAAAAATCTTCTGTTGTATATTTTGCATAAATCATCAACGTTAGCCATTTTCTTAATCTGAGTATATGCCTCTTTAAGATCATTTTCCAATCTGTAAGAGTTTAAAATTAGAAGTGAGCATGCAGATGATATAACACTTAGAATAACAAAAAGAATAATTATGGAATGTATTGTGGCAGTGTTGTTTATAAATTTTATATTATTTATTTCCATTGCTGATAATGTTACTCTGAGAGCAGAAGAAATAGTGCAGGCTGCTATAGCATAAACAAAAGACCATTCTTGTTCACCTAGAATTGAAGGAATATGTTTTAGCGAAATGTAAAGTGATTGCGCAAAGAAAAATGTCATAACACTGCATACTGCGATGATTCTTGCATTCAAGTCTGGTGAGAGATAAACACACCATATAAAAGAAATTAGATAAATGGCAATTACTGCAATGTTAACTTTTTGCAATTTCCATTTTATATTTAAAAAAGATTCAAGACCGCAGATCAGCAGAAATGGCATCATTATGACAAGAAAGTTGCCTAACACAACAGAAATAATGATTGGCACAAAACTTCGCATTGATAACAGAACCGCACCTGTGCCAATGCAAATTATGCCTGAAGTCCAGTATTGGAAACCACTATATGTTTTTCGGGCAAAAGAGTAGTAAGTCATAATCAATGCGAGAGTCAGGCAGACCATTGCGCCGACCAGCAACATTGTTCGCATATTCAGATACTCGGTCATTGTTCATTATATTTGGTTAAAGTTGTAAATGATATCAATACATAAAAAAGAGAAAATATTAGTATCTAATGCGTTATATAATTACGTGTAACTGTGCATGGTTTATTTTTGCTTGTTAATCGTCATCTGCATGTTTTTATCATAGTAACGGATCCGTTTTCAACGGAGTGTTATTTAAATCGAAAGCTGAATTTCTGGTGGAGAAGTAGGTAAGCCATGTTGACCAGTCCTTATTGCTCGGCAGTAGCAAGTTTTAGCCCGAGCGAGGCAAAGATGACAGCAAACGAACGTTGCATCCAACGAGTAATATTGGGAGACCTGGTGACGTGCTGGCGAACACTATTGGCGCAAAGTCCATACAAAACGAATACAATCAGGGTCATGCCCATGAATATGAGGCTAAGTCTGATCAGGTTTGCTGTCGGGTTTACAGTGTTTTCAGGTACAAATTGAGGGAGGAAAGCAAGGAAGAAAATTGAAAGTTTTGGGTTCAGAATATTGATGAGGAACCCGCGTTTGGCAATCTGCCGCAGTCGCTGATTTTCTGCAGGTTTATTGAAATTAAGGCAGCCTTTATCATTCCATGTCGCCCATGCGAGGTACATCAGGTAGGCTGCTCCGGCATATTTGAGCAATTGAAATGCTAATGCGCTAACGTGGATGATTGCTGATAATCCAAGAATGGATGCCGTTAAGTGTGGTATTATTCCGGCAGTACAGCCTATAGCTGCAGCTATACTCGCTTTTTTACCAAGAAACAGCCCGTTTGAAACAGTATATATTACCCCGGTTCCAGGCATGAGTACTACAACCAGTGCTGTCAGTAAAAATTCAGCATTAACCATCTATTGTCTCCCGGTCAAAATGAATTGGCTTTGTCGTAATAGTATAGCTTGTTGTAAAATACGTATTGTTGATCCCAAAAAGCTTCAAGTATTTTCCAAGGTAGGAAAATCAGAACTCCGCTGCTTTTGGTTTATCATTTGTTTGCTGAAACTTTGTTGTCAGGTCATCTCGTCTGTTCCGGACAGCCTCGCGAATGGGTCATAGTTAGCGTCTTGGTTCCAAATATACTCAGCCCGTCTGGCAATATCTTCAGCAGTTTTTTTGCCCAGTAATTTATGGATCAGCGCAAGTGACATGTCTATGCCTGCCGAAATGCCGGACGATGTGAAGAATTTACCATCCTCAACCCAGCGGGCCTGTTGCTGCCAGTTTACTTTTGGGCCTTGGCGTGTCGCCCAGTCGAATGATCTTTTATTTGTCGTTGCCCTCAGGCCGTTCAGAAGACCTGCCTTAGCTAAAAGGGCACTGCCGGTACAGACCGAAATTACGTATTCAGAATGAGGTTCCTGTTTTTTCAACCAATCTAACAATGAACAATTGTCAACTTCCCGGCGGGTTCCTTGGCCGCCTGGAATCAGCAAAATATCGTAATGTCCGGGGGCGTCGTAGGTACAGTCCACAACTGATTTCGGTCCCTGCTTACTTGCTATTGGAATGTTACTTTTTCCCAGCATATTAATATGAAAATGATCACTCGCGATTCCGAACATTTCAAGAGGACCGAACACATCAAGCAGTTCGAAGTCTTCAAAGAGGACCACTCCAATAGTTCGTTTTTTTGTCATTTATACCTCGTGTTTTGCGCTTTAGGATTTCGTGAAAGAAATTTCATTCACGTAACCATTGCATTATAAATGAGCGACCTTGATCATCTCTGTATAAATACTGTTCAATGTAAAATATATTTATTATGGAAATCGGAACAAATCTGTTTAAATACGTTACAATTTTTAAACATTTATTTAAAGAGAATTAAATGCTAATGAAGATTTTACAGTTATACACCTTTTCTTTTCTAGGGGAGTATATAATTTCGTCAGCTTAAAGGATGCTTATTTATAATTTCACTACGTCTTAGGGTTTTATAAGTAATTGAGGGTAATCAAATAGAGTATCTTCTTTGATAAGCGGAATGCGGTGATTGTTTTCGCTTAATATCTCATATATGCTTATATTTATTGCAGGAACAAGCGTGTTTTTGCGTTTGCGGTATCTAATCCACTGGTAACTGAAAGCCAGATTGCTGATAAAGGTTAAAAGCTTAAAAGGAAGCTGGGCACGATTCCAGCCGTGAAAATATAAATGTCATATTCCAAATTCATTATTATCATTATTATGTGCTTTTTTTTGTGTCCAGAACCTGCTGCCGGAGTAGGGCTTGGACCTGTGGGGCTTGTGGATGACGCTTTGATGGACAATCCTACTAAATTTAGAAGAAAGCCATATATTACAGCCAGCACTGCTTATACTCTTCCTGCCTCTTTTTCGGATGCATCAGGAAAGTTGGGTATCCTTCGTAACACTATTAAAGTAGGATATTCCATTTTTGAATTGTCCTACGGGGTATCCAATTTTTTTTGGGAAAACGCCGGTGATATTTCACAACAGATAAGTGGCGGAGATAGCTCCAATCCACCCTTTGAAATGTTGCAGGATTTAACCCTTGAAGCTCATCTGGTTAGCGGTAAATTTTATAAGGATTGGGTATACTGGCTCGATTGTACAGCCACCTCCGCTTTTGAAGAAGATTTTCCTGGAGCTTTGGGGCTTGGTTTGCAGGGTGGGCTTGCTTACGATTTTTGGAAAGGATCGATTCTGGGCAGCGGAGTCAAAGTTGTGGCCGTCAGCCCGATTAATGATGAGCTTTTCGGTGATATTGAATTAGGATTGGTACTTTCCGTGTCACATGAAGCCATAGCCGAAGCTCTCAAATTGGTTGGCTTTGAAATGGACGATGGCAAAAAGAAAACCATAGGAATGACAGTCGCTATGTCTGGTTTTAATAAAATTTATGAAACTGACGGCTATGTAAAGGAGACTCAATCTAAGTTCGCCCTGTACCTTGATTATTCCCCGTACGAAAATTGGACCCTTTCAATAGGACCGGAGTACGTTTATGACCGGAGCTATACTTTCTACAGCGGAAGTGGCCGTAAATTATCGGCTCAAGATCTGGGAAGTGCTTTTGGCGGACTTATCAAATTTACGTGGCAGTTTTAGTCTGGGCGTCGATCCCAACCTCCCGGACCAACCGTCAGCACTGGAGTGAACTGTATAAATCAATTTAGGTACTTATTTATAATTTTATCTCTGGCTCCTGTTGCTATTATCTCGTCTAAGCATTCCTGTATCCGCTTTATAAGTTTATGGGATGTTTTTTTGTTGGCGACCATATAGTAAGCTCCTTCAGTCGACAGAGGATATGCAATTTCAATCTCTGAGTATTTATATCCCAATTCTTTCATTTGGTAAGCCAAATCGTTAGGGTCCCCAGGGATAAGGTCGACTCTTTTTTTGAAGAGCATTTTCAGTAATTGATCAGATTTAATTACTAAAGAGTAGTCTTCAGCATGAAAGCTGTGTTCTATAAAGAAAAGTTCAACCGACCCTCCTGAAAGAACTCCCGTTCTATATCTCCTGATATCAGCAACGCTTTCAATCTTAATATCAGTACGGTTTTTTAATCTGTAGAGGTTTACTTCTCTGGGGTATATAGGACCAATCCATGCAAAATATTCTTCGCGCTGGGGAATTCGTGCTACTGTAAAGAGCATTGTATTTGGCGTATTCTTCACAGTTATTAAAGCACGTTTAAAAGGATATAATTTAATCTTGTACTTAACTTTTGCTTTTTGCAATGCAGCTTCTATCAATTCTGTACTTATTCCTACAATTCTGTTGTCCTTTTCAAAGTTATATGGTGGCCAGTTGTCTGTAAGAATAGTAAGTTCTTTTGCCTGTACAGCTACAGCTGAGTACAGCAATAGAAAAACTATTAAAATTTTTAATGATTTCAACATCAAATGGCTGCTCATTTTTCCCTTCCTCAGATTAAACTTCTATATCAGTATATAACCGATAAATAGTTTTTTATCCATCACAGTGAACAACTGCAGCAAGTGATATTGATTTGATAACTCCTTTATCCAGCATAATTTTTTAATTGGCGAATTATGCCATACCAGTCTAGGTCCGGCAGAAAACATGTTTATGGTTGAAGGCTTCTTTTTCGGAAGGAGCATAAAGAAGGACATTACACCCTTCAAGTTGTTCCATAATATGCTTTATTATCAAGGAGCCGATGTATTTTACTTCATATGCCATTGTTTTTGCCCCTTTTTGCGAATTTCTGTACACTCCCAGCTAGGGCTGGTCATTGGCATTTTTCTAGTATCGTGTGAATAATATGCTATTTTAGTCGGTTATGCTTTTGATTTGTTTTTCCTATACATGTCTAGCCGTTGTGGATATTACGTTTTTAGGGTAATAGGTTATATCGTTGATGTCGTTTACTAAGTAAATATTATCAATAGGTTATGCGTTTATGAAAAAGGATAAAATGAAATGGGAGTGATAGCAAAAACTCCGGCTCCGCCATATTACGCAGTGATTTTTTCTTCATTGCGTACGCAAGGAGATAAAGGATATAGTTCTATGGCAGCAGAGATGCTTGACCTTGCGGTTGAACAACCCGGATTTCTCGGCATAGAGTCGGTTAGAGAGGAGCTGGGTATAACTATTTCTTATTGGAAGGATATGGAGTCCATTGTTCAATGGAAAAATAATTCACGGCATCAAAGAGCGCAGCAGCTTGGCCGTTCAAAATGGTACAGTTCTTTCAAAGTAAGGGTGGTCAAGGTGGAAAGGGACTCCGAAATTTAATATGCTCCTGTATACAGTGCTTTGCTTAAAAGCAGGCCGACTACCGTTATAACGGACCTGCTACTGGCCAGCAGTAAAACTCGGCTTTTTGTTTGAATCCTACGCCTACAGCACCCTTGTGCAAATAGAGAGCATAGGCCCAGTCCGGTTCGAAAAAACTCGTGGTCGAGGACCAGTATGCCTCGTTAGTTTCCCCGAATGGGTGCCCGACCGGCAGGGCTGGTTTGGCTTGTGAAGCATCTACCAGAGATTCCAATTCATTAATATTTGGTAGGCGCCATGTTAACCGGGAGTTCTTATTCAGGGCTTTGATACTCTCCAGTGCCTCCTGCCAGTCCATCAATCCGGCGAGATCTGCATCCTTAGACCAAATCAGGTGAGTCAACTCGTCCAGCACACCATACGGGGTTACCGTAAAACGTGGTTCGGGCCAATTTGTACCCAGCTGCAATGCTCCATCCTGAAGTGAACTTTCACAGCTGATTTTATCTCCTGTGACGCTAAAGCAGTTTTTTTGCCCTGTTTGCGCAAGAATGTAGCTTTCCCCTCTCACTGGCCAGCACATACTCGGATCTTTCTTATTCCCATAAAACATCCGTCCACCTTCGAAGTGGACCCGCCAAGCATAAGCCGGAGCAACTGCGGAAGTTGTAGAGGTCCAATACCAGCCCAGAAAAACATTTTGGAAAGGATGATCCCTGGGCAAGGCCGGCTTTTTAGCTCCGTGGGAAACCAGACTGCGTAATTCCTTTCGATTTGGGAGCCGCCAGTCGCTATACCCCATAAATTCGTCTTTATTGAGCCGGGCAACTGCATCAAGTGTTTCTTCCCACTCTAGCGGGTAGGTGAATACGTCTGCCTGCTTAAGCCACGAAAGCCCGGTCAGCAGGTCGTGGACCAAGTTGTTTTTCGCATCGAAGCGGTTACCTTTCGCTATGGCTCCTATGCTGTATTCCGCATCCTGACCGCTATCTTCGCAAGGAATTTCCTCGCCAAGACTATTGTAGCACTTCTGGAGCCCGGTGCTGATGATATTGTATGCTGGTTTAATCATTGTGGAAGACCTTATTGACTTTGATGAATATGTTTAACAGCAATTACATTAATTGGTAAATGAAACAGCGTAACCGCTAAGTTCTGCCCAACCATACTGGTTAGGGTTTGAACTGAGCCCATTAATATTACACGATTTATATCATGTGGGGAGTTTGGTTGTAAACTACAATGATTTTTACCACTCTCCCTGGACCCGCAACACCACGCTGAGTCCGTGTCCGGATCTCCCGTGCCGGGAGCAACTCACCGATGCTTATTTAAAAAAGATCATAATTTGTAATTATATTATTAATTGTTTTGGGATGTTGTGCGGTGATGGATTTATTCATCTTTTAGGTGTGTATAGTTATGCGGAATATATAAAATACACTCACAAGAATCTGCGCTCGGTCCTTGGGCCGGGTGACGTGAAGTCCGTAGAAATGTGACAGACAGATTCTAATTGTGCTTACATAAAGGATTAGCATATTTTACTTGAAACGAAATTAAAGCATAGTACTATTAACCGTGCTACTTTTTAAATATTTTTTCTGGAGGTTGAATGTGGATTATTTTATGACCCTGTCGCCGGTAATGCAGGCTCTGATAGCTACTTTGTTTACCTGGGGGGTAACTGCTCTTGGGGCAGCGGTGGTGTTTATCGGTAAGGATATCAGTAAACGTACGCTAGACATCATGCTTGGTTTTGCCGCCGGGGTGATGATTGCCGCCAGTTACTGGTCGTTGCTTGCCCCGGCCATTGAAATGAGTGAGCATCTGGGACCGTACAAATTTGTGCCGGCTGCGGTTGGCTTTATTATGGGGGCAGTCTTTTTGCGACTGGTGGATAGATTCTTACCGCATCTGCACATCAACGCCCCGCGTTCGGAGGCGGAAGGGGTTGATACCAACTGGAACAGCTCCATCCTGCTGGTCCTCGCCATCACTTTGCATAACATCCCGGAAGGGCTGGCTGTCGGCGTAGCCTTCGGAGCCGTTGGTGCTGGATATGATTCGGCATCCATCGGCGGAGCCATTGCACTTGCCATGGGTATAGGTATTCAGAATTTCCCGGAAGGAACCGCGGTTTCAGTTCCTCTGCGCCGGATCGGTTTTTCGCGGGCGAAGAGCTTTTTATACGGGCAGGCTTCAGGGATTGTGGAGCCTATCGCCGGGGTTATCGGTGCTGCGGCAGTAATTATAGCCAGGCCCATTCTGCCCTATGCACTTGCCTTTGCCGCCGGAGCGATGATTTTTGTCGTGGTTGAGGAGGTTGTGCCGGAGTCGCAGGCTTCAGGTTATGGAGATCAAGCTACCATGGGGTGTATTCTCGGATTCGCGGTAATGATGGTCCTTGATGTTGCGCTGGGGTAGAGGGCTCAAAAGCGTTGGTAAAATTTTATGCATGCTAATTCCGAAAAATATTTGAGCAACGTGAGCCAAATTTTATTGAGAATATCGAATGGATTTAAAAATAATGTTAAAGTATTTGAACTGTTCAAAATATATTGATTTTAAGGAAAGTGCGGTGCAACGCCTTTGGGAATCGCTGGAGCTATCAGGTCTGGAAGACGAGCATGTCGCAAAAAAATGTTTTGAGTGGGTTCGCGACAATATTAGGCATAGTTCTGATTATAAAATGAACCCGGTAACATGTAAGGCTTCAGATGTCCTTCAACATAGAACTGGCTATTGCTTTGCCAAGAGTCATCTATTGGTTGCGCTCCTCAGAGCTTCTGAAATTCCCGCTGGTCTTTGCTATCAGCGTTTGAGTCTGGAAGGTGATGGAGCCCCATTTTGTCTGCATGGTCTTGTTGCTGTATATTTAAAAAAGTATGGTTGGTATCGAATAGATCCTAGGGGTAATAAAACAGGTGTCGACGCGCAATTTAATCCTCCGATTGAACAGCTTGCCTTTACACTGTCATTAAAAGGAGAAGCAGATTTGCCTGAAATCTGGGCTGATCCTCATCCTTTAGTTGTTCAAGTGTTGGAAACTTATAAAACTTATGATGCTGTGTATGAGAATTTACCGGATATTGAGCTTGTTTCTTTTTGATATTTGTGCAGCTCTCCTGTCCATTCTCGGAACAATTACATCATCCCTGGCTAGCTAACTCAACTAGGACGTGATGTTGCTGTCTTTAAGTACCTGTTTTTGATTGTACGAATAGTGCATCTAAAGCATTGGATCGTAATAAATGACCATCATGATTCTCCTTCAAATTTTGGTGGTTAAATTTGGAGGGTATCCTTTAGGGAGCACGGGAGGCTGTGCAGACAGACATTTATCTCACTAAACAGAGGCAGGAAACATTCAGGATGTAACACTTAAACTATGATCTTTCCTTCCATGTATGTCACGGCATTTCCTGAAATCATGACCCTCTCTCCCATGTATTTACATTGTAATTTTCCAACTCTATCTGACAATTGGAGTGCTAGCATATCTTTCTTGCGAAGCCTTGTGCTCCAATAGGGAATCAGTGAGCAATGTGCAGAACCTGTAGCAGGGTCTTCAAAAATGCTTGCCTGAGGGGTAAAAAAGCGGGATACAAAATCTACATCGTTCCCTTGTGCTGTTATGATAACTCCGCCCGGATCTATGTTTATTTGATCAAGAATCTCTTGGCGCGGCTTCATTTCACGTATTATTTCCTCGGATTCGTACACCAGCATATAATCTCTGGACTGCAATGTTTCAACAGGGCTTTCTGGAAATGCATCCAAGATGATCTTGGGGACATCAGCCGGTGCCGGATTTCGAGCCGGAAAATCCAGAGTGATAAGGTCACCATGAAAGGTAACATTCAGAATTCCGCTTTTGGAGTTGAATTTCAACGTAGATGTTTGCGGCCGTAAATGTCTTGAAATCACATGTGCCGTAGCCAGCGTTGCGTGTCCACACAGGTCCATCTCAATCTCCGGGGTAAACCACCTAATCTCAAAAGAGTCGCCTGTTGGAACAAAGAAAGCTGTTTCTGCTACATAGTTCTCTGAGGCTATTTTCTGTAGTGTCTCATCCGGCAGCCATGAATCAAGAGGACATACGGCTGCAGGGTTCCCGCCGAAAACTTTATCAGTAAACGCATCTACTTGAAATATCTGTACTTGCATCAATATTCCTCAACAATTGTTCAGTCGTAATTACCGTGCAAAATTCATTATGTAGGCTAGACAAATTAACCCAAAAAACATCTACAATAAGTGCTGTATTTGAATCAGTTGAATAGTCCATTGCTATCTCCAATTGTTATCTGTTCTACGGTATACCTAGAAAAAGTGGGGCAATATAATAATCAGATTCTATCTGTTGATTTGAAAAATGGACCTTGTTGATCATTGATTTTGACCTGTAACTGTTAAGATTACAGGACTTATTTGTTTCATGTGGGGAGTTGTGTGGGAGTGTGCGAAGTTGGGTGGACTATTCAAATTCATCATTGTTGCGCATCGTCATTGAGTTTTTCTTCATAGTTTTGACCGCCATAGTAGATGCTGAGAATGACAATATTTTCGTCCATTCGGTATAATCCGACAAGCTGCTCTTCTGCTTCCGGTGAGAAAATTACTGAGTAGGACATCTGAATTTTATGACCTACGCTTCATGTTCTTCAGATAATTTGGCCCGAACCTGATCAAGGCTCTTGCCATGGGATTTATCTTCCTTCATAGCGTCGTAAACAGGTGCCACCTGTTGTCTAAGCCACTCCTCAACAGCACGGTCGCGTGCCAGCAAAGCCCTTAGTCCATCGCGAATAACTTCGCTTTCAGATGCATATTCGCCTTTGGCAACTTTTTCTTTCACCAACTGCGCCATCTCATGAGGCAGTGTAATACTCATTTGTTTTGTTGATCTCATATTGTCCTCCAGTGATGAGTAGGATTGAATCCTACTCATATTAATAAGACCATATATTAGTGTTGGCAACTTGATTTCGATCTCTACCCATCCCCTGGAACAACAACACCCCACTGAACCAGTGTCTCAATCACCCTTGCTAGGGGCAACCCGACGACGTTGGACCAAAGTTGTAATCGGTATCCACTATGAATTAATGCTTAAATTTATTCGTGCTGGGGAGTTGTGTGGGGATTATTATACTATAACGATTTTGTTACGCCCGGACTTCTTTGCCGTGTAAAGAGCGGAGTCAGCCCGTTGCATAATTTCTTCTAAACTTTTGTCTGTGGCGGTCTGCATCGTCACACCAATGCTAACAGTTATTTGAAATGAATTTTGATCGGTATTGACTTCCATTTCAGCAATTTCACAACGCAGGCGTTCCGCAACTATTACCGCCTGCTCCTTAGATATTTCGGGCATAATGATTCCGAATTCTTCTCCTCCCAAACGTCCGAAAAAATCTGTTGACCTCAAAATATTCTTGCTTCGAGATGTCAACGCCTTAAGGGCATTATCTCCGTTATGATGGCCATAGTTGTCATTGATATTTTTAAAATGATCCACATCAATCATCATGAATGCCAAGCAATGGTTGTGGCGTACGGAACGATTCAGCTCCTGTTTGGCATTATCAAAGAAAGTCCTTCTGTTAGGCACCCCCGTCAAAGGATCTGTGGAAGCCAGCAGTTCCAAGTCTTTGTATAGAAATTCCCAATGGGTGAGGATGTAGCCCGTGATAGCAACGAACATAGCCAAAGCCTGTGTAAGTAAAGACACTATCTGCAAAAAGTTGGGAGTAATCAGATTATAATCGCTTATAAAGTAAAAAAAGCTCCCGCGAACAATTGTAAAGAAAGAGCAAAAAGCAAGTGTTGTTCCAAGGAACTTCTGCAATATAGATGGCCTAGCAGCAAAGAAAATTAAAAAAATAGCAGGAATACCAAAACAACACCCAAGTAAAATTGAACCTACGCATATTCTAAATGTGTCTTTCAATGTAGGAGCCCAACATACAAGCAGCTGAGCAAAGAATATAATTGTAAATGCCAGACGCCAACGTTTGGTAACGGTAGTTGCTAGCGATAACAGACAAACCCCTTCGGCTACCATGCCGCCAAGATAGAGACTATTACCGACGCTAAAGGAAAGTGTGTAGGGAATAATGCCGCGGAGGAAAATAAGACTCAAGCCGGCACCTTGGACTGCTAAACTGATCATGAATAAAAAATCATAGTGCAATGTACGTTTGTGTACAGCAAGTAATACCAATATTGCGGCAAGAGTGTTTCCTATTGCCATGAAGATAATAATAGTTTTTACGTGCAGTAATTCTGGCATAGCTTACAGCTTATAAATCAATTCACCCGTGTTGACTATAATTTTTGAACTCAATTAACCAGGAATTTCAACTGCGCCTTTGATTTGCTTCATCTTATAATTCACGTGTAAGTTTTGCTGTAGAAACACCGGCGAATGTACGATTTTTTACCCATCCCCCGGAACGATAACTCCGTAAGATACTAAGGTTTCTATCACTTTCGCCAAGGGCAGACCGACCACGTTGATCATTGATTTTGACCTGTAAATGTTAGTATTACAGGATTTATTTATTCCACGTGGGAACTTATGTGGGACCGCGTCCGCCTGATCAATTGTATCATTCCGGTGGCTCTGATTGTGGTTAACATCCCATAATTCTAGTGGTTTATCCTTCCCCCGGAACAACAACACCCCACTGAAGCAGTGTCTCAATCACCATTGCCAAGGGCAATCCGACGACGTTGATCCAAAATTAACTGCTATAACTAGTTGTTATTACACTTCAAAATTATTTGGAGTGGGGAGTTGTGTGGTGCTGAATTTGTCAATCATTCTGCGCTGCATAGTACTGCAACCCGCATAAAAATGAAACACTCCAAGAACCAGTGGCTGGTCCTTGGGGCGGGTAGGGGAGTCTGTGGTAGCTCTGTTATCCGGCAGAAGATTTTACAAGCCTGAGCGGTGCCGGTTTCGGAGTGGTTTGCTTGGGTGCTAAACAGGATTAATCAATTAGTTTTGGTTGTTGACAATATATACGTTTGCTTTGTATTAAAAAAATACACATATTTGCCTCCCAGGAAAGGAGAACATTATGATTCTTTCTTTTACTAGGAGACTCTTTCGTGGCTGTGTTCTTTTTTTTCAAAAAATTAATCAAAGTAATGATTTAAGACCTTTGATTAAAGAGTTACGGGAATGGGGAGTCTTCGCTTTTGCCATTTTTCAATGGCTAAGCAAATAATGTGTATGGGGTCTAAGAATCGGTCTTAGACCCTCTTTTTTTGTAATATTTTCTATATTTATAGATTAATATAAGTAAGGCATAGGGCGCATTTATTTCTCTACGTTGATTTTGCCGGTATTTGGATTATCGAGATGATTTTTTCACGGAGTGTAGAATTTCATTTTTCTCTCATATCGTATTATTAGTTTAAGTTGTTTCATTGAATTTATGTGGTACTTCATCAGCCTGCCTCTCTGCATAAAACCGGTGCCGTTTATTCTGATTAACATCCCATAATTCTGGTAGGTTATCCATCCCCCGGAACAACAACACCCCACTGAACCAGTGTCTCAATGACCCGCGCCAAGGGCAATCCGACGACGTTGGTATAAGACCCGTTGATGCCTTTGACCAGAAAAGCGCCTTGCCCTTGGATGGCGTAGGCTCCGGCTTTGTCGTCCGGTTCTCCGGTGGCGGCGTAGGCCCGGACTACTGCTTCGTTGAAATCTATGAATTCCACTTCCGTTGATACAGCATAGCTTGTTTTTTCGCCTTCAGGAGAGATCAGGGCGCAGCCGCTGATTACGTTATGTTTGCGGCCGCAAAGCGATTTTACCATTTCATAGGCTTCCTTACGGTTTTTGGGCTTGCCGAGGATATCACGATCCCGGACAACAATAGTGTCTGATCCCAGCACATATGCTCCGGTGGTGGAGGCTGCAACGTTTTCAGCTTTAAGTTCGGCCATTTTTATTGCGTATTCTTCCGGTTCCTGATTGGGAAGCGGGGCAGGTTCTTCGCATGTGGCGGGTTTAATCTTAAATTCCAACCCAGCGGATTGCAGCAAATCTTTGCGGCGCGGTGAACCGGAGCCTAGTATTAAGGGCTTAATTGTACTGTATATGCTCATTCTATTTTCTTTTCCTGAATATCTGTAAATTCTTTTTACGTTTGTTTAATGCCGGAGGATTTTGTTTGATAGTTTGCGATTGGTCAAATGTTAATACTGATTAATGCTGTTATGTTATTTTTTGTACGCTTTTGTTGCCCTTTTGTACTTCTGAATGTAATAATTACTAAAATATTGAACAGGAGTAATAGATGAAGGTTTGCATCTGGGGCGCACGTGGGTCCCTGTCTGCCACATTTAATGCCGAAAGGGCCAGAGCAAAAGTTAAGGCTGCGCTTGAGATTGCTGTTGAAAAAGGCATTGATTCAACAACAGATCTTGATAAGTTTATTGACAATGAGCTACCTTTTCCCGTTCGGGGTTCTTACGGAACCAATACTCCTTGTATTCAAGTTGAAGGTCAGGGTGACGACTATATCATCTGTGACTGCGGGACCGGGCTGCGTGACTTAGGTAATAAAGTCATGGCCGACCGGAAGGGTGCTCCCGGAGCCCATTTCCATATTCTGATGTCCCATCTGCATTGGGATCATGTTCAAGGTTTCCCCTTTTTCGTTCCAGCCTACATACCCGGCAATAAAATTACTTTTTACGGTGGCCATCCAAATATCGAATCCGTCCTGCGCAATCAGCAGAGTGAACCCTGCTTCCCGGTACATTTCGATAATCTGGCAGCTGAATTTGATTTTATCCGTTTGAAGTCGGGGCAGAAATTCGAACTGGCCGGGGTGAGCATTGAGGTTAAGGCTCAGTATCATCCTGGCGGGTCTTTCGGGTACCGCTTTGAGAAAGACGGAAAATCGGCTGTATATTCTACAGATTGCGAACATAAAAGTGCTACAGCACTGACTGATAAGGGCTTCGCAGACTTTTTCAAGAATGCCGACCTCTTGATTATGGACGCCCAGTACTCATTTGCCGAGGCCAACTCAATAAAGGAAGACTGGGGTCATTCAAACAATATCATTGCCGTGGAGCTCTCAGGCATTGCCAAGGTCAAAACACTCTGTCTGTTTCATCAAGAGCCTGTGCTGGATGATTTTCAGTTACAGAAGTTTTTGGAAGATACCAGGGAGTTTTCAAAACTGGCCGAGTTCAGGCCGGAGAAGATAATAATGGCGCAGGACGGCCTGTGCATTGATTTATAGTCGGGCTATTAACCAGTCCTTTTAAAGAGCGGTTTCCTGTACGGGGGACCGCTCTTTTTTTGGGACTTTTAGTTTGTGTCCTGTTTTTGACATTTTCATTTTTTATTTTTTTTGAAGTTCAGTGATTTTGTTTTAGCCCTTGGAATATGCACTATTTCTGCTATTGGCATTACCCTTGCTTTCAAGTCAGAGAGAAACACGGGGATTAACCCGAACTTTTTC
Organism: Maridesulfovibrio sp.; assembly: GCF_963667685.1. Taxonomy (NCBI): domain Bacteria; kingdom Pseudomonadati; phylum Thermodesulfobacteriota; class Desulfovibrionia; order Desulfovibrionales; family Desulfovibrionaceae; genus Maridesulfovibrio; species Maridesulfovibrio sp. The sequence goes on along the minus strand of NZ_OY763931.1, from coordinate 1,324,595 downwards.
CGATGACGGAGCAAGGTATGAAATTTGACGATTTGAAACATGAACTTGAGCTGATGGAATTTAATTCCGGAGATTCGGATACTTCCGGCATGAATGGCTGGGCGGTTCCGTGGTCGGACCTCATGATGGTTATGTTTGTGCTTTTTGTAGTGCTGTTTATCTACAGCCAGTCCAAGGAAAATATTAAAGTCATTTTCGAGGGTAACGCACAATCTCAGGTTGCTGTTAATCCGGCTGATGAACTCGTTGAAATGATTTCATTCCACCGTGAAGCCATGTCCAGCTCAGCAAGAGTGGTCATGAGCCCTGAAGATGTTCTCTATCGCAGTGACGACGGTGCTGTGAGCATGAAAGAGGAAGACGGTGAACTGAAAATCGTTATGCGCGGCAATGCTTTTTTTGCTCCGGGCAAGAGCAGTTTTGAGCTTAAGACCAGACAATATCTTGATGAAGTCGCAGAAGTGCTGAAGACCAGCACTCACGCCATTCATATCGTCGGCCATACCGACTCTTCCGACGCAGCACAGGCAGGCAGGGAGTCTGTTTTCGAGCTTTCCGCAACCAGAGCAGCAAAGGTTGCTGAATATTTTATCAATCAAAAATCAATAGACCCTGTCCGCATAATTGTCAGCGGGCGAGGCGGCTCAGCACCTGAATTACCCGGTGATATGGGCAAGGTTCAGGGTAACAACCGCAGGGTTGAGATTGTGGTTATCAATACTGATGTCAATGCCAAGTAAGGAGGTTTGTAATGAATAAGAAGAATTTAATCGGCGTAATCGTTGCCTCTACTGTCTTCGCAGGAAGTTTCTGGTTTAGCGGAGGAATAGCGCTCTATTGGAATGCGGCTGCTCTTGCCATAGTTATTTCAGGCCTTGCTGTGGCGGTTTTGCTCAGTTATCCGGTGGAACAGCTGCGTTTGGCTTTCCGAGTTGTACAGGACAGTTATTCCACCCGTCTGGCCACACATGAGGAAATTGTGGAAACCCTGCTTGATCTGAGTGTGCGTTCTAAAATGGATGGTATGCTGTCCCTTGAGAAAGCTGGCGAGAAAACCACCATATCTTTCCTGCGAAATGCGCTTATGCTGCTGGTTGATAATTTTGAGGAAGATGAGATCAAGGATTGCCTCAAAACTGAGATGTCATTTTTTAACATGCGCCGCAGCGAATCCGAACGTGTATTTCAATCCATGGCCCGTTTTGCTCCGGCATTCGGTGTTGCAGGATCTGTTATCGGGTTGATCGGGCTGCTTATGGGGATCGACAACCCGGCCATGATTTTACAACATATACCGGTTGCGTTTATCTCCACTCTCTATGGAGTAATTTTCAGTAACATGATTTTCGCTCCCATGGCCGAAACAGTGCGTTGCCGTACCCGCAACGAACTGATCAACCAGAAGATGATTCTGGACGGAGTTATCGCTATCAAGAAAGAACAGAACCCCTATAAACTTGAGCGAAAACTTGGCGCATTCCTTGATGCGGATGACCGTGAAGAAAAAGCTGAAGCACTTAGGAATATTACTCGCAAGTACATCAAGATGCGCAGGGATGAAAAAAAGTCCAAGGATAAGATTCTTCATGAAGTCCCTTTAGTGAAGGCTAAGGCCTCATAATGTAAAGTAAACTGATCTCCTTGGCATGATTGAATAACCGGCCCGGTACGGCATCCTGAAAATGGGTGTTCGTACCGGGTTTTCTTATGTCCGTTTTTTGACGATGCATGGGATGGAAAAGTAAAAGGATGTTCATTTATTTCTTTTGAGTAATGTATTAGAATTCATGACAGTTAGTGTTAATTTTAAAATTATCTCAGTAGGGGATTGATATAATGGGATTAGTTCTTGCCATTGATATTGGAGGCACCAACAGCAGGTTTGCCGCTTTTAAGACCGGACCATGTCATCAGTTGGTCATGAAAGAAACGGTATGGTTTTCCAGTGTTGAAGCCCAAAGTTTTGACCACCTTATGGACATGCTGGCTGCAAGTGATTTTCCGTATTCGCCTTCAGATTTTGATGTTACCGTCATTGCAGTGGCAGGCCCGGTTCTGGGGGGGGGCTACTGCGATATCACCAACGTGAATTGGGATGTCGATTTTCGGGGTGGGTATGAAAAATATGGTTTTAGATCTGCTGTTCTGATTAATGACTTTGCAGCGCAGGCTTATGCCTGCCGTACTCCGGCCGTGGATGGATGCAGGGTTATCCATGCGGCAGAGGTTTCACCGACGGGAACTGTCGGTGTTGTCGGTGCCGGGACCGGACTGGGGCATTGCGCGCTGGTTCCTGTCCCCGTATCTGAACTCGGTTACGTGCCTGTCCCGTCTGAAGCCGGACATATTTCCTTTCCCTGCCAGACACCTGAGGAACTTGATTTTTGCAGGTTTGTTATGGACAAGCGCAATCTGTCATATTGTTGTGGTGACGAGGTCCTCACTGGACGCGGATTGAATATTTTACATCTGTACCTGACCGGGGAAGATCTGGAGCCACGCGAGGTTGCCGCAAAAATGAAGCAGGGCAACGAGACTCTGGAATGGTACTCACGGTTTTTGGCCCGCTGTTGCCGAAATTATGCCATAAGCGTTTGCGCTACCGGCGGTCTGTATATTGCCGGGGGGATTGTGGCTAAAAATCCTTTTGTGGTCGAACATCCTGTTTTTATGGATGAATTTCTCGACTCCAGTTCTATGGGTGATTACCTGAAACAGGTTCCGGTATTTTTAAACGACAATCAGGAAAGTGGACTTTACGGTGCCGGTCTGCGCGGTGTGCTGCATGTTTAATTGGAGATGGCATGGCCAGATATGATTACGACCTAGGTGTTATTGGAGGCGGAGCTGCTGGCCTGACTGTTGCCGCAGGAGCGGCCCAGCTTGGGGTGAAAGTTCTGTTGATTGACAAAGAGCACAAACTTGGTGGTGATTGTCTGCATTATGGATGCGTGCCCAGCAAGACTTTGATACGTAGTGCCCGGGTTCGTCATCTGATGGGAAGGGCGGAAGATTTCGGTTTGCCGGGAGTTGATCGTCTGCCGGTTGATTTCTCCAAGGTCGCAGCCCGCATTCAGGGAGTCATCGATAAAATACAGGTTCACGATTCGGTCGAACGGTTTAACTCACTGGGAGTTGAGGTCCTTTTCGGTTCACCCCGTTTTTCTGACAGGCATTCGGTTTCCCTGAACGGCAACAGAATTTCTGCCGCTTCATGGGTAGTCGCCAGTGGTTCATCTCCAGCCATTCCGTTAATAAAAGGGTTGGCCGATGTGCCATACCTGACTAATCTGGATATTTTCTCGTTAAAGGACTTACCGGAGTCGTTGATTGTCCTCGGTGGCGGTCCTGTCGCTGTGGAGATGGCCCAATCTTTTCAGCGGCTGGGAACCAAGGTGACGGTAATTCAGCGCAGCAAACAGATTCTCAGCCGAGAAGATGAAGACATGGCCCATTTTGTCATGAATGGTATGGAAGAAGACGGAGTATGTTTTATTCTTGGCTCGAAAATTAACGAAGTCTATGCTTCCGGTGAAAATATCAGGGTCCGGCTGGAATCCGAATCCAAGTTGCGAACCGTTGAAGGAAGCCACCTGCTGGTTGCCATGGGCCGCAGGTCCAATACGGATGGGTTGGGATTAACAGATATAGGTGTTAAGCTTGAACATGGATCTGTTGCGGTTGATGGGCGTATGCGTAGCTCCGTCCCGCATATTTATGCTGCCGGGGATGTGACCGGGAAATACCGCTTCACACATGCCGCTGGTTACGAGGGTGGAATTGTCGTTTCCAATGCCGTTTTTCATTTACCACGCAAGGCAGATTATACATGGTTGCCGTGGTGTACCTATACCGACCCGGAGCTGGCAAGTGTCGGCATGAACGAAGACGCTGCGCAGGAAGCAGGCATTGAATATAAAACAATAATTGAAGAATTTTATTCCAACGATCGTGCTTTGGCGGAAGGTGAACCCCGGGGGCGGATTAAATTGCTGCTGAATAAAAAAGACAAACCCATTGGATGCCAGATTGTTGCAGTCCATGCCGGGGAACTGCTCTCCGAATGGGTTTCGGCTGTGAATGGTAACGTTAGGCTGGCAACTCTGGCAGGGGCTATACATCCTTATCCAACCCTGTCTGAGGTGAATAAGAAGGTCGCCGGAAAACTGCTTGGTGAAAAGATATTTTCTGACCGGGTACGTAAAATTTTGAAGCTTCTTTTTTCTTACCGTGGATAGAATAGGCTCGTATAATGGCTGTTTACCGGAGGATTTTGGCTGAGGTAAGATATATAATATGCTGGAACATTTGCAAAAACTGTTTATCTCTGCATTATTGATATGCTTTGTTTTTTTGCTTATTCCGAATCTTGGAACAGCAAAGAAGTATACTTTTGTTTCTTTGGCATATGCTCCTTATTCTTATCACTCTAATAGTACCTTAAAAGGTCTTGATGTTGAGCTGCTTCAAGAATGTTTCAGGCGTATGGGTGAAGATCTGAAAATATTACTGGTACCTTGGAAACGTGCTTTATATATGGGCATGAATGGTCAGGCAGACGGTGTCTTCAGTATTCTGTATACTTCTAAACGCGGCAGGAAATTTTTTTACAGCTCTCCGGTCAGAACCGAGACTATGGCTTTGTATGTGTGCAGTAATTCAACACTTGAATTTAATGGTGATTTACATAAATTAAAGGGTCTTCAGTTAGGGGTAGTAAGGAATTTCAGCTATGGCGAGAAATTTGACCGGTTTGTGAAGAATGAAGTCTCACCTGAAAATATTGAAATAAGCGTATCTCCTGAAATGAGCGTTACCAAGCTGCTCAGGGGGCGGTTTGATGTAATGGTCGGTGATAAAATTTCAACCATGGGTGCTATAAACAAGCTGGGAGTGCAGGGGCAGCTCCGGCAGCTTGGAGAGCCTATCTCCATAAATCCTATCTATGTAGCATTTTCAAAGCGACACGGTCTTTTAAAGCTCCGTGACCGCTTCAACGCAGCTTTTGAGAGCATGTATGAAGACGGTACATGGGAACGTATTATGTCTAAATATGGTGATTCGGTGGATCACCTAAAGGATTATAAAAGAAATGAAGTGGAATAAGTTGCTTGGCAAACAGAGGATCGGAAAAGACAAATCAGACGCTATTGATCATGACCGCAGTGAATTTCAGCGTGACTTCGATCGAATAATTTTTTCATCGGCTTTCAGGAGACTTCAGGATAAGACGCAGGTTTTCCCGCTTTCGCGCAGCGATTACGTGCGCACCAGGTTAACACACAGTCTTGAGACTTCCTCGGTGGGACGTTCTCTAGGTTATATGGTTGGCAGCAGGTTGATCGAAAGGCACGATCTCGATTTAATGCCCGCCGAGCCGGCAACTATAGTGGCGACCGCATGTCTTATGCATGATATCGGCAACCCGCCATTTGGACATTCCGGTGAGGATGCCATCCGCGACTGGTTTGAAAGTACTGAAACCGGACGTAATCTCTGCACGTGGATCGGTAAGAAAAAGCGTGAAGACTTCAGGCTATTTGAAGGCAACGCACAAGGACTGCGTAATGTGCTGGCCCTCCAGCGGGCTGGTAATCCGGGTGGCATGCAGCTTACCTGCGCTACTTTATCTGCTTTTACCAAATATCCGTTTACCTCTGATTATGCCGGGAAGAAAAAGAAATTCGGTATATTTCGGAGTGAAGTTGATTCCTATTCCGAGGTTGCCGAGCACCTGGGGCTTATCAAGCTTGATGAAAACAAGTGGGCGCGTCATCCCTTTGCCTACCTTGTGGAGGCTGCCGACGACATCTGCTATCACGTAGTAGACATGGAAGACGGTTATAGCCTCGGGTTGATTTCTTTTGAAAATATACGCGATATGTTGATGGATATCCTGAGTGGTGATTCCGCCGTTCTGGCACGTATTAACGCAATGGATGAGAATAAAGAGAAGGTAGAATATTTACGCGCTATGGCGATCAATTCGCTGGTCACCAGCTCCTGCGAAGTCTTTATCGATAATGAAGAGTCCATTCTTACTGGAAAATTCGAATCCAGCCTGACTGAAGAAATTGAAAAGGCCGCTGAATTCAGCCTGCTTAAAAAGGTTGCTGTCGAAAAAGTCTACAATTCTACTGAAGTTATTGATACCGAGGCAGCTGCGTATGAAGTGCTTTGGAAGATTCTTGAGTTTTTCGGGCAGATCGTCTGTGAGCTGCATACCGAAGAAAAGCTGAGCACTAAGAGCCGCAAATCGGTTAAATTGCTTCCCGACCTCTACAAACCGACAGAGGGAGCGGGGATATATAAAAATACCCAGCGGATAGTTGATTATGTATCCGGAATGACCGATGCCTTTGCGGTGCGGACTTTCAATAAAATATCCGGTATTTCTCTGCTGCGTCGGTAAGCTGTAGTTACTATAGAAAAATAGAAACGCCGCGTTCGTAAGAATGCGGCGTTTTTTGTTTTATGGTTGTGTGTCTATTGCAACAGGTGTTTAGCAAGAAATTTTTCCATGGCTTCGTAAAAATCAAAGCGGTTTTCCTGATTTTGGAAGCCGTGTCCCTCATTTTCTTTAACCATATACTCCACGGCTATGCCGCGATCGCGCAATGCTTTGACGATCTGGTCTGATTCAGCTTTTTTAACGCGCGGATCATTGGCTCCCTGAGCGACAAAAAGCGGAGCAATGATCTTCTCCGCGTGGAAGACCGGTGAAATCTTACGCAGTAGTTTGTAATCACGGACAGGATCACCGATTTTGATGTAGAATTCCTGTCTTATATTTTCCCAGTAAGGCGGGAGTGTTTCCAGCAGAGTGAACAGGTTGGATGGACCGACATAATCAATGCCGCAGGCATAGACCTCAGGGGTAAAGGTCAGTCCGGCAAGAGTGGCATACCCACCATACGAGGCTCCATAAATCGCGATCCGGTCAGGGTCGGCAATTCCCTGTTCAATGAGCCAGTTGACTGCGTCAGTGAGGTCGTTCTGCATGTTGAGGCCCCATTGCTTGAATCCTTTTTCCCAGAAATCACGACCGTACCCAGTTGAACCTCGGAAGTTGACATGCATGACGGCTATCCCGCGGTTGGCCAAAAACTGTGCTTCAGGGTTGAAACCCCAAAAATCTCTAGCCCAGGGACCGCCGTGCGGATTAATCAGTACAGGAAGGTTCTTTGCCTCTTTGCCTTTGGGCAGAGTCAGGTAGCCGTGGATGGTTAAACCATCACGGGAAGTGAAAGACACCGGCTTCATTTCAGCCATTTTTGTTTCATCAAGCCACGGGCTGACTTCTGCTATTTTATCCAATTTTTTGGTTTCGATGTCGTAAATGTATCCGGCCCCGAGACTGCGGTCGGAGTATGTGCGGACGATGCATTTGGTTTCGTCGTCGTTTATGGAGGTCAGGATAACCTCGTAACCGGGCAGCAGGGCTTCAAGATCATTTTGGATTTCTTCACGAAGGTCATCAAAAAAGACGTAATGATACTTGTCGGTGTAGAATCCGGTCCCGGTTATAATTTTTCGTTTTTTAGAATACATAAGCTGTTCTACATCAACGTCAGGATGCTCAAATACCAGATGGTCCAGCTCTTTTGTTTCCGGGTTGAAGAGGTATACAGCCTGTTTGTCGCGGTCGATGTTGGTGCTGACATAGAATTTCTTGTTTTCGAAATCAAAAAGCAGGGGCACGAAAGATGTTCTGAAATCGACACTAATAATTTTATGGAATGGCTGTGAATCATTGGCGCGATACAGGATTACGGTCTGGCCGTTGCGGTTGGCAATGGCTATGCGGACTTTACCCTTATGGTCGGTCATCCACCTGACAATATCACCGGGGTTGCGGGCCTGAAGCTCTAGTTCGCCGTTAGTCACATTTAATTTATAGACATCAAAGACTCTTGGATCGTCCCTGTTCATGGTGATCAGGATATGGTCTGTATCATTTTCGAGGTCGTCCAGCAGGTTGGTACGGGTGTTCTCGAACGGAGTCAGGTCTGTTTCTCCGCTTCCGTCGATGGCAGCGGAAAAAGTATGTACGTTTTCGTCCCCACCGGAATCCTGCCCAAAGACTATGTTCTCATTGCCGACCCAGAAGTAACCGTAGATATCGCGGCTGGTTGCCCCGGTGATTCTTGTCGTCTGATTGGTCGACATGTTTTTTACAAATATATTGAGCCTGTTTTTCCATGGGGCCAGCCACGCAATTTTGTTTCCGTCGGGAGAGATCGAGAAACCCGTTGCTTCAGGATTTTTGAAGAAATCATGTAGTGCAATGGTTCCCGGCTTAATCTTTTGGATTGTATTATCTGTAACGGAATCCGAAGATGTTTTGAGGCTGGAGCAGCCGGTCAACCCCAGAAAGAGGGCGGCAGCAAAGATGGCAACAAATGTTCTGTTGATTTTTTTCATGGTTTACTCTGTTGGTTTTGCAGATTCAGGATGGGTATATACAACACCGGGACCGCATTTTTTGGATTCAGTCAAAGCGATGTCCAATTTTTTTAGAAGACTCTCTGAGGTATCATCATGGTCGCACATGGCGATTCCAGTATTGATTAGAAAAGGAACGACTTTCAGACTTTTGGTTTGCGTTATTATTTTGTTTATTTTTTCGGTAAGACTCTCGGCGTTGGAAACGCTGGTGTGCGGGGCGATAATGATGAATTTATCGCCGCCGACACGGAAGAATCTGTCAGGGCGTCTGAGATTTTTGCGGACAACACGTGCAAATCCGGCCAGAATCCTGTCGCCTGCCTTTTGACCGTACTTTTGGTTTATGGCTTTAAACTCATTAATATCCATTTTAATGTATGCCAGTTCGGAGCCGTACCTGTGTGCTGAGGAAACAGATCTTTCAGATTCTTCGTAAAATTTCATCCTGCCAGGAAGGTTGGTCAGAGTATCCCGTTCCGCTAGTTTTTTGATAGTTGATTTGCTGGCTTCCTTGTCCCGTGCGCAGCGTTTTAATTCTTCACGCATTGGATAATCCACGAGATAATAATGAAGCACAGTAAGAATACAGATCAAAAAAAGAAACACATATTCATATTTAATCAGGTTTATATGATTCTTATTTGAAGCCTTGCTAATATCAGAGAATACCATACCAAGAGATGACGCCAGTTTGCGCATGGTCTTGTTCATGGCTTCTTGATTACCTGATTTAACGGCCCTTAGAAAATTGTCGGCTGCAAAGAAAAGGGTGGAATTTTCATTGTTCAGCAGTTTAAACAATCTGTTCTCTTTTGGATAATTTCGCAAAGTTTCTAAGATCGCGCTGAAAGAGCCGCTGGCGGAGTCGGTTCCCATAGAATCTGGGTTGGTCATGATCTCCCCGGCTGTAGCATGCAGCGAAATCAGCAACGATTGTGTGTCTGTAAAATTTTTGCGTTCGATGAGTAGGGTATGGAATAAATATAGTGCCGCCATTGCCAGAAAAAAGATGAGGGGCAGGGTTATTTTATAGCGCAGTCGGTCAGCATCCTGAAATCTCATAGGTCAAGCTCTTTAGATTTTTGTAAATTGAAATTAATCAGTTCGTTATATTTTAATAACCCTGCCGGAGTACTATGTAAAATCAAAAATAAATGAAGGATGGATTTACCCCTGGTGCTTGGACAGGGTAGACTTGATCCTTTATATGTTGATAATAAGTAATCCTGCATTTTTATAACTCTGTTATCTGTTATTGCAAGCGGCTTTTTAGGTAGATAAAAGTGACTTGAATTTCCATAAATGTGGAAATGCGTTTATTTTTATGTTGCCCTTGTCCACTCCTTGGGCTAGGGAAAACCGCGTGCATGCATGGAAATTAAGGAGAAGATAAATTGTCCAAGGCAGACAGATATAGGAAAATGTACCCCATTTCTTGGGAACAGTTACACCGGGATTGCAGAGCTTTGTCCTGGAGATTGCTGGAGAAAGGGCCTTTTGAAGGTATTCTGGCCATTACCCGGGGCGGGTTGGTGCCTGCGGCGATCCTTGCTCGTGAGTTGGAGATAAGACTTATCGACACCGTGTGCATTTCCACATATGATTGGAAAACTCAGGAAAAGAAAGCCACAGTGCTTAAAGATTTCAAAGGCGACGGCGAAGGCTGGTTACTGGTTGATGATCTGGTAGATACCGGCGGCACAGCCAGATTAGTTCGCGAAATGGTGCCCAAGGCTCATTTTGCCACTGTTTACGCCAAGCCTGAAGGCCGTCCGCTGGTGGATACCTTCATCACAGAAGTAAGTCAGGATACCTGGATCCTTTTCCCGTGGGATAGTGAGACCCAGTTCGCACAGCCCATTGTGAAAGTTTCTCAGGAAAATAATAGTTAAGACGTCTGATCTTAACACTGGTTTTTAGGTTACTAGACATTTGCATTTCCAGCTGCCGGACGAAGGGAGTCCGGGGGCTGGTTGTGTATTTGTTTTTTTGTTTCTCAGTCAGGGGAAGATTCGTTGATGCGAAACTTCAACAGGGTTTCTAACTAATTCTCAAGGAGTGGATGATGCGTAAAATTCTGCTTATGGCCATTGTTGCGGCCATGTCCGTGATGCTGGCTTCTGTAGCTTTTGCCGGCGCCAAGAAGGATAAAGTTAAGGTTGGTTTTGTTTACATTTCTCCCGTGGGTGACGAAGGTTACTCCTATGCACAGGATCAGGGCCGTAAAGCTATCGATGCCCTTCCCTGGGTTGAAACATCTTTTGTAGAATCCGTTGCCGAAGGTCCGGACTCCGAGCGTGTTATGCTGAACTTCGCTCGCAAAGGCTATGATCTGGTTATCGGAACAAGCTTCGGTTACATGGACCCCATGGTCAAAGTTTCCAAAAAATTTCCCAAGACCGCATTCATGCACTGCTCCGGTTTTAAGACCACCCCTAATATGAGCAACTACTTTGGCCGTATGTATCAGGCCCGTTACCTGACCGGTATCGTCGCCGGTATGATGACCAAGTCCAACGTCATCGGTTATGTTGCTGCTTTCCCTATCCCTGAAGTTATCCGCGGTATTAACGCTTTCACCCTCGGTGTTCGTTCTGTTAACCCCGAAGCAACAGTTCGCGTTGTCTGGACCAAGACCTGGTACGACCCCGCACTGGAAAAAGACGCAGCAATTTCCCTGCTGGACATGAAAGCTGACGTTATCACCCAGCATCAGGATTCCCCCGGCCCGCAGGAAGCAGCACAGGAGCGCGGCAAGTACTCCATCGCTTACAACTCCGATATGTCCAAAATGGCTCCTAAATCTCACCTGACCGCAGCTATCTGGAACTGGGCTCCGCTTTTCAAGAACGCAGTTGAGCAGGTTCGTGACGGCGTATGGCAGGGCAATGAATCCCTGTGGTGGGGAATGGATCAGGATATCGTAGGTCTCGCACCTTTCGGTCCCATGGTTCCCCAGAATGTAAAAGATACAGTTGCTGCCGCTAAGAAAGAAATTGTTGAAGGCAAAAACGCAATCTTTGCAGGTCCTCTCAATGACCAGAACGGTAAAGAAATGGTTCCCGCCGGTAAAGCCATGACCGATCCTGAAATGCTCGGTATGATGTGGTTTGTTGAAGGCGTAATCGGGAATACCAAGTAATAATTTATGTTGGGTTATCGCTTACAAAAGCGTGATGAACCTTGGAACTGGGGCGCCCCGTTTATTATTGTGGGCGCTCTGGTTCTATCTTTCGGGATCAGCGCGCTCCTGCTTGAATTGCAGGGAAAATCTGCTGTACAAGGACTCCTCGTGCTTTGGCAGGGGTCTTTTGGTGCTTCTTGGGCTTTGGAAGATGCCCTCCTAAAATCTATTCCCATTTTTCTTTGTGCATTGGGGGTCGCAACAGCCTTCAGGATGCAGGTCTGGAATATCGGAGCTGAAGGCCAGTTCGCCCTTGGCGCAATCGGGGCAACTTGGGCCGCACTTACTTTTCCGAATCTTCCCGGCTTTGTGCTTATGCCGCTTATGTTTATCTGTGCAGCTCTCTTCGGTGCTGTATGGGCATACATACCGGCCATCCTGCGGCTTAAGTTGCAGGTGAATGAGATTATTTCCACCTTGATGCTCAACTACATCGCCATCCTGCTGCTTCAATATCTTGTGTTCGGCGCATGGAAGGACCCGGCCAGTTTTGGGTTCCCCGTGACTCCGGAGTTCTCTCCGGGTGCAATCATCGGGCAGATCGGTGATACCCGTTTACACTGGGGCTTCGCTGTTTGCGTCGGAGCAGGTATTGCTATGTGGGCGTTCATGCGTTTCACAAGACTCGGTTTTGAAATCAAAATAGCAGGCGAAGGCGAAAGAATCGCTATGTATTCGCGGCTTCCTTATGGAATGCTGACCATTCTGGTCATGGCAATTTCCGGTGCGTTGGCGGGATGGGCCGGGTGCATTGAAGCTTCCGCGACAATCAACAGATTGCAGCCTTCCATCATGGTCGGTTACGGATACACCGCGATCGTTGTAGCATGGCTGGCAAGACTGCATCCACTCTACATCGGCATTTCCGCGTACCTTTTGGCTGCTCTGCGCGTAGGTGTCGAAAACATGCAGCTTGAGTTGCAGACCCCGGCTTCTTTCGGATCGATCATGGAAGGGCTGATTCTTATGTCCGTTCTCGCTGGTCAGATGTTTGTTACTTACAAGATTGTGAAGAAAAATTGATTTTCAATAAGTTCCTTTTCCGTCTTTAATTATATGCGGGATTGTTATTGAATTCGCACATTTTTAAATGAAATGTCGCGGAGTGAAATAAAAGTTTTTGGGATTCTTAAACCTTTTTTTAAAGGGGTTTAAGGCCCCGGCAGGGCCGCCGGAGGCAATAATCACATGGATGGTTCCTAATGTTAGAAAGTTTTATTGTCCCTTTGCTGGCTGCCACGGTGCAGTCTGGAACGCCGATTTTATACGCGACTCTCGGTGAGATTCTTACTGAGAAAGGCGGGATACTCAACCTTGGTGTTGAGGGCATGATGAGCATGGCTGCTTTTGCAGGATTCTTCGTGACCATGATTACAGGCAATCCATGGCTCGGCTTCATTGCCGGGGGCATTGCCGGAACATTCATGGCTGCATTGCACGGCATTGTCTGCATTGGTTGTCTCGGGAATCAGGTCGTTTCCGGTCTCGCGCTTACAATTCTCGGTGTCGGATTGTGTAATTTCCTTGGTACTCCCTACATCGGCACAGCAACAGAGGGTTTTGATAAATTCAGTTTTCCGGTGCTTTCCGCTATCCCGTATATCGGAGATGTGTTCTTCAAGCAGGACGCGCTTGTTTATGTCTCCTACATTATTCCGGTGCTGTTCATGTTTTTCATCAACCGCACAAGCCTAGGACTGGCAATAAGTGCTGTAGGTGAAAAGCCTGCGGCTGCTGCCGCTGTTGGGCTGAAGGCAATTCGGCTGCGCTGGATTGCGCTGCTTGGCGGCGGTTTTCTGATCGGTCTGGGCGGTTCTTATCTTTCTCTGGCCTATACCCACCTCTGGGCAAACGGTCTTTCCGGCGGTCGCGGTTGGATTGCTGTTGCGCTGGTTATTTTCGCATTCTGGAGACCGGGCAGGGCTGTTTTCGGTGCTTATCTTTTTGGCGGCGTTATGGCTTTCCAGCTGCGTTTACAGGCGGTGGGTACACACATTCCTTCTACTCTGCTGCTTATGCTGCCTTACGCTTTGACAATTCTGGTTCTGATTTTCTCCGCAGTTCGCGGACGCAGTGGTAATGCTCCCGCTCATCTGGGAATAAACATCGAGCCTGAAGGATAGGTGGTATTATGAGCGCACATCAGGATTTCACCCGTCCAGAATCTCAGAAGGCAGTCGGGTTCGAAGGTTGTGAACCGATCATTTCTCTGAAGGGCATCACCAAACGCTTCGGCAAGGTTATTGCCAACAACAAAATTTCACTCGACCTTTACCCCGGCCGGATCAAGGCTTTGCTCGGTGAGAACGGAGCGGGTAAAAGTACTCTTATGTCCATGCTTGCCGGACGTTTTCGCCCTGACGAAGGTTATATTGAAGTTGATGGCCAGCGTGTTGATTTTTCCAATTCGAAGGATGCCATCAATGCCGGAGTCGGTATGGTGTACCAGCACTTCATGCTGGTTGACACTATGACTGTGGCCCAGAACGTGCTGCTTGGGCAGGAAGGCAGTTTTTTTGTCAACCCCAGAGAGATGGAAGAGCGGGTGCGTAAGCTTGCTGAAGATTATGAGCTGGAGATTGATCCTTCCGCCAAAGTCTCAACTCTTTCCATGGGTGAAAAACAGCGCGTCGAGATTCTCAAGCTTCTTTACCGTGAGAGCAGAGTGCTCATTTTTGATGAACCAACAGCTGTTCTTACTCCCCGCGAGGCTTTCAGGCTTTTTGAAGCGCTTTGGGCTATGACCCGCCAGGGCAAGTCCGTGGTCTTCATCAGCCATAAGCTGGAGGAAGTTCTGGCAATTGCCGATGAAGTCGCAATTCTGCGCCGTGGTAATATCGATGCCGAAGTTCCCCGTGAGAAAATTACTTCAAAGGCTGATCTGGCCTGCCGCATGGTCGGTAAGGAAGTTATTCTTGAGGTGGACAAGGAAGAGGTTGAAGTCGGTGAGAAGGTTCTGGAAGTCAAGAATATGACTGGAATCGGCTTGCGAGATATCAGCCTTGATGTTCATAAAGGTGAGGTTGTCGCAATCGTTGGTGTGGCCGGTAACGGGCAGCAGGAATTGGTGGAGGGCGTTTGCGGAATGCGTAAGCCGCCCAAGGATACAATTTTCATTATGGGGAAGCCGTGGCGTAAGTTCTTTGCGGATATGACCTGGAATAACTCAATGTCCTACATTCCTGAAGACCGCCTTGATCTTGCCACTGCCCGTAATCTGGACCTTGTGGACAACCTGCTTTTGACAACACGTCAGGGATTTTCAGCCGGTCCTATACTTCAGCATGAAAAAGCTTCGAAAGTTGCTAAAGAGCTTGTGGAAGAATATGACGTGCGACCCGGTCGGATTCACGCTCTTGCATGGCAACTCTCTGGTGGTAACCTTCAGAAGATGGTTCTGGCCAGAGAACTTTACCGCCAACCTCATCTAATTGTGGCCGAACAGCCTACACAGGGCTTGGATATTTCTGCTACAGAGGAAGTTTGGAATCGCTTGCTGAAGGCTCGAGAGATTGCCGGGGTTCTGTTGATTACCGGTGACCTCGGGGAGGCCCTGCAATTGGCTGACCGTGTTGCGGTAATGTACTGCGGACAGATAATGGACGAATTTTCCGTAAAGGATAAATCCAAGGTTGATAATATCGGCCTGCTCATGGCCGGTGTTCGGGAGTAATTGGCAGGTTTTTTATTTTCAGACAAATTACATTTTTGTGAGCCTCTTTCTGTAATGCAGAGAGAGGCTCTTTGTTGTTTTGAATATAATGCATGGCATAAATGCTCGACAGCGGAGGGTTATAATCAGGGATATGAACGAGAATATGTCATTATAGAAAAAATGTGAACTTTTTTTAAATTCTGATTTTAAATAAAGAACATCTTTTTGTGTGAATGTGCTTTATCAATCAGTGTAAAATATACTGAAACTTGATTTACTGAATATAACTCCAGCCCGTTGAGTTGTATTCGATCATGTTCATCTTTGTTACTGCATTTAATTAATAACTGTTTGACTTAGTTTTGCAGTAGATGATTTTGTGTGAAAATTTTCTCAATGTCTGTTGTGTAGAGCTCAAAACCCTTGTTTTAAGGCGTTGCAGACTAGATACATCTACGCATTTTTATTGAAATAATCCCTGAATTTGAGTAGGTAAATACGACTTTCATGAGGAGGATTAGAATGAAGACGAATTTTCTGTATGTTGGGGCGGCTGTTCTCTTTGCCGTCCTCGTAATTATGTATTCAACTGCGACCAGCAATCTTAGTGAGGAGATTGCAAGCATCTCTGGTGACAAAAAAGTTGAAATTGTTTCCGAAGATCTGGTTGTAAGTTTCCCCGTCAACCTCCAGTTCAAGCGTCCTGAAGTCCTTAACCAGACCCGTTTCACTCCGGTTAAGTTTTCCCACTTCGACCATCAGGATGTTAACTGTGGTAAGTGTCATCACACTTGGGATGGCAAAACCCCCGTCAAGAGCTGTGCTGCCGCTGGTTGTCACGACAACCTGAAACAAAAAGCTGCTCCCCACTCTTACTTTAAGGCTTTCCATACTCTTAAAAGCGACATCAGCTGTCGTGGTTGCCATGTTAAGCTCAACAAGGAAGGCGTGACTGATCTCGCTGTTGCTCCTTGTGCTAACAACGCATGTCACCCTAAAAGGGTAAGAGCACACAACTAGAAAGTATTTCATCACTTCGAGGTTGGAAGAGCCGTCTGTGGTTGCCCGCAGGCGGCTCTTTTTTGTATTCTTGACAATGTATTATTTTTTATCTAATTTATACATACCATACGGTATGGTATCTAATAATTAGAGAAGAGGGTGCAATGTAAGTGAAGAAAGAAGCACGGAATTCAGCGGAAGATTTATTGGATGCGGCATTGAAACTGCTGGAGACCGAGAGTGTGCAGCAGCTGACCATTGATAATCTTTGCCGCAAGCTTGGGGTGACCAAGGGGTCTTTTTATCATCATTTTAAAAACAGGGCGGAGTTTCTGGAGCGTATGCTCGAACATTGGGTAGAAGGAGGTACGCTTGCCAGCATAGAAGCTGCGGATAAGGGTGCTGACGCAATTGAGCGCTTCAATCTTGTAGTTGAGAGTTCACACAAGTTGCCTTCAGGAACTGAGACCAGCATTAGGGCGTGGGCTTTACGTGATCCGTTCGCACAGAAGTTTATTGAACGGGTAGACAGTATGCGAATTGAATATTTGCATTCTATTTTTGCAGAGGTAAGCGGCGATATGGAGCGTGCAGCCCTGCTTTCTAAAATCAGCTACTCAATGTTTTTGGGTGTTCGCATGATGGGCGCAAATATTTCAGAAGAAGAACATATGTGTATTCTTAAAATCATGATGCATGAGTTGTACAGATTTCATGCTTAATAATTAAAGGAATTGAAGCCGGGAGGATTAATCAATGACCAATCCAGCAGCAATCATAGAAACTGTTCCTGAACTGCATAAATA